>CALKVG010000166.1 GCA_937998045.1 uncultured Myxococcales bacterium
AGATTTCTGCCTGTCTCGTGGGCTCGGAGATGTGTATAAGAGACAGGGATAGGCTCCAACTCGGCGGTCGCCCCCTTGAGACGGCGCCGGGACAGCCAGGGATATCCAGGGATAGCCACCGATAGGCCAACCGATAGCCAGGGGACAGCCAACTAGCGCCCCTGGAGGGCGCACCGGTAGGGCTGCTAGAAGGATGCGCCGGGCGAGAGCCCTGGGAGTGAGACGTGAGCGAGAGCGGCAACCGAATCGGCATCGACGAGAACGGGCTCGGACCCCGGCTTGGGCCGCTCATCGTCACGGCGGTCGTCGCCGAGGCCTCCGGGCCGGAAGGCGCCGCGAGAGCCGAAGCTCGTCCGCGCGGCGCGATGCGGGCGAGGCTGGGCGACTCCAAGCGGCTCGTCGCCTTCGGGGACACCGCCCTCGGCGAGGCGTGGGCACGAGCGATCGCGCGGCGCATGGGGCTGCCCGAGCCGGAGAGCCCCGAAGCGCTCGTTCGCGCGCTCTCGCTCGACACGGCCGAAGCTCTTCGGTCGCCATGTCCGCGGCAGCACGGCGAGCAGTGCTGGAACACGTCGGGGGAGGCGTTTGTCGCCGAGGCGAAGCTCGTGGCCAAGGTCGAGCGCGACCTGGCCCGGCTCGAGGCGCAGGGCGTTCGAGTCGTCCGCGCCGCATGTGTCGTCACCTGCACGCGGCGGCTGAACGACGGGATTTCGCGCGGCCTCACGCGGTTTCACGTCGATCTGCACGCGATGGAGCGGCTTGCGCTGGACGCGCGCGATCGCGCGGGGGACGACGTCGTCGCGACGTGCGGCAAGGTGGGCGGCTTCGATCGCTACGCGCCGGCCTTCGGCCCGATGAGCGGCCGGCTCCACGCCGTGGCCCAGGAAGGGCGCGCGCGCAGCGAGTACGTCGTGCCCGGCTTCGGCCGCATCGCCTTCGTGCGCGACGCCGATGAAAAGCATCTCCTCGTGTGCATGGCGTCTCTCGTCGGGAAGTGGGTACGCGATCTGCTCATGGCCCGGATCGTTCGCTACCACCGCGACCACGCGCCGGACCTGCCGAACGCGAGCGGCTACCACGACCCGGTCACGTCGCGCTTCGTCGACGCGACGCGTCTCGCCCGAAAGAAACGCGGCCTCCCCGACGAGTGCTTCGAGCGGCGCGCTTGGGGTTCCGCCCAGGAGCGCTGACGACGTCCGTGTAGCCGCTCGCTCGTGCGCTACTTCAGCCACGACGCCAGCTTGGCGAGCTTCTCGTCCTTCGTCAGCTTGAGCGCCGCCTGTTTGTCCGAGGGCATCGACGGCTCGAGGACGAGTTCCTCGTCGCCGACGGCGGCGACCGTGGCGCCCTTGCGGGCCACGACGTACTCCGCCTTTGCCCGATCCGGTGCCTCTTGCAGCACGACCTGGACGGCCTCGTCGCCGATGCCCTTCACGGGGAGGTTGCCCTTCTGCAGCTTGAACGCGCGGAAGGCCTCCCTGGCTGCATCGACGTCCGCTCGCACCATCGCGACCTCGCGCCAGCGCTTGTCGCCGTCCTTGTAGTACCCGACGGCGACGGGACCTATGCCCGTGAGGCCGAGGGCGTCCTTCGTGTAGTACGCGATCCCGAGGGGCACCCGTTGCGCGGCGGGGAGCGCCGCCGCCGACGCAGGCAGCTCGGCCGAACCGGGGAGCTTGTCGCCGATGTCGTGCGCGAGAGCCCCCGTCGATCGCTGGTTGGCCTGAGCCATCGCCTGCGGCGTCATCTTCGTGTCCTCGGTGACGAACGTCAGCTCGGCGAGGTACTGCCCGCGCCAGACGTAGGCGTTGCTGCTGCTCGTCGCTCCGGCGCCGCCGGCGGCCAGGGGCTTTACGCTGGCACCGGCCGGATCGCCGTCGGCGACGACACGCTTGCTGAACATGGCGTACGCGCCGTCGGCGGTCTTGAACCGGGAGACGTTGACCTCGACGCTGTTCGGCGCGCCCGTGCCGTCCACGTACCGGAGAACGACGACCCGATCGAGCCCGAAGCGCTTGTACACCTCGCACTCGCCGTCGAACGCGGTGGTGCAGACGTCGTCCATCGAGAGCTTGCCCTTGTCGCCGTACGTCTTCGGCTCGGTCTGCGGGTCCAGGCAAAACCCGCCCGCGCTGCGAGGAACGAAGGGGGCGCTGATGGGGTCGGTGTCTTGCCCGCCGCCGTTGGCGCAGACATCCGCAGCACCGGGGATCGCCGACGCAGCCGGCGGCGGGGGGGGCGGGCGATCGCTTTTCGTATCGGTGCCCTTGTCGCACCCGATCAGCGAAAAGGAGGCTAGGAGACAGCAGCCGAGCGTGACGGCAGGCCGGTAGGACATCCCGGCTGGCGCCAATAGCACGCGCGCCCGCCGGTCCGCACGTTTTGCAAGGCGTGGAAATCGTTGCTGCGCCGGCGACGGACGCGAAGCGAGCGAAGTCGGCGCAATTCGAGCAAAAATGCGGGTTCTGAGGGAGGGCACGTCGCTTGCTCTTCCGGACCGGAGGGCTGCGGGATCCGGATGTCGTCCTTGGTGCGCACTGCATCGTTGCGTCGTCGCGACGGCGGAGGCTTTTCGCTCATCGAGCTGCTCGTCGTCGTCATCATCATCGGGATCGTGGCGGCCCTCGCCATCCCGTCGATGTCCGTCGGCCGCTTCGATCGGCACGCGTACGACGACGCCGGCGCCGTCATGCAGCTCTTTCGGTCCGCGCGGACGCGCGCCATCGCGCGCGGCGGCGCCGTGGTCCTGGCGATGAGCGCCAACGGCACCGCCGACCGCGGCACCTTCAAGGTTTGGGAGGCGGTGGCCCCCAACGCGAACGCGACGGGTGGGCTCAACCGCACGCCGATCGCGACGTGCAAGTCGCCTACGAGCTGGAATCCCCTGGCGACGACCAATACGAACGTCCTCCTCGTCGACGGCGTCAACCTCAACGGCACGATCGAGGCGGACGCCGACATCGAGACCCAGGCTTTCTCGTACCCGGACCCCACGAACAACACCGCGACGGCGTTCGCGTCGGGGTTCGTCTGCTACACGCCGCTCGGCCGGTCCTATTTGTTCTTCGGCGCCGGGCCCCCCGTGTTCGACGGTCTGCTCCCGGCCATCACCCCGCTCGAGCTGCGCGTCACGCGCGCCGGCGGCGGCAACTACCGAAGCGTCCTCGTGCCTCCCAACGGGATGGCGCGACTCTTTTCCCACGTGTGAGGGCGACGGCCGAGAATGATTCTCCCGTCCCTCCTCGAGAGACCCCGATCGCGAGCCGCGCGTGCGCACGCCGCCGGATACACCGCCGTCGAGGTCTTGATGGCGATGACCGTGATGGCGATCGGCGCCGCCGCCGTCATCAGCATGCAGAAGGCCACGATGCAGGGGGACATGGACGCGCGCATGACCGATCTGGCCAACTCGATCGCGCGTACGTGGGTCGAGCGCCTCCACAAAGACTCGATGCAGTGGACGCTGCCGAGCTCCGCGAACCCGAGCGGGAACAACTTCGCCAACGCGAAGCTCCTCTCGAACCATGTGACGGGCGCCTGGTTTCTCCCCACCGACTACATGGGCACGGCCCCCGAAGCGTGGAGCCCGGGGTTCGACATCCTCGGACGCGACGTCGCCCAGACGAACCTGCCGAACGCCACGTTCTGCGCGAACGTCCGGCTGACGTGGCTCGTACAGCAGTCCCTGCCGGGCGAGCCGGGCTTGATTCGCGCGGACGTGCGCGTCCTCTGGCCGCGCGGTCTTTACAACTCGCCGGTGGGGGGCACCGCCTCGGGCTTTTGCACCGACGCCGTCGCCAGCCAGGCCAATCCGGACCCGTTCAGCCTCGGGCAGCAACCGCAATACCACGCGATCTACCTGACGACGGCGATCAAGGAGAACGCACCCCAATGAGGCGGCCCGCGACGGCAGGCTTCACGCTCGTCGAGCTCACCGTGGCGCTCGTGGCGGGGCTCATCGTCGCGATGGGCATCGTCGGCCTGTCGCGGTCGGCGACCGCGACGTTTCACGAAGAGATGCGGAACGCGGCGGCGGAGGCATCGCTTCGCTCGGCGATGGACCGGTTGCGCGCCGACCTGGCGCGCGCGGGGTTCATGAGCACCGGCAACATCCAGGCGGACACCGCGATCGCGCGGGCGCCGACCGACCCGAACAACGTCCAGGGCATCAACGCGAACATGAAGGGCATCCTTCAGCTCGCCGCCGTGCACCTCGCCGACGGTGGGTCCGTGACGCAGAATTTGTTGCCGCTCTCTGCGAACCAGAATCCCGCGCTGGCCCCCGACTACGTCGAGATCGGCGGGAACATGACAACGGCGGACCAGTTCGAGGTCGCCGTCGTCCAGCCGCCCAGCGGCAACTGCCAGCGCATCCTGCTCGTGCCGACGTCGCCGGCGATGTACCGGCTCAACGTGGTGGGCCCGACGGCCGCGCCGGACGAGCTGCGCGCGATCTTCCAGCCGGTGCCGAAGGGGATGGCGACCCAGTTCATCGCACGCCTCGTCGACGATGCCGGGCACACGCAGTACCTGGCGACGTGCCCGGAGAACGTCGCCGCCGGGTTCACGACCATGACCGGCGCGCCGCAGCCCTACCCGTACGTGGACATCGACTCGACGAACACGCCCATCCGGACCGCGCAGACGACGAGCACCGTCAGCAGCTTGAGCGGCTACGCGGCCGGGCGCGCGTGGATCAACCCCGTGCAGATCGTGCGCTGGGAGATCACGGGCCCGGGCGGCAAGGACCCCGAGCCCGCGCAGTACGTGAACGCGCTCAACAACGTCCCGCTGCAGCCGGGAACCGCCGATCCGGCGAAATACGATCTGATGCGCACGTTCGTCGACGCGACCGGCGTGCTCGTGCCGCAGACCAGCGAGATCGTCGCCGAGTACGCCGTGGACCTCGACTTCGCGTTCACGGTCGACGCCGGCTTGAGCAACCAGGCGCCGAGCCTCACCACCTTCGGCTTCGACGACGGCAAGTCGAACTATCTGTGGGCGCAGGACGTCTCGCAGGTCCCCTCGCCCCTCCAAGGACCGCAGCGCATCCGCGCGATCCGCGTCCGGCTGGCCACGCGCACGGCGCAACCCGACCGCACCGCGAACATACCGGCCACCCAGAACAACCCGAACGAGGAGTTCCTCTACCGCTACTGCGTGCTGGCCCCCTGCCCCGCGAAACCCGACGCCACGCTGCGGTGGGCGCGCACGAGGACGATGACCGCCGAGGTCAGCACCCCAAACCTGGGGAGGAACTATTACTGATGGAATCGCTCGCCCTCGCCAAGCGCCGATCCGGGCGCCGCCGCCGGCAGAGTGGCGCCGCGATGTTCCTGGTCGCGATGACGATCGCCGTCCTCGCTTCGGTGGGGATCTACGCGCTCGCTGCAGCCTCGAACGAGCTACGAACGAGCGGCAACGAGCGGCAGAACACGCAGACGCACTACCTGGCGGAGTACGGCATCCTCGGGGCGTCGCACGATCTCATCGCGACCAAGGCCCAGTTTTACATGGGCCTGATGCTGACGAACCCGGACCCGGTGTGCCTCTCGTTGCCCGGCGTCCCCACGACCGCGGACCCGCTGACGCGCGCGTGCCGTCGCCTCGAGGACAATCAAGACTTCAAACAGGGGTGGCCCGGGACGACGATCACGGTGAACTACACCGGCTCCAGGCCCTACGCGGCGGGCTTCGCCCCCGGAAGCTTCGGCGCCACGCCCATGAACGGAGACTTCTTCGTCGAGCTGACCGATCCCGTCGAGCTCAGCCCGCCCTCGCGCTACGCGACGGACCTTCACTTCTGCTTCATCCAGTTGACCCTGACGGCGAACGGCATCACGCAGCCGGTGTTCGCCTGGCAGCAGGGCGCCGATTCGACGTCGCAGTTCAGCGGCGAAGGCCTCGAGATGCAGCGCGCGCGCGTGGTGGCCGGTCCGGTCCAGTGCCCGAGGTGAGGAGAGCGGACGTCATGAGTAAGCGAATCGTCCAGTTGTCGTACGCAGTGTGGACGGGCGTCGTCCTGCTCGCGGTGCCAGCCCGTGCAAAGGCGCAGCAGATCGACACCAACCCCCCGCTCCCGAACGTCCTGCTCATGATCGACAACTCGGGGTCGATGGAGCGGATGATCGACGGCACGCTTCCGGAGGCGACTGCGGCGAACACGTGCAACTGCACCGACACGGGCGCCGGGACGATCCTTTGCAACTGGAACCAGACGCCGGTGGCCAATCGGTGGAACACCGTGCAGACCGCGCTGACGGGGACCCTGCAGAACGGCTTCAACTGCGTCGCGATGCCGCGCACCGCGGGGAGCACGTTCGCGCAGGAGTACCAGATTGGCGGCGTGCAGTCCTACGACGTCGGCTACTACCTGCCGTTTCACCGCATGGTCGCTCAGGACACGACGGTCAGCCCGTCGGTCGCGTGCGTGATGGCCCCCGGGTCCCTGCCCGGTGCGCCGTCGACGGCCGGCGTCGGGCCGCAAGTCGCGGGCAGCGGCGCGGGCGGGAACGCGACGGACTTTCCGTCCAACGCGATCGTCGCGCGCCAGTATGGCAAGCTGCCGAGCAACGCGAAGAGTTGCATTTTTTCGCAGAACAACAACGGCGCGATCGGGGCGACGACCACGCTGATGCGCTTCGGCATGATGACGTTCGACACCGACCCGAGCGCGGGCATCGGCGTCACGACGGGCGCGAACCCCCAGGTGCTCACCCCGGCCTTCGCCGGAATGTGGAGCTACTTCCCCGGGTGGAACACGGGCGGGCAAGCCACCACGACGGGTTACCCCGCCGGCTGCACCTCGCCCACCCTCATGGCCGTCGGCGCGCGGAACCCTGCGGCGCCGCCGTGGGAAGGCCGCATGATGTACTTCCCGACGGCGAACGACATCACGTCGCAGGAGAACCAGAACACCAAAGTAGAGCAGGTGATCCTCGCGTCGCGCCCGTACGGCGGCACGCCGATCGCCGGGATGTTCACGGGCGCGCAGTACTACTTCTGGAACGACCCGAACGGACCGCAGCAGAGCGACGGCTACGTGCAGGGCGGCTGCCGACCCGAGTACATCATTCTGCTGACGGACGGCGCTCCCAACCTCGACCTGCAGCCGCAGTGCTCGGAGACCCTCGCCGGGGACGGAGGCGCCTCGACCGGACAGTGCCCGTTCCCTCTGCCCCAGAATACGGCGGCGACTCTCTACAACAACGGCAAGGCTGCGGGCACCAACCAGTTCGTCACGACGTACGTCATCGGCTTCGCCGTGTCGTCGTTCCAGGACAACGGCCAGCTCGTGAAGTGCTCGCAGTTCGGGCAAAACCAGTCGCTCGCGAGCCAGTGCGACTGCAGCGACCCCACGCTGCCCATGCAGCCGGGGTTCGGCCCGTGCTGCGAGCTTCAGTGCATCGCGCGCAACGGCGGGACCGGTCAGGCGTACTTCGCCGATACGCAAGGCGACCTGGCCAACGCCCTCAACTCGATCCTCTCGAACATCGCGAAGAACACGACGACGCGCACGACGCCCGCGTTCTCGCCCGTCGTCACGAACGTGGTCGCGGACCCCAACAGCCCACAGACCAACTCGTCCATCTTCCTAGCGTCCTTCAATCCCTCACCGTCCGCTCCCGCGAGCACGCCCTTCCCTCTGGTCACGCCGATGCCCTGGTCGGGCAACCTGCAGCGTCAGCGTTACGTGTGCACGTACCAGGGATCCGGCTACACGGTCCCGCCCCCGACGATCGTTCAGTCGTCCGGCGACGACTTCGCCGCGAACCTGAACTCGAACTCGGGCCCCCAGCGCACCTTCATCGCGTTCAACCCGGACGTGGAGGCCGACGGCAAGACGGTCGACTCTTCGGCAACGATCCGCCCGTACGTGACGGCCACCGTGGGCGACGGCCTCGGGAAGTACAGCGCGACGACGTACTCCGGCCAGGCGAGCACCGTCGTCGGGAACGTCTCGCCGGGCGCGTTCGGCGCGTCGATCGCCAATGGCTGCCAGTACACGTCGACGACGAACGGGGCGGCGATCACGATGTCGACGGCGGATTGCAAGCGCCTGCTGCTCGATTACCTGTTCGCGCAGCAAACCTTCGCCGGCAAGCCGTCCGACTTCTCGTTCGTGTCGCGATACGGCAACGCCCTCGGCGACATTTACCACGCGACTCCCGCGGTCGTCGGACCCCCCGGTTCGCTCCTGCAGGATCCCCTGTACGTCGGCTTTCGTCAGGCGTGGCAGAACCGAAAGCAGATCGTTTACGCGGCGACCAACGACGGCCTCCTGCATGCGTTCTGGGCCGACGAGACGAAGCTCGAGAACAACGAGCTATGGGCCATGGTCCCCCCCTCGGTGCTGACGAACCTCTACTACTCGTACCCGTCGAGCCACCTCTTCTTGCTCGACGGATCGCCGGCGACCAAGGACGTAGTCTGGGATCGCACCAACACGACGACCGACCCCACCGTCTGGCACACGATGCTCGTCGCCGGGTACGGGCCCTCCTATCCGGGCTACTACGCGCTCGACGTGACGAACCCCGACGCGAGCGCCCTCGGAAACGGCATCGTTCCGACGGATCCCGCGCCGCCGGGACCGGTCTTCAGGTGGCAGCTGACGAAGCTGCCCTCGAGCACGTACCAGGTGTTCGGAAAGTACTCCGCGAACCCGGCGATCACGACGCTCTTCGTCGACCCGGGGGACGGCGCCGGCGCGCGGGAGATCGGCGTCGCCATCCTTCCGGGGGGGAAGGACGGCGGGGCGACGTCCACGACGACCTCGTGCGCGCGCGCGACCAAGCTCACCGACTCGGCCCCACCCTCGGATTGGATCGCGCGTTCCGCCGTCCGCTGCTGGGGCGGCAATCAACTATCGACCGACCCGGTGAACGGTCGCTCTCTGGCCGTCGTTCGAGTCGACACCGGTGAGATCCTGCGCGTCTTCGCGCGCGCCGCCGACGTGCCGAGCAGCGACCCTCTGGCGGCAAAGCAGCGCATCACCGACACGCCGCTCGATTCTCCCATGACCGGCACGCCGATCCCATTCCCCATCGACGTGGGGACGGACGCGACCAAGGTCTTCGTCGGCGACGAAGACGGCACGATCTGGCGATTCGATCTCTCGAACTCCGACCCGACCAAGTGGGTCGGTGAGCTCTTCCTCGACCTTTACAACACGAAGGTGGACACGCACACCAACGCCTGGAGCGACGGTCAGCCTCTGCAGGTAAACCCCGTCCTGTCGCTCGATCCCGCGGGCAACGTGGTCCTCAACGTGGCGACCGGCACGACCGACCAATACGACACCAACGGCATCGACGTGATCTACTCGGTCACCGAGATGGTGCAGGGGTCGCCCGCCAAGCTGCGCGCTTCTGTCAACTGGTGGCTCGGCCCGGCGGTCTCTGGAATCACGGGCGCTGGCGTGCTCCATCCGGGGGAGCGCGTCTCCGGACCGATGACCGTGTTCAACGGAACGTTTTATTTCGCAACCTACGACGCCGGAGCGACCAACTCCAATGCATGTAAGACTGGGATCGGTCGCCTCTGGGGGCGCGATTTCGTCACGCCGTACAAGTCGTCCGACCTCTCCCAGGGCGGCACGCCCGAGCTTCAGCCGCCTGCGCCCAATCCCCCCCAGTCGCCGGCGCCGCTTTACATTCAGCCGAGCGACTACGACCCGACCCTGCTTGGTGCGGTGATCCCGGGTGTGTCCATCAAGGCAACCCCGGCGTGCGCAGACCTCGGCACCCCGGGCAGCGATCAGTACGTGGCGGGGGCGACCCATTCGATGCCGCAGAACTTCGCCGCGGGCGGGTACTCGCTCTTCACGCAGGTCGGCGCGAAGGGCTCCGGCGGCTCGGCGACGGCCCAGATCCAGATGCCGGTCCAGACGCCGACCTCGCCGACGACGATCGACTCCTGGGCGGCGGTGCTCGAATGACGCTGCGCCCCTCGGCTCGGTTCCTGATGGCGGCTGCCGCGTTCGCGGGCTTCGGGTGCACGCCGCGGTCGAGAGAGGCCGATACGCAGGCCATACCTGGACCGACGTCCGTCAGCGCACCGGAGCCGAGCACGCCACCCGCGGATCACCTTGCGCCGGACGAGCTGGTCGAGGGCTCACAGAAGGCGCTGGGAGTCGGGCTGCCCCGGGACCTCGAGATAACGCACTCTTTCGTCGACGTCGTCTCCGCGACCGGGCCCGTATCGGTGCACGCCCTGGTGCAATACTTCGCCGCACGTCTCGAAGGTGGCAACCTGCGAGAGGGGAAGGAGGCGGCGACCTTCGAGCACGTGCACGCCCGCGGTGTCCCGGAGCCCGAGCTCCTCGTTCGAATTGCGTCCGTTCTGGGCGGTTCGCGCCTCGAGATCCACAAGGTGCCTCACCTCCCCGCGCCCACGCTGCCGGACGAGGCATCTCGCTGGCGTCAGGCAGGGCTTACACCGCAGGGCAAGCTGATCGATCCAATGCACCTCGATTGAGCTGGGGGCCGGTCTCAGTCCACGGGCACGGGACCGCCGAAGAAGCCGAGCCAGCGGAGCCCCCAGACGACGATCGCCGCCCCGTAGACGACGACAGCCAGTGCGATCGAGATGCGCCCCAGGGGGCGCCGGTAGAACTCGAGGGGCGTACCCGCCTGAAATGTCGTCCCTATCGTCGAGAGCGCGACGAGCGCGCCGACGAGAGCCACGGGCAGCGCCAGCGGGTGCATGCGCAGCGACCCGGCGAGGTCGCCCGCTTGCAGCAACCGGAAGGCGCGCGTCATCCCGCACCCCGGACACGGCCGATGAAAGAAGCGCGCGAAGGCGCAGCGCTGAAGTCCGAGCACGACCGGGATCGTCGCAACCAGCCAGAACGCGAGCACGCCTGCGGCGCGCACGACGTGGCCTCTTGCGAGGTCCAGCGGTGAGCGCAACCGCGGATGCTCCTTCGCACCAGTCGTGCGCGCCTGCATGCCGCGATGAGCCTACCATCGCGTAAACAGTCGTGAGACCATCGCACCGCTTCGATAGGAACGACGCAGGGTCCGCCCGGGAGAGTCAGGCGCATGATCGAGAACCAGCGAAGCGGCGATCACGTACATGCGGCAGGGTACGGACCGCCGGGATCGCCCCCGGGCGGCTACGGACCTCCGGGGGGATACGGTCCACCGGGCGGCGGACCTCCGGGTGGATATGGACCGCCCGG
>CALKVG010000167.1 GCA_937998045.1 uncultured Myxococcales bacterium
CACGCGTAAGATCGTCGGCAGCGTCAGATGTGTATAAGAGACAGGCTCAATACGATGACCGTCGAAAGTCGTGCGCTCGTTTTCATGCCGCCGCTCCTTGCACGCAGAGTGGATCAATCGCGCCGCGGACCTGACGATGGCCACTCCGCGAAACGCTCGCTGCTCCCCGGAGTGCGACGAGCATGCCCGCGGCGGGCGCCCCCTCCTGCGGCGATGTCGGGGTTCAAAGTTCGTGTCCGTGAACGCATTCTGTCCCGCCCGGGTGCATTCGATCGCTCACATCGGATGCGGCGCGTCTTCGCGACATTCTCGACCGTAACGACGTTCGGAACTCGTTACGACCTTCTGTTATGGCGCGCCGATCGTGGCTCGGTCTCAGGGGCAAATCTTCGGACAACGAGAGCTGCAGCCGCCACGGCAGGCCGTGCTTCCCGCCAGGCCATCGGGGTGGGTCCAGCCGAGGGCACCCGCCGGCCCACCCTACTCCTCGCGAAGGACGGCGCTGAGGCTCACGTCCAGATCGCTTCGGACGACACGCAGCAGGCTCTCGAGTTCGGTCGACGTGGCGTTCAAGCGCTCGCGCAGCAGTTGGTTCACGTCCGCGATCAAACGCTTCCGCAACGCCAGGACGCGCCGCCCGATCGTCGCTCGCCCCACGTGAAAGACTGTTGCGATGCTCCCGATATTGAGCCCTTCTAGGTAGTGGAGTCGCAGGAGAGTTCGATCCTCCGCGCCGAGGCGCGCGATGGCATCACGAAAAGCCGTTCGGAACTCCGGCCCGTAACGACGCTGGATGGCCGCGAGCTCCGGACTGGTCGCAATACCGGGGATGGCCTCGTCGAGCTCGGCGTGGCGCTTCTCGGCGACGCGCATGTTCGCTGCCACGCGCACGGTGACGACTCGCAACCAGCTGCCGAGGGTGCCTTCGCCCGAATACTGCTGGATCTTGCCCTCGACGAAGAGTCGCTCCCGTACCTGCTGCTTCACGTCGTCGACGAAACGGGCGGTGGCGTTGGTGCGCGCCAGATACGCGGAGACCTCGGAGAGGTACCGCCGCTCGAAGTCTTCCAGGGCGCGGCTGTCTCCGTGAGCGCACGCGCATGCGAGATAGAGATCCGCAGCATGCAATCTCGCCTGTCCGCCCTTCGACGAGCGACACTGCGCGACGCACTGTTCGAAGACGTGCCGCGCGACGAGGACGTTCGGCCACGCGCGCCGGCCCTCCTCGAACATTTCGTCGACCGCGACCGCCCCCTCGGCAGACATGATGTCGTATTTCTATTCGAAACCGGGGGGCGGGCCAATAGCCATCGGGCGGGTAAGCGCTCCGCGCATCATTCCATCATCGCCCCGCGGTCGCCGTTGCGATATGGCCGTACCCTGAGCGGCGCAGCGCCCCTCACGGTCTCCCCGAAGGCCGTTCGGTCGGCTGTCGTTGCAACCCCACCCGACCCTCGAGCCTTCGAACGCGCCCTCTCTGCCCGTCCGCCGTGTAGACATAAAGGAGTTCGACGTCGAACACGACCATGCCGTGCGGCCCTGCCTGCGGCGAGGTGGAGTCGTCGAACGCGAGCTCGGCGGGGATCCAGAAGCGAGTCGTATCTCCCACTCTCATCGTGTTCAGACCGTCACGCAATCCGCGAATGGCTTTCGACAACTGAAAGGTTTCTGGTTGTCCGGAGAGAAACGAGCTCGCGAACATATTCCCGTCGGGCGTCCACGCCGTGTAGTTGACCGTGACGATGCTCGAGGGCAGCGGCCTCGGCGCGCTCGTACCGGCGTGGGACGAAAGCAGCCGGTATCCGACGCCAGACGCGGTACGCGACACGCGCGCGGGCGGCGCAGCGACGTCGACCGGTGTCGGAGCCGGCTTCGGCATGTCCACGACGTCGAGAAGCTCGGTATCGATTACGACGTCTTCCGGCTCCGGCGTGCCTGCCGGTCGCGAGTCGCCGAATTGTTCGTGACTTACGAGCTGCCCCGGGAGCCACGCCCGGCGCTTTTCTCCTTTGACCATGAGCGCCACGCCGGCTGCCCATGTCGGCGTGAGCTCGCGAACGGTGGACGTGAGGGGCTTGTCGCCCGATGTGGACACGGTCTCTCCCCTCCTCGTCCATACCGTGTACCTAAGCGTGACCACGTCGAATGGAGTGGGGTGGCTGAGGCCTGTCCCCGAGGAGAGGACCTTCGTGACGAATCCGGCGGGAACGGTGACTGCATCCGGCGGTACCGTTGCGAGGTTTGGCGGCGGTGGAACCGCATCGGATCGCGCAAGATTGGCGCTCGCCGGCGCAGCGTTCTCCTGCGGTGGGACCGAAGCCGAGGGGGCGCCTGCGGCATCGGTCTTCCCCTTTCCGCACGCCAGGAACAGCGATGCGATTGCCGCCAACGCGGCCGGACTTTGTGTTCGCCGTTTCATGGTGCGCCCGGGTGATGCAACGCGCGTGCAACGTGAGGCCGGGCGGTTGGAAACCGTGCTGACGGCCGGCCGCCGAGGGGCGTTTCGCGCACCGCCAGCAGTACCGCGTCTGGAACGCCGCCGCCTACGCGGCCACGGCATCGTGGGCTAAGAAAGCCGGACGGGATCGGTCGCACCCTGCGACTTTGAGGGCACTTCCCTCGGGGAGTGCACACCGGAGACGGCCCGCGGAGGGAGGCATGCGGCTTGCGTCGAGCGACCCCGTGACCCATCTCCGCTCTCGCGCGAAGTCGATGCTGGGCGTCGGCTACGTCGAAGTCATCGTCGTGCTTGGCTGTGTGGCGCTCCTCGCGCTCGTCGGCTTCCGAATGTTTGGCCAGGCCGTACAGCACGAAGTTCGGCAGCAGGGAGAGCACGTCGCGACTCTGACGGCAGGAGCGGCAACGCCAGAGCCGTCGGGAGGGAGTTGCCAGGGAGCTGGATGTCCGGCGGGATCCGGGAACTGCTTCGTGGCCGGCACGCCGGTGCTGACTCCTCGAGGAGTCGTGCCTATCGAAGACATCCGGCGAGGAGACGAGGTCGTCTCGCGCGACATGGAGAGCGGAGCCGTGCGCCCGGCGACCGTGGGACAGACCTACGTGCGCGTGGCGCCATCTCTCACGCGAGTTCGAATCGAGGGGGCGGGCGGGAAGGAGGAAATGGTGTACTCGACGCCCGAGCACCGCTTTTGGACTTTGGATGCGGGGTGGCGCGGCGCCGGCGACCTCACGGCGAACATGCGGTTGCTCGACGCGTCCGGAAATGAGCGGCGAATCATAGCGTCCGAGTCCGTCGCAGCGGCTGCCGTCGTATTCAACTTCGAAGTGGACGAGACTCATACTTACTTCGTTGGTTCGACGCCGATTCTGGTGCACAACCCGCGGTACAACCCGTTTGGCGGCCCCCCTCCAGGAGTCGATCCGATACGACCCGGCGGGCGACCCCCGGCGGGCTGGGAGATCGATCCGCCCGCGCCTGCGGGCCCGCTATGGCCATTGGCTGCTGGCCCTGCTGGCCCTCCG
>CALKVG010000168.1 GCA_937998045.1 uncultured Myxococcales bacterium
AACCCACGGGGTAGTGCGACGGGTACACCATCGGGCTGACGGCTTCGACCTCGGGACCGAGAAGCACCAGGTTCTGTCCGAGCGCCTCCACGTCCGCGCGGGAGGCCGAGGCGGCGATGCCGAAGACGTCGACCGAGAGCGGCACTCTGCGCGCCCGGGCGATCTCGTGCACGCGCGCAACGAAGGACGCGATGGCCCGCGACCGATGGCCATCGGGCGGGAGCATCACGGCGTCGCCGAGGTCCTCGACCGGGAAGCGCACGTAATCGAGCTGCACTTCGTCGGCGCCGAGATCGATCACCTCCTTCACGAGGTCGAAGACGTAGGCCTGCACCTCGGGGTTTGCCGGGTCGACCCAGCCCACCGCGGCGGGCCGGCCGGAGGCCGATCGGATCCACGAGCCCCGCAAGTGCGCCGCGAGCCACGGATCGTGAAAGCAGGTGACGCGCGCGACGACGTAGATCCCGCGCTCGTGGGCAAAACGGATGGCCCGAGAGAAGTCGGGGATGGGCGCGTGCCTGCCGGCGCCCTCCACGGCGGGCTTGACGTGGCTCGGGTACGTCGTCGTCCCGCCCCACCCTTTCGCGTCGAGCACGATCGCGTTGAGGCCGTGCGTCTGGACGCGGTCGAGAGTCTCCGGCCACGAGGCGCCGGCGGTCTCGCCCGTGATGTAGATCCCTCGCAGCGCGCGCTCCGCGGGCCACGTCATTCGATCCTCAGCCGGATCGCGGTAGGGCTCTGCGAGAAGGTGCGGGATGTGAACTTCGGCACCCGGGCGAAGGTCGGGCGACGCCTTCGCGATCGCCGCAGCGAGGTCCTTGGCGCGATACACGTCGGTCACGTCGAGATAGGTCTTCGCGATCGTGAGCGGCGTATCGCCCGCAGCGGTCGTGTGGACGACGTCGAGAGGGTCCCCCGGTGCATCGTCGACGCGACCTCCCGGCGGAAGGCGCTCGCGGAGCCACTCGACGAAGCGCGCCCGGCGGGCCTCCTCGACGGTCGACGCCGGGACGGCCGCCATGGGCGAAGGATTGGCGACCGCTGCGTCGGGCCGGACGGCGGACCTTGCCGGGGAGGAACCGACGTCGGACGGAAGCGAGCGCGAACCCATACAGGCCGCGACGCCCGTGGCGACCAGAATGATGCCGGGATTCAAACGCATCCCCACGGTATTCGGAACCAAGTATCCCGCGAAAGGCCCCGCGCAGACAAGTTCTCGAGCGCCGCGGAGAGGTGACCAACGTGGCACGCGGCGGCACATCGCCCCCCTGCGATTCCGAGCACTTGCCCCCGGCACGGAAGCTGTACCGGAAGAACGTACGATGAAGAGCCCCGACCGCATGTTTCGCGTCGTCGTCCTCGGAGGCATCGCCCTCACGGCGTTCGGGGGCTGCGGGGGCGCCATCACGGCCGGCGCGACCGGCGACGCGGGGACGAGCAGCGACGCGTTCCCGACGGAGACTGCGCAGCAGGTGGACGCGTTCCCGGTGGAGACCGCGCCGCCGCCCGACGCGTTTCCGACCGAGGGTCCCGATGCGTTCAGCTGGGACGCCGGCTTCGAAGCGGGTCTCGACGCCGGCATCGATAGCTTCCCGCAGGAAGGCCCCCCTCCACCGCCCGAAGCCTCCACGTACGAGGCGGCCGCGGGCGACGACGCCACGACGAGCGACGGCAGCGAAGGGGGCACCTCCGAGGGGGGCGCGATCTTCGACGGCTTTCCGCAGGAGGGTCCGGTGAGGATCGACTTCTGATGAGCGGCGCCCGGCGAAACATCGCGTGGGACGGCCTGGACGCGCAGGCGTTGGGGGAGCGCGGCCGCGCGACCGTCGGCGCGGCATGGCGCGAGCGGATGCGCCAGGAGCACCTCGCGGTGGGTGCGTTCTCGCTGCTCGCGCGCGAGCTCGCGCAGGAGGGATGCAGCTCCGTCGTCCTTTCGCTCGTGACGCGCGCCGCGTCCGACGAGGTGCGGCACGCGGAGATTTGTCGTCGCTTCGCCGTGGCGCTCCTCGGCGAGCGAGAGGTCCCGGCGCGCTACCGCGGTCTGCCGAAGGTGCCGATGCACGACGGCGCCACGCGGGCGGAGCGCGTCCTCTACCACGTCGTCGAGATGTGCTGCCTGAGCGAGACGCTGACGGGCGTGTACTTCACCGAGATGATCGCGCGCTCGACCGATGCCGTCGCTCGCGAGGCGGTCGAGTCGCTGCTCGAGGACGAGGTGGATCACGGCCGCGTGGGCTGGGCGTACCTCGCCGAGCGCGCCGGCGAGCGGCGGCTCGGCGGCCTCGCGCGAGCGCTCCCGTCGATGATCGATCGCACGTTCCGCGGCGTGCTGGGCGCGACGCGACGCGCGCCGCCGGACGACGCGGCGCTGGAGCGGTGCGCTTACCTCGGCGCGCGTTCCGGCGCCGACGTGTACGGGCGAGCGCTGCGGGACGTGATCCTGCCGGGCTTCGAGGAAGTCGGTGTCGATCTCGGTCCCACGCGCGCGTTCGTCGCCGAGCGCGGGTGGGCGTAGTCCGCCGCCGGACTGGGGCGCTTGTTTCCGTCCGGCGCTTCGTTCGCGGCGGATACAATGCGGAGGGGACGCGCATGCAGCTCCGGACGTACGCGACCACGCTCTTCGCGGCCCTTCTGTCGTCGACGGCGGCGCGAGCTGCCGAGGCGGTGCGGCTCACGTGGAACGCGCCGCCGGAGTGCCCGACCGGCGATGCCGTCCTGGCGGAGGTCGATCGCATCCTGGGCGCCGCGAGCAACCACGAGGTCGTCGCCCGTGCCGACGTGACGGAGGTAGGCCCGGCCCACTGGTCGGTGCGTCTCGCGACCGACATCGACGGCGCGCAGGGCGAACGAACCCTCGAAGCGGACTCGTGTTCGTCGCTCGCGACCGCGACCGCGCTCATCCTGGCCTGGACGGTCGATCCCTCAAGAGCCGCGCCGCCGACCGAGGAGCACGAGAGCGCGCTCCCCGAGGCGAGGAGGTCGTGGTCGGCGCAAGCCCCGGCGAGCGAGCCTCCTTCCCCGCCTTCCTCGCCGTTACACGTCGCAGCGCTCGTCGCGGCGGGCGGAGCCTTCGATTGGGGGACGTTGCCTTCGGCGGCTGCGGCAGGCGAGGTCGCGCTCGGTGCGCTCGTCGGGCCCTTCCGCGCCGAGGTGTCGGCAGCCGACTGGAGCGCGCAGGACGCGAGGCCGCAGACGCCCGGGCTGGGGACGGAGGGCGCGCGCATCCACTTGATCGACGGTGCGATCCGCGGCTGTTTCCGCGGACGCATCGGACAGCGCGTGGAAGTCGACCCGTGCCTCGGCGGGGGCGTGGTCTGGGCGACGAGCGACGGAGTCGGAGGGACGACGGCGACGTTCAAGCCGGAACACGGTTACGGACAGTGGAGCACGCTGCGGGTCGAGGTGCTGGCCGCATGGCGAGTCGTCGGGCCGA
>CALKVG010000169.1 GCA_937998045.1 uncultured Myxococcales bacterium
ATCCCATCCGCCTCGCCGTCGTCGCCCCCGCCGCCTCACCCCGCTGCGAGCGCTACCGCCGCGCGCGGAAGCGACGAGGACATCAAATAGGCGGCGACTGCACCTTCCGCGCAGGGTTGAAGAAGGGCGTCTCTGTCACCCGCGCCGGCACGCGGTGGCGCACGGCCTCGACCGTCACCTCGACCTCGGCCCTCGCGCCAGGGCGCGCGTGCTCGCGGCCGACCAGCGCCAGCGCGATGAGCTTCTTCAACGTGGGGGACCAGGTCGTCGACGTCGCGCGACCGATCTGCTCCCGCGCGCCATATACCGGTACGGCGACCCGCGAGGCGATCGGCGACACCGCCGGCGGTAGGCCCACGCGCTCGTAGAGGGCTTCGACCGACGGCCAATCGATCTCGAGCCCCACCACCTGCCGCGCGACCCCCCGCGCCCGCTCCGCGGCCAGCGCCTGCTGGCCGACGAAGCGCGCCTTGTCCAGCGTGACGAGTCGCTCCAGGCCGAGCTCGTAGGGCGAGAATCGCTGCGACGCGATGATCGCCTTGCGGCTGCTCGCGAAATCGACGTCGATGAGCAAGAGCCCCGCCTCGATTCGCGCGACGTCGAGGGCGAGCATCCCCGCGGGGTGCAGGTCGAACGCCTTCCCGGCGTCCACGATCGCGTCCCACACCGGGAGCGCGCGATCCCACGGGACCCAGATCTCGTACCCGAGGTCGCCCGTGTAGCCGGTTCGCGAGACGTCGACCGGCACGCCGGCGATGCGACCGCTCGTCACCCGGAAGTATCGGAGCCCGTCGACGTCCACGTCGCCGGCCCGCCGCAGGAGCCGCGCCGACAGCGGGCCTTGCAGGGCGAGCGCGGCGACGCGCTCGGAGACGTCCTCGATGCGCACGTCGAGGCCCGCGGCGTTGCGGTGCAACCATCGCAGGTTCGGCTCCGCGGCCGTCCAGCGGTAGACGTCCTCTTCCAGCCGCGAAACCGTCCCGTCGTCGATCACGTGTCCGGCCTCGTCGCACCACGGCGTGTAGATCACCTGGCCGACCGCCACCTTCGTCATGTCGCGCGTGACGATGCGGTCGACGAGGCGCGTCGCGTCCCGCCCGTGGACCCGGTACTTGAAGAGCGGCGTGACGTCGATGACGGCCGCCGCGTTGCGGATAGCGTTGTACTCGTGCTCGTGGTGCGACTCGTACGAGCTCGGCGCGTAGTAGCCCGACCACTCCCTATAGTGGAGGCTCTCGCACAGCGCGAGGGTGCGCTCGTGGAAGGCGGTTCCGATGGGCACGGTTTTGCCTAGGCCTCCGTCTCCAGCCCGAAGGGGAGCCTCCGTCGTCTCGCCGCGGCGGAGCGAAGGTCCGCCAGGTCGGCGAGGATGGCGCGCCCCGCGTTCGCGCCGCTGGCGCCGCTCACGACCCCGCCCGGGTGCGTCCCCGAGCCGCACAGGTAAAGCCCGGCGATGGGCGTCCGGTACCCGGCCCACCCGAGCAGCGGGCGCAGCGCGTACAGCTGATCGAGCGAGGGCTCGCCGTGAAGGAGGTGCCCACCCGAAAGACCGTAGCGCTCCTCCAGGTCGACGGGCGTGAGCGCCGCGCGCGCCACGATCGTCTCCTCCAGATCGGGCGCGTACTCCGCCAGCGTCTGCACGACCCTGCGCAGTAGCTCCTCGCGCGCCGCGCTCCAGCTCCCCGCGCGCAGGGCGTAGGGGGCGAACTGCGCGTGGATCGACATGACGTGCGCCCCGGACGGTGCGAGCGAGTCGTCGAGCAGCGACGGGATGGTCACGTCGAGCGTGGGGCGCGCCGAGATTTCGCCGTACTTCGCCGCGTCGAACGCGCGCTCGAGATCGTCGATGCCGGGGCCGATGTGAATGCGCCCGGTGAGAGCGGCCGTGCCCTCGCGCTCGGACCCGATCGACGCGAAGCGCGGGAGGCGCGAGAGCGCGAGGTTCACCTTCGCCGCCGTGCCCGTGCATCGGTAGCCGCGCACCCGGTCGGCGACCCCGGGGCCCAGCTCCGACGCGTCGACGAGCCCGAGCAGCGTGCTGCGCGGGTCCGCCCCCGAGGCGACCGCGTGGGCGGCGATCTCCTCGCCGCTCGCGAGGACGACGCCGCGCACGGCGCCGTTCTTCACGCGGACCTGCTGCACGCGGGCGCCCGTGCGGACCTCCGCCCCGCGCGCCCGCGCCGCGTCGGCCATGGCGGAAGTCAGCGCGCCCATGCCTCCGCGCGGGAAGGCCGCCGGCGCCGTCGCGTGGCCATCGAGCGCCGCCTGCAGGAGGAGCGCGGCCCCGGTCCCGGCGGACCGCGGGCCGGCGAAGCTCGCGTAGATTCCGCGCGCGGCGACCGTCGCGCGGAGAAGGTCGCTCTCGAACCACTCCGCCGCGACGTCCGCGACCGCCATCGGCGCCCACCGGAGGACGCGGTACGCCTCGCGCTTCCCGAGCGCGCGCACCCGGCGCATGGTCGCGAGGAGCCTCCAGAGATCGGCCGCCGCGCGGATAGCGCGCCGGTCGCCCGCGCGCGGCGCGTCGACTCCGGGCGGCTGCGCCGTCATCGCCGGCGCGATCGCCGCGCCGATGCGCCGGAACGACTCCGCGAACTGCGGATAGCGCTCTGCGTCCTTCGCCGAGAAGGCCCGCAACCCGGCTGCGGTCTGCTCAGCGTCGTCGTAGACGCGCAGCGCGGGGCCGCCCGGCGAAGGCGCGAAGACCCGCACCGCGGGCTCGAGCCACTTCAGTCCGTAGCGCGCGAGCTCGAGGTCCCTCGCGACGCGGCCGAGGAGCGGCCCGGCCGCGTGGAGCACCGCCGGACAGCGGAATCCCGGGGCAATCTCCTCGGTCACGCACCGGCCGCCGACGACGTCGCGCGCCTCGAGGACGAGGGTCTTCGCCCCTGCGCCGGCGAGGATCGCCGCAGCGACCAGGCCGTTGTGGCCCGCGCCCACGACGACGACGTCGTGCTCGATTCCCATCAGCGGTTCTCCCGGAGGATGCGCGCGGCGGCGTTTCGCCCGGGGGCGCCCATGATTCCCCCTCCCGGGTGGGCCGCCGATCCGCACACGTAGAGCCCGTCGATCGGCGTCCGGTAGCGTGCCCACCCGGGCGCGGGCCGGAGGAAGAAGAGCTGCTCGAGCGTGAGCTCTCCCTGGAAGATGTTCCCCTCGGACAGTCCGATCGTCCGTTCGATGTCGAGCGGCGTGAGCACCTGCCGGTAGAGAACGATGTCTCTCAGGTTGGGCGCGTACTCGGCCAGGGTATCGACGACCGCATCGGCGAAGGCTTCGCGCTGGTCGTCCCAGGTCCCTTCCTTGAGGCGATACGGCGCGTACTGCACGAAGCAGGACATGACGTGCTTGCCCGGCGGGGCGACCGACGGATCGGTGAGGCTCGGGATGACGACGTCGATGTAGGGCCGGCGCGAGAAGCGCCCGTACTTCGCCTCGTCGTAGGCGCGCTCCATGTAGTCGACGCTGGGCGAGATCGAGACGGCGCCGCGAAGGTGGGGGCCGGCGCCCGGCAGGCACGTGAAATCCGGCAGCGCGTCGAGCGCGAGGTTCACCTTCCCCGACGACCCGCGGAACTTGTAGCGCTCGATGTCCTCGGCGAAGTCCGGCGGCAGATGCTCGTGGCCGACCATCTTCGTGAACGTCTGGCGGGGGTCGAGGCTCGAGGCGATGGCGCGCGCGCGGATCTCCTCGCCATCTTCGAGGACGACGCCCGTCGCTCGCCCGCCCCGGACCGATATCCTCGCGACCGGGGATGCCGTCCGGATCTCGACGCCGGCGGCGCGCGCGGCGCCGGCGATGGCCTCGGAGATTGCGCCCGTGCCGCCGCGCGGCAAGCCCCAGGACCGGAACGCGCCGTCGATCTCGCCCATGTAGTGGTGCAAGAGGACGTACGCGGTGCCCGGCGAGCGCACCCCGAGGAACGTCCCGATGATGCCCGAGGCGGACATCGTCGCCTTGAGGACGTCGGTCTCGAACCATGTGTCGAGGAGGTCGACGGCGCTCATCGTCATGAGCTTCGCCTGGTTCACCTTGTCGCCCGTGGGGAGGCGCCGGAAGCGTTGCGCGAGCGACCACAGGTCGCGCAGCGAGGCGAGGCTCGGCGACATCGGATCGGGCGGCGTCATCCCGAGGATCGGCTTGACGAAGCGCGCCATGTCGACCATCGCCTTGCCGTATTCGTCGTACGCCTCGGCGTCGAGGCGCGAGTGGCGCGCGATCTCGCGCCGCGTCCGCGCGTGATCGTTCATCCGCCAGAGGTAGTCTCCGTTCGGCATCGGCGTGAACGTGCCGTCGAGCGGTAGGATCTCGAGCCCGTGCCGCGGGAGATCGAGCTCGCGGATGATCTCCGGCCGGAGGAGGGAGACGACGTATGAGAAGACGGAGAAGAGGAAGCCGGGGAAGACCTCCTCGGTGACGGCGGCGCCGCCGAGGACATGACGGCGCTCGAGGACGAGGACGCGGCGCCCCGCGCGGCCCAGGTACGCGGCGGCCGTCAGTCCGTTGTGACCGCCCCCGATGACGACGACGTCGTAGACCGCGCTCATGGCGTGCGGGAGCTTTCCGGCGAGAGAAGCTCCTCACGCTACCACGGAGGGCGACCGTGCGGTCCGTCAACGCCGGAGGCCAGATAGACCTCTTCCCATGAGCTCCCATGAGCCGGGCCGATGCACGAAAGCACGACATCACCACGGATGCTTCGGACGCGCCGGCGGCCGACGTGCAAGACGCCGACGGTCCGGGACATGGTACGACCCGAGCTGGCACGACGCCGGGTCCACGGACCCCAACGGCTGGCACGACGGGTACGACGTCACCAGCCGACCTCCAGAGCCGGCCAACGACCCATAGGCCGCGCGCTCTCGGATTCGGGGCCGCGGTTGTTGCGATACCGCTTCGATAGGTGTCGCCCGCTGCGATCGCCGGCGCGCTGCGGTTCGACGAGTGTGCTTCGCCAAGACTTCGAGTCCCGGAAAGACGATTCGACGGAGAGCTCCGCCGCAGGCCATCGGAAATGTCGGACGACGCCGGAGGTGGGTCGGTTGGCGCTTTGCTCGCGCCCACATTTGCGTGCATCCTATGCGCGCCAATCGAGATGCGGAGCGACCCTTAGGTCCCTTTGTCGAGACTTCTTGGAGATGCGTCGATGACCCTGCGCGGTGCCCTCGCGGCGTTTGCGCTGCTGTTCGCCAGCGTGGCGAGTGCGCGGCCGGCGGGTGCGCAGGCCTACGCGGCCCCGACGGCGCAGGAGCTCGAGACCGCCCGAACGCTCTACAAGGAGGGCAAGGACTTGCGCGCGCGTGGCGACCTCCGCGGCGCGCTCGAGAAGCTGCAAGCCGCGCACGCCCTGGGGAACACCCCGGTGACGGGCATCGAGCTCGCGCGCACTTACGCGATGCTGGGGCAGCTCGTCGAGGCGCGCGAGACGGCGCTATCCATCGCGAGGCTGCCGGTCGCGGCCGACGAGACGGAGAAGTCCGCGGACGCCCGCGCCGACGCGGCGAAGCTCGCGGACGACCTGCGCCCTCGCATCCCGACGCTGCTCGTGAAATTGGGCGGGCTCGCGCCCGGGGAGAAGGCGCGCCTGCTCATCGACGACACGGCGGTCCCCGCCATCGCGATGACCGAACCGCAGAAGGTGAACCCCGGGCGTCACGAGCTCGTCTTGCGGGCGGGCGCGGGGAGCGAGGCCCGCCAGGTAAAAGGCGCCGCCGAGGTCAAGGAGGGAGAGACGCGCGAGATCGAGCTGACGCTGCCCGCGCCTCCGCAGGGTCCGGCCGCCGCTCCGGGCGGTCCGCCGCCGGCGCCGGAGCCGGGCATGCAGCCGGTGGTTTCGCACGAGAAAGCGCCGCCGCCGCCGAGGGGCGGGATGCCGGTGCTCGCGAAGGTCGGCTTCGGCACGGCGATCGCCGGCGTCGTCGTCGGGCTGGTCGCGGGGACTACGGCGCTCACGAAGCGAGATCAGGTGGCCGCGAACTGCGAGAACGACGTATGCCGCGCGGGAAGCCCCGGCGAGCAAGATTTGCAGGCGGCGAAGGGGTGGGC
>CALKVG010000170.1 GCA_937998045.1 uncultured Myxococcales bacterium
GTCTCGGTGGGCGCCTCCGGGCGCGACGCCGGCACCTCCGAAGGAGGGGCGGCCGTCGGAGCGCTCGACTGCGCGTGGACCACCGGTCCGAACTGCTGGCAAGCGGTCATCGCGCGCGCAGCGAGCTGCCTGCCCCCCGGCACCGCACAAGGCACGATGAGCGCGGACGGAACGACGTGCACCTACGCCGGCGGAACGACCGTTTCGTTCCAGCCGCCCCTCGTGGTGGGACCGTCCGCGACGTTCACGAATTTCGAGGTGACGACGGGCGGCGCTCCTTGCTTGAGCTACGCGCGGAACGCGATGGCCACCGGATCGAGTGTCACGACGCAGGGCGGCACCGTCTCGTTCGTCGTGAGCCTCGCAGACCGCTCGCTCACCGTGACCTGCCCCGACGGCATGTCGTTCGTGGGCACGGCGCAAACGCTGACTGACTGCCCGAGCGGCTATCCGTCGTTCGACGAGGGCTACGGCGGCTCGGGATCGGCCGACGGGGGCCCCACGCACGGGCACTTGAGCATGACGCTCGACGACACGGGGACTCCCAACAACAAGACGCCGGTCTTCGACTGCGCAAATTAGTCTCGTGCTGCCGCCCCGAGCGTCGCGGAAAGGGTAAAGGCGTACAAGGCATACAAGGCAGGATATCGCGCGTTCATGAAGGAAGGTTCTCCGAGGGGTCCGCATTCGCGGCGTTTCGTGGCGCCAAGCCCAAAGCAGAGAAACGGGAAACAGTGTTCCGTCCCCCCATTTTGAGGATGGTCGGAACGCTTGCCAGAGGCCGCTTGAGCCGTAGCATGCAAGAGTATGGGTACTAGCGAGCTTGATCCTCCCTCTCCGCGTCCGCTGAAGCGAATCGAGTTCGATCGGATGGGAGAGCTTGGCTTCTTCCGGGGTGAGCGGGTGGAACTGATCCGCGGCGTCGTGATGAACAGCCCGCCGCTCGGGCCGGCGCACGCGAACATCGTGCAGCGCCTCGCCGACGTGTTCCTGCCTCGCCTCCTCGGCCGCGCGACCGTGCGCATCCGCCAGCCGTTCCTCGCCTGGGACGACTCGGAGCCAGAGCCCGACCTCGCCGTCGTGCCGCCGGGAAGCTACGCCGAGCGCCATCCCGATCGGGCGTCGCTCGTCGTCGAGGTCGCGGACGCATCTCTCGAGTACGACCGCAAGAAAGGCCCGCTCTACGCGGCGTCCCATGTGGCCGAGTACTGGGTGGTCGACATCGCGGGACGGACGATCGAGATCCACACCCATCCGGTCGGCGGAGAGTACGCGAAGATGCGCCGCGCCGTGGTCGGGTGGAACGTGACGCCGTCTGCGTTCCCCGAGATGGTCATGCCCGTGCGTGACCTCATCGGGTGATCGTGGCCGTGACCCAGGCGCGCGTCAGGTCCGGTCCCGCCGGGAAAGGCCGATGCGCTTGCGCGTGAGGTCGACTTCGAGCACCCGCACCTTGATGCGGTCGCCGACCTTGACCACCTCGTGGGGATCTTTCACGAAGCGATCGGCGAGCCGGGAGACGTGCACGAGGCCATCCTGGTGCACGCCGACGTCGACGAACGCGCCGAACGCCGTGACGTTCGTCACCACGCCCTCCAGGTCCATCCCCGGAGCCAGGTCCTCGATCTTACGAACGTCGTCGCGGAACTGCGGCGCCTCGAAGGCTTCGCGCGGGTCGCGACCGGGCTTCGCGAGCTCGGCCTGGATGTCTTCGAGCGTGGGCAACCCCACGGCGTCCGAGACGTACTTCGACCATGGGATCGTCGCGACGGCGTCGGGACGGCCGATCAGATCGTCGACCCTCACCTTCGCGTCCGCCGCGATCCGGGCGACGAGAGCGTAGCGCTCGGGGTGCACCGCGCTCGCGTCGAGCGGCTCGGCGCCCCCGCGAATCCGGACGAATCCCGCGCATTGCTCGAAGGCCTTCGGTCCGAGGCCGGATACGTCCAGCAGGTGCTTGCGCGTGCGAAACGCACCGCGCTCGTCGCGGTGCTTGACGATGCGCTTCGCGAGGGACGGGCCGACGCCGGCGACGTGCGAGAGCAGGGGCGCGCTCGCGGTGTTCAACTCCACGCCCACGGCGTTGACGCAGCTCTCGATCACCTCGTCGAGCTTCCGGCCGAGCAGGCGCTGGTCGACGTCGTGCTGGTACTGGCCCACGCCGATCGCTTTGGGGTCGATCTTCACGAGCTCGGCGAGAGGGTCCTGCAACCGGCGGGCGATCGACGCTGCGCCGCGGACCGTGAGGTCGACGTCGGGGTGTTCCTCGCGCGCGATCTCGCTGGCCGAGTAAACGCTCGCGCCGGACTCGTTGACCATGACCACGATGGCGCGCGCGTCCGACGCGCGGACGACGTCGCGGCAGAAGTCTGCGGTCTCGCGTCCGTGCGTGCCGTTGCCGACGGCGATCGCGAAGGGAGCGTACTTGCCGAGGAGCGCGCGCAGCGTCGCCCGCGCGCGTGCGAGCGCGTCGTCGCCGGAGACGAGGTGGATCACGTCGTTTTGGACGAGCTTGCCCGTATCGTCGACGACGGCGCATTTGCAGCCGGTGCGCTGGCCCGGATCGATGCCCAGCACCACCTTTCGCCCGAGCGCCGGCGCGAGGAGGAGCCTCCGCGTATTCTCGGCGAACACGGCGATGGCCTCGCGATCGGCGGCCTGCTTCGTCTCCGCACGAACTTCCGCCTCGATGCTCGGCCCGATGAGGCGAGCGAGCGAGTCTTCGACCGCAGCAGCGAGCTCGCCCGCGAAGGGGGAGCCGGCCTTGCGGCCGACGAGGGCCGCGACGCGCGCGAGGACGGCGGTCGTGTCGACCTCGACGGACACGCGCAGCACCCCCTCCTGTTCGCCGCGCATGATCGCGAGAAATCGATGCGACGGGAGGGTGCGCACGCGCCCCCGGAAGCCGTAGTACGTCTCGAACTTCGTCGGCTCCTTGGTCTTGCTCTTGACCGGCTCGCTGACCAGCATTCCTTCCCGCGCGAAGACGTCGCGAACGTAGCCCCGCACGTCTCTGCGCTCGGCGATCGCCTCGGCCACGATGTCGCGCGCCCCCGCCAGGGCCGACTTCCCGTCGGGTACGCCCCTGGCGGCATCGAGGAATCGAGCGGCGCTCGCCTCGACCGAGCCGGAGGGCGGCTGGGCGAGGATGAGCGCTGCGAGCGGCTCCAGGCCCCGTTCGCGGGCCATGGTCGCGCGGGTGCGGCGCTTGGGCTTGTACGGGAGGTACAGGTCTTCGAGCGCGGACTTGAGCCAGCAGGCCTTGAGCTGCGCTCGAAGCTCGGGGGTGAGCTTCCCCTGCGACTCGATCTCCCCGAGGATGGTGCGGCGACGGGCGTCGAGCTCCACCAGGTAGATGTTCGCGTCGTGGACGGCGCGAATCTGTACCTCGTCCAACCCGCCGGTCTGCTCTTTTCGGTAGCGAGCGACGAACGGCACGCTGGCTCCGTCGGCGAGCAGGCGGACGACGGCGCGCACCCCCGCGAGCGGGAGCTTCGACTCTTCGGCGATGCGCGGACACGGGTCGAACGAGGTCTCGGCCACGAAACTGCGCACATTGTACAGGGTCAGCCGGTCAGCGCGGGGCCGAGGCGCCCCACGCGCGCCGCGCGTCGAGGATCGGTCGATCGTGCGCGTCGACGCGCTCGGTGCGTGGCTCTTCGACGGCAGCGGGCGGAGCCTTAAGCGAGAAGCCGATCGACGGGTGCGCGACGTTCGCCGCGGCCGCCGCCGGCGGCTCAGCGTGGGAGCAGCCGACCACGCCCAGGAGCAAAACCAATGACCGGAGGGACCATAAGAAGCGCGACGAATGCATAGGAGACCTCCTCGAGGGAGCGATGCGTAAGGGGCCGCGGACCGCGGCGGGGCAAGACGCCACCCGAAA
This sequence comes from uncultured Myxococcales bacterium, assembly GCA_937998045.1. Lineage (GTDB taxonomy): Bacteria > Myxococcota_A > Polyangia > Polyangiales > Polyangiaceae > Palsa-1150. The sequence goes on from CALKVG010000170.1 coordinate 3,884, forward strand.
GCTCGGTCCGTCGGGCGGCCTTGTCGCGCCGCCACGCCGTCCCGCGCTTCGGGTTGGACGGAAATCTACATAGTCACCATCTCCCGTTGTGCATGTCGCCAGAACGCGTGACGCAATCGGCGCGCTCGACGCTGAACAGGTCGAACGCGAGCAACACGAAGGTCGCCTGCGGCTTCTACCAAACGCTCCCCCGGCGACTGGCGGGCGACGCAGGACTTCTGCCGAGAGAGGATCGCGACGGCCGGACCGCTGGTACGGCGGCGCGCGCCGTGCTCTCCTCCGCGGCGCGAATGAGGGGCGCGGGAGCGGAGCTGGCACGGATCTCGTGGACGGCGGACCGCGCCGGATGCGCGGCGGGTGCTGTCCTCTCCGGGTTCCTCGCGGCGTGCGGGCTGCCTTCCGGTGGACTTCTTGCCGACGGCGGGCAGCCACCACCTTTCGACGGAGGTTTGCCGTCCACGCAGGACGTGCACGCGGGCGGCGCTGACGACGCCGAGCGCGGCGGCGACGCGATCGTCGGGACCAACGGCGTCGACAGCGGAGGCGACGATGGCGGAATCGCCGCGGACGCCGGCGCCCTCGACGTCGCCGCTCTCGACGTCGCCGCTCCCGACGTCGCTGCTGTCGACGCGGTCCCTCTCGAGGGCGCTGCCGCCGAAGCCGCTGCCGCCGAGAGCGGCCCCGCGGTCGCGTGCCCCGTCCCGGACAGCAGCGGCGGCGCGCTCCCTTTCGTCATCGACGCGGACGGCGTGTTCGTACCGAGCGGATACGAGGGCGATGCCGTCGGGGCGCCCGTGAGCGTCATCGACATGCCTCAGGCGACGGGCGACCCGTCGTGTTCCGGGATCCGCTCGAGTCCGTCGGCCGTCGGCAGTTGCCACGTGGTCACGTATACGCCGCTCGTCGGTGGCGCCGGTTGGGCCGGTGTCGTCTGGCAGCACCCGGCGAACAACTGGGGGACCCTGCCCGGATACTCGATCCCGGCCGGAGCGACCCGCGTGACGTTCTCTGCCCGCGGAATCACCGGCGCGGAGGTCGTCACCTTCGTCGTCGGCGGCACCGGATACAGAATGGCACGCACCCAGGCCGCGCCCTGCGCCGACCCCCTCAGCGCAACTGTCAAGGTCACCCTCAGCGCCGCCTGGAAGACCTACACGATCGAATTCGGCGACGTGACCTACGCGAGCGGGGTGCTCGCGGCGTTCGGATTCAAGGTGGCGACGTCGGATCAACCGCCGGGCCGCGCTGCCACGACGTTCTTCGTCGACGACATCCAGTGGCAAGAGTGACGAGTTTCGCCCGATGCGCCGCGGGCAGACGCCTCGAAAAGACGGAAAGTCGCCATCTGCCTCCTCGTTTCGAGGACGAGCGGGACACTACCGCGCGACGTCGACGCCGGTGCCGTCCACGAGTTGAGCGCCCGCGAGCTTCGCGACGCGCTCGGAACCCGTCAGTCCGCTCGCGATCTCGATCGTGGGCCCGGTGTCGCGCTCGATGACCACGGGGACGAGGCGAACCTCCGAGGCGTCGTCCACGACGGCAACGCGCGAGCCGTGCGCATCGCTCAGCAGCGCCGTCGCGGGCAGCTCGTAGACGTTGTGCGGCGACGGCAGGGTGAGCGCGACCTGCGCGTACATCCCGGCGATGAGCGTCCCGTCCGGGTTCGGCACGCGAATCTCGGTGTTCATCGTGCGCGTCGCCGCGTCGAGCTCCCCGGCGGAGCGCGCGACCTTCCCCGCGAAGTCGCGCCCGGGGTACTCGCGCACCATCACGACCGCGGGGACCCCCGCTCGCACCGCCGGCGCGAGGTCCTGCGGCACCTGGATGAAGACGCGCGCGGGATCGATCGACGCGACCTTGTACATCGGCTGCCCGTTGCCGGCGCTCACGAGCGCGCCCGTCTCGATCGAGCGCTGCGTGACCGTGCCGGCGAAGGGCGCGGTCACGCGGGCGAAGGACCGCAGCTGCGTGAGCCGGCGGATGTTGGCCTGCGCCGCGGCGATCGCCGCCTCGGCGACGCTCACGTTGGCGTCGTCGACCTGCGCCATGGCCTCACGCTGGTCGAGCTCGGCCATCGAGACGACGCCGGAGGGGGCGAGCTGCCGGTATCGCTGGAGGTTGGCCTTCGACAGCTCCCGGTTGGCCTTCGACTGCACGAGCGTGGCCTGCGCTTGCGTCACCTGGGCGCGGGCCTGGTCGAGCTCCTGGTCGAGCTCCGGCGTGTCGAGCTCCGCGAGCAGCTGGCCGTCCTTCACCTTGTCGCCGATGTCGACGTACCACTTGCGGACGTACCCGCTGGCCCGCGCGTAGATGGTCGTCTCCTCGAGGGGCTGCACGCTGCCCGGCAGCGTGAGGGCGCGATCGCTCGGGCGCGCCTTCGGCG
>CALKVG010000171.1 GCA_937998045.1 uncultured Myxococcales bacterium
GCTCCCAGAACTGCTCGTTCCGCTCGAGGTGCCGCTCGTCGTGCCGCTGCTTCCGCTCGTGCTCCCGGAGGAGCCGGTCGTCCCGCCGCTCCCGCTCGACGAGCCGCTCGAAGACCCACTTCCCGACGTGCTGCCAGGACCGCCGTCCGAGCTCCCGCCGGAGGAACCTCCGGAGCCGCTTCCCGAGCTACTCCCGGAGCTGCTGCCGGTGGCCATGCACGCAGCCGGGCCCGAGCCCGACAGGGGCGTACCGTCGATGCACGTGGGGGATCCCGTCGCGTTCGGGACAGTCACCTGGACCGTTGCCCCCGTCGCGCCGACGGACATGAGCGTGATCGAGATCGCGCCGCCGGGATCGGTATACGTCTTCCCTTGCGACAACGGATCGAAGGCGGTCGTCTGGGGATTCATGTCCAGAATGTACGTGTGTCCCGCCGTGCTCGTCGTGGGCAGGGCGTCCGCGGCGTAGACGTAAACACCCGGGGCGAGCGCCGTATCGAAAGTCCCGCCCGGTGCGCGCAGCTCGACGTAGTAGTCGGCCAGCGTATCGTTGTCGCCCTCGGGGTCCTGGACCTGCTGCGCCGCCGGGAGCGGGATCTGCAGGACCTGGATCCCCCCGGGGCACTGCGACTCGGGCGGGACCAGGTTGAACGTGCCGCTCGCCGTGACCTTGACGGCGTTGCAGCCGGAAAGCCATCCCATGTACCACTTCTCGTATGCGTTGAGCTGGTGGCACCCGCTCCCCATCGGCGTCAGCTTGTCGCCGTACTCCTTGATGGTGCACGACGAGCCCACGCTCGACGAGAACGACGCTCCGGAGCACGTGATCGTGTTCGAGTGCATCATCCCCAGGTTGTGTCCCGGCTCCTGCGCGGTGACGACGCACCCGGCGCTCGCGTTCAACCACGTGTTGTGCGCGGGGCGGTTGATGGAGCCCTCCTGAGCGAGTCCGGTAAAGCCGCACGAGGAGTCTTTCTGGCCGAGGTAATAGACGTAATGGTTGTACGTCTTGCCAATCATCGGCTGGACCGTGTTGGCCATGCCGTCGGTGTTGCAGCTCGTGTCCGGGTAGGTGTACGGCCCGACGACGTCGCCCGTTACGGTGTATTGCCCGAAGGAGGACTCATTGTAGAAATCGGCGAACGACTTGTCCGCGGGCGTCGTGCTGAAGAACGCGGTCTGCGCTTGCGCCGCGGTGATGTTCACCCCCGAACCGGTGTCGACGAGGACGAACGCGTAGGTCTCTTGCTTGCTGGCGGCGCGCACGTCCAGATCGGGAGCCGGTGCGAGCTCCTCGTAGCGAGCGACGCGCAGATTCCCCCCCTCGGCATCACCCCACACGCGGATGCGGGCGCCGGACTGCGACCGCGGCGGGCCGTCGAAGGCGAGGCGAACCGGGGGCGAGCCGTCGCCTGTTTGCAGCGAATACCAGCGCTCGGAGTGCCCGTCGTCGAAGGTAGCCACGTAGCGCTCAAGCGTCCCTTCCGTAGCACCCGGCGGAGCGAGCAAGCCGCCAGCGCCGGGCGCCGAGGGAGCGTCCGAGCACGACACGAGGCCCGCGACGAGCGTCGCGGCGCTCACACTCGACCCGAGGTGTCGCATCCGGCACACCCCCTTCCAAGGTCGAGAGGTGACAGACGACTCCGGCGGCGGCAAGGAGAAAAGGCGCGCCGAACGACAGCGAGACTTCTCGATGACGCGGAAATTGCAGAATTACAAAGTGGGCAACGAGCCTTGCCGAAAAAACGGAATATTACTCGTTCGTGCCCCTCGCGCTGGCCTCGCGCGCGGCCTCCTGCGCGTCGCGCTGCAGGGATGGAGCGTGCGCATCCCACGAAAAGCCGAGCTCGAGCCGGACCGGGAACGAGGGAACCTCCAGGTATTGGCCGGTGACGTCCGTGTAGCCACGGGCCGCGACGTCTACACCCGCAGCGACGCGCAACGTGACCGCCGCGCTCCCGAGCTCCGAGCGAAGATCGACGCTGGGCCCCAGCGAAACGAACGGCAGCGTCTGCCCGGTGCTCGGGTCGCCCGGACGCGTCCCCGAGGCGACGTACGAGAGCCCCACGTCGAGACCGCCGCACAGATCGAGCTGCATGCCGCTTCCGGCGCTGTAGTTCCCGTCCATGCGCACGCACGTGTCGAAGCGAGCCGCTCCCCAAGAAGATCGGATTTGCGGCGCCAGCGACTGACCGAAACCGAGTGAGGGGCGAAGGAGGATCCCGCGCGGCAGCTCGGCCACCAGAAACGGCGATGCACCCACGTACGAGCCCACGCCGCCGCCGGAGAAGAGCAGGCCCGCGATCCCGAGCTCGAGGGCTCGCGTCGGGGGCTGCGATTCCGGAGCGCTCCACGGTGGCGGGACGCGCTCGGCCGGAGGGGGCGCAGACACTTGGGGAGGTTCGGCGGCGTCCACGGTTGTTCCTCGTTCGGCAAATGGCCGCGGGGGCGGCGTTCCGTTCATCAGCGTAGCTCACGGGGGCCGCCGGGCGCCGACCGACTGTATCCTCGCGGAATGTCCCTCCTGCGTCCGACGCCTCCGCCCTACGATGCGCTCGCGTGGCGCGCGAAGCCGTTCGGCGAACGCTCGCGGATGGTCTGCGAAGCGTGGGCGCTCCAGGGGTACGGCACTCCGGCGGGCGTGTTCGTCCTTTACGCGATGAAGGTCGCGCTGTACGTCGGCGGGTGGCTCGTCTTCTGCGCGCAGAGCCCGACGCTCGGGGGGGCTTCGTCGCTCTCCACGTGGTGGCTGCAGCCGATCGCGTTCCAGAAAGCCATCGTCTGGAGCCTGCTCTTCGAAGTCCTCGGCCTCGGGTGCGGCAGCGGTCCGCTCACCGGGCGGTACTTCCCGCCGCTCGGAGGCTTTCTTTATTTCCTGCGCCCCGGGACGACGAAACTACCTCTCGTGCCCGGCGTTCCGCTGCTGGGTGGAACCCGGCGCGGCGTGCTGCACGTGGCTCTTTATTTCGCGCTGGTCGTCGCCGCCCTCCGCGCGCTCGTCGCGCCCGTTCCCGGGGTCGCGCAGTTCGCCGCGATTGCGGCGCTTTTGCCCGTGCTCGGAATGGCCGACAAGACGATTTTCCTGGCCGCACGTTCGGAGCACTATTGGGTCACGATTGTTTGCTTCGCCTGCGCGCCGAGCGGGATCGCCTGGGTCGCCGGCGCCAAATGGGTAGAGCTCGCGCTCTGGTTCTGGGCCGGCTTCTCGAAGCTCAATCACCACTTTCCCACGACGGTCTGCGTGATGACCTCGAACGGCCCGCTCACGCGGTTTCCCTGGCTCCGCCGGCGGATGTACCGCGACTACCCGCGCGACCTTCGCCCCTCGCGGCTCGCGACGTGGATGGCCCATGGCGGGACCGTGCTCGAGTTCGGCGTGCCGATCGCGTTCGCCGCGACGCCGCGCGGAACGCCGCCCATCGTCGCGATCGCGCTGATGCTCGCCCTTCACGGCTACATCACGAGCAGTGTCCCGATGGGCGTACCCATCGAGTGGAACGTCACGGTCGTCTACGGCGGCTTCGCCCTCTTCTGGGCCCACCCCGACGTGTCGCTGGCGAGCGTCGGTTCGATCCCCCTCGCGGCGTTCCTCGCCGCGATGCTCGTGGCGCTCCCGATCGTCGGGAACCTCTTTCCCGATCGCCTCTCGTTTTTGCTGGCGATGCGCTATTACGCAGGCAACTGGGCCTACTCCGTCTGGCTTTTCCGTGGAGACGCATACCGCAAGCTCGACAAGCTCACGAAGAGCAGCGCCTGGGTCTACGACCAGCTCGGGCGCTTCTACGATCGGGCGACCGCCGTCGGCCTCGTGGGCATGGTAATGGGGTTTCGCCTTATGCATCTGCACGGTCGCGTCCTGCCCGAAGTCGTCCCCAAAGCGGTCGACCGACTCGAGGAATACGAATGGCTGGACGGCGAGATCGTCGCCGGCCTCGCGCTCGGCTGGAACTTCGGCGACGGGCACCTTCACGACGAGAGACTGCTCGGCGCGATCCAGGAGCAGTGCGCGTTCGAGCCCGGAGAGCTTCGGTGCGTCTTCGTCGAGGCGCAGCCGTTCGGACGTTCGACGCTCGCGTATCGCATCGTGGACGCGAAGACGGGCCGGCTCGGGGCGGGCGAGGTGAGCGTCCGCGAGCTCCGCGCCCGCCAGCCCTGGACGACGGCTGCGTGAGCGGGCCGCCCGATGCCGTCGTCGTCGGTTCGGGACCGAACGGTCTGTCGGCCGCCGTCGCGCTCGCCCGCGAGGGGGCGTCGGTGCTCGTCCTCGAGGCCCGCGACGAGATCGGCGGAGGCACGCGGACGAGCGAGCTCACGCTCCGCGGTTTCCGCCACGACTTCTGCTCGGCGTGCCATCCGATGGGCATCCTCTCTCCCTTCTTCCGGAGCTTGCCCCTCGAGCAGCACGGGCTTCGCTGGGTCCTGCCGCCGGCGTCGGTCGCGCACCCCCTGGAGGAGCAGGACGCCGTTCTCCTGCGTCGCTCGTTGCCCGAGACGGCCCGCGGCCTGGGCGCCGACGCGGCGGCCTACGAGCGCCTCGTCGCGCCGTTCCTCGTCCAGCCGCAGGATTGGATGGACGACCTCCTCGCCCCGCTGCGGATCCCCAGGCACCCGTTTCGGATGCTTCGCTTCGGCCTGCGCGCGATCCGGTCGGCCGTCGGCCTCGCTCGATCGCGCTTCCAGACCGAGCGCGCGCGAGCGCTCTTCGCCGGATGCGCCGCCCACTCCGTCCTGCCGCTCGAGCGACCGCTCACGGCCGCGGTGGGCCTGATCTTCTGCTTCACCGGCCACGTGGAGCCGTGGCCCGTCGCCGAGGGCGGCTCGGCCGCCATCGCGCGGGCGCTGGCCGGGGTCCTCGCCTCTCTGGGCGGGCGCATCGAGACGGGGCACACGGTGCGCACCCTCGCCGACTTGCCGGCCGCGCGCGCCTACCTTTTCGACACCAGCCCCGCTCAGCTGGCCGACGTGGCCGAGACGATTCTCCCGGCGTCGTACGTGCGTCGCCTGCGGCAGTACCGTTACGGGCCGGGCGCCTTCAAGATGGACTGGGCGCTCGACGGTCCCATCCCGTGGCGAGACCCCGCCGTCCTCGAAGCCTCCACCGTTCACCTGGGGGGAACGCTCGACGAAGTCGCGGCTTCCGAGAGCGCGGTCTGGCGAGGCGAGCACCCCGAGCGGCCTTTCGTCTTGCTGTGCCAGCAGAGCCAGTTCGACCGCTCCCGCGCGCCGGACGGCAAGCAGACGGGCTACGCGTACTGCCACGTTCCGCCGGGATCGACGGCCGACCTCACGCAGGTCGTCGAGGCCCAGGTCGAACGGTTTGCCCCCGGCTTTCGCGATCGCATCCTGGCGCGGCACGCGACGACCGCGGCCGACTTCGAGCGCTACAACCCCTCGTTCGTCGGAGGGGCCATCACCGGCGGAGTCGCGGACATCGGGCAGCTTTTCACGCGGCCGGTCGCGAGGGTCAACCCGTACACGACCCCCAACCCTCGCCTCTTCCTCTGCTCGGCGTCGACGCCCCCCGGCGGCGGCGTCCACGGGATGTGCGGTTATCACGCAGCGCGGGCGGTCCTGGGCCGGCTGCCCCGGCTCGGGCGGTTCCACGGCACGCCCCTCACCCACTGACCCACAAACCTTGCAGCGCCAGCAGTATCGCTCGTCGCCGTAGATACGTAAAGCGCCTCGCTTTTTGACGGGTGCGCGCATGTCCAGACCCCGTCCCCATCGCTCCGATCTTGCGTCGCCGGGAGTACGCCAGGTAAGCGATATGGGGCGCGCATGCCGATCGACGCCGAAAGCCTCCCGAACGCCGAATCCACCGTGGCCGTGCCTGGGGTCTTGTGCGTCACCCCGCTGACGTCGGGCGGGAACCTGGTGCACCTCGGCCCCGCCGCGGGCTGGATGGTGCCGCGTGGCCTCCTCCGCTGGGAGCGCGAGCTCTCGTTCATGGCGCGCGCCGACATGACGTCGCAGCTCGGTCAGACGCTGCGCGCCACGCTCCCGCACGAACAGATCCCGCCGAAGAAGCTGCCGCTCTCGTACCGCGCCGTCGAGGCGAGCCCGTTCCTCGCCCTCACGCCCAAGGTCGCAAGCGAGGCTCGCAAGCAAGGCCTGCGCGTCCACACGGTCGGCGTCGACCGCGTCTCCGCGGGTTTCTTCTACCTCGCGGAGGGCGGCGGCGGACCGCCCGTCCACGCCGAAGGCAACCTCGTCGAGATGCTCGCGCCGTCGCTGAAAGCGTCCGCGACGAACGCGGAGATCGCGGCGCTTCAGGACGGGCTCGTCGATCGATTGCTCGCGCACTACTCGGACGGCGTCTTATCCGAGCTCGCCGTCGAGCTGGCCGACGCGCTCCCCCGCCTGTCGAACGACGGCACCGGCCTGGCCGGCACGCAGCTCGAGGTGTTCGAGCTCCAGGTCCGCGCGCTGAGCGGCCGCTCGCAGAAATGGGAAGCATCGGCGCGCGACATCGCCGAGGCGCTGCAGGCGGCGGCCGCCAAGTCCGAGCGCACCGCGCGCGTGCCGCTCTATGGGGAGGCGCGCCAGCAGATGATGCGCCAGCTCAAGGTGCAGATCGGCGACGACACGGTGACGCTCCCCGCGCGGTACCGGTGGACGGTGATGGGTCAGCCGCGCGAGGAGCTCAAGTCCGCGGAGCGACCGCAGCCGGCGCCCGCCGTGCAAATCCCGCAGCCGACGCCGTCGCCGCCGCGCACGGGCCCCGCAGTGCCGCGGCCGGAACCGGCGGCCGTGCGGCGCAGCCCCAAACCGGGTGCCGCCGAGGTTGCAGCGGTGCCCAAGTCGCCGCCGCCGGCGGAGGCCAAACCCGCGCCTGCCGAGGTGCAACCGCACCCCGCGGCCGCGGCCAAGGACGTCCCCCAGCCCGAGGCGCGACGCCCGGCCGAGGAAGCCGCCGCCGACGGCGCGCGCCACGAGGCGAACGGCAAGGTTCAGGCGACGCCCGAGCCGAAGAAGGCGGAGGAAGCCGCCAAGCGTACGGACGCGGTGAGCGCACCGTCGACGGCGAAGGACGAGAGCAAGCGGACGGCGAAGGACGAGAGCGCACCGGCGAGCGTTCGCGCGAAAGGCAAGCCATCGAAGGACAAGCGCTCGAAGAGCGAACGACCGAGCGACGAACGCCGCCGGGATACGGGATCGAAGCGGCCAGCGAAGAGCACCACCGCGCGCAAGGACGGGGCTCCGTCGAAAGCGCCCGCCAAGGCGACCCCGCCGGCGCGGACACGCCCCCGGGCGGTGGTGGTGCTCCTTTTGCTCGCGACGGCGGTCGTCGTCTACTTGCGCTGGCACGACACCATCGCGCGCTTCGTGTCGCAATTCATGCATGGCGAATGAGTGGGAGCCGTCGCTCTCGAAGAGGGCCGCTCGTTGCCCTCGCCGTCCTGGGTCTCGCGGCGGCCGCCGCCATTGCAGCCGCAGAAAGCGGTCGGTTCCCGCTTCTGAAGCGCACGTGGGGCACCGTGACTTCCGCCGTGGGATCGGTCGCGTCGGCGGTCGGGTCCGCGGTGGCACCGCCGCCGGCAGACGGTGGCCAGCCCTCCGCGACGCCCGATTCCGGCGGTGCTCCTGACTCGGGAATGCCGCGCCGGCAGACGGCTCCGCTGTCGAGCGCCCAGCTCGGCGCCCCGCTGGTCCACGGGGCGTTCGTCACCGCGTGCGGCGCACCGGACGACATGAAAGTCGTCATCAAGGCCGACGTGCGCTACGGGCGCGCGCTCAACGTCACCGTCACGACGACGCCGACCAACCTGATGGTCTCCTCCTGCATCGAGCGAGCGACGCGCGACCTGCAGTGGGACGTGAGCCCAAAGACGGGGCACGTGACGGTACGCTACTGAGCGCCGCGCGCCGCTTACCGGCGTTTCGCCCAGCGCTCATGCTCGACGAGCAAGCACTTGTCCTGCACGACGTCGATGCCGGCCGCTTCCAGGCGCGCGGCGACGGCGTCGTTGCGGATGCCGAGCTGGAACCAGACCGTGTGCGGGTGCTTGGCGAGCATGTCGTCCACGTGCTGGTCGATGTCGGCCGGGCGGCGGAAGACGTCGACCAAATCGACCTCCCCCGGGATGTCCGCCAGCTTGCGGTAGACCTTCTGCCCTAGGATCGTCGTCACGTCCGGGTAGTAGACCGGCACCGGTACGACCTCGAGGCCCGCGCGGTGGAGGTATTGGGCCACGTAGAACGCGGGTTGATCGCGCTGCGCTTCGGTCTTGATGCCGAGCACGGCGACCCGGCGCGTCCGGGCGAGGATGGCGTCGATGTCCGAAGGGGCATTTCGCGAGGAGGTCATCGCGGAGCAACCTAGCGCATGGCACGCGGCAGGAGCGCCGCTGGGCCTCGCTTCTCGAGGACGTAGTAGGCGTAGTACAGGGCGCCGTACACCACCGCATAGAAGAGCAGCAAGCCCATCGTCCCCGCATGCCGCCGGCTGCCGGTGCGCGTCTCGGTGAGCGTCCGGCGCAGCCAGGGAGTCAGCCACTCCGCTCCGACCGCGAACGCGATCCCGTAGAGCACCAGGCTGAGCGCGACGCGCAGCTGCACGTCGCGCACGTGCTGCCGCGCCTTGTAGGTCGCGACGCACTCGAGCAGGTTGATCGTGAGGAGGACTGCGGGCAGGACTAGCACTACCTGGTCACTTTTTTCTTTCCATTCGCGGCGAAATGGTCTCCATA
>CALKVG010000172.1 GCA_937998045.1 uncultured Myxococcales bacterium
GCTCCAGCGGGAGTGGTTCGACGAGCAGCGGGGGCTCCAGCGGGAGTGGTTCGACGAGCAGCGGCAGTTCCATCGGGAGCGGGTCCCCGAGCAGTGGTGGTTCGAGCGGCGGGCCGTCCGGATGTACCGCCGGCCTCCCGGCAAGCATCGCGGACCTTCAGTCGGCCGTGGATTCGGGGAGCAGCACGAAATCGTCCGTCACGCCGATGGGAGTTCACTTCGAAACCCCCGCGCGCCATGTCGTCACGAGCGCGGAGCACTCGTTTCTCACGGACCCGACCCAGGAGCCCGCGATTCCGGGCTCGGTTTCCGGTCAAGCGTGGACGAACTTCGCAGTCACGCTCTACCCCGCCCCCGACGGGATGCCGGAGCCCGCGGACGTCAATCAGCACGCAATTGGCAATTGCGACGGCGACGCGGTTCTCGCGCACATGGCGTACATGAATCCAAACTTCGTGATGCGGCTCATCACGGACAACGGCGACGGCACCTTCGCCGTCGACATGTTCGACCCCATGGGCAATCCAATCACGGTGGGCGTGGACAGCCAGTTCTTCGCGGATTCCAGCGGCAACATCGGCCAGGTATCGTGCAAGATGGGCGTCGCCTGCTGGTCGACCGTCCTCGAAAAAGCGTACATCAAGTACAACCAGGTATATGGCGTCGTGTCCGATATCGGCGGCATCGGATCCGAGTTCACGACCCCGATGTTCACCGGCGCGGGCGACAGCTTCGCGTTCAACGCGGGCTCGCTCTCCGCGGCAGACATCACGCGTGCCGTGAAGGCGTTTCTCGCCGCCGGCAAGCTCGTCACCTGCGGCTTCAACATGGACGCAGTCACTCTGCCGTCGGGTGGCACTCCAGCGGGAGGTCAGACCGTGACTCTCCACGGGTACTCCGGGCTCGTGCCTCCCGACGGCATGATGATGGCGGCGCGCAATCCGTGGGGCGAAGATCCCACCGCCAGCGGCATGGATACGAGCACCGACGGCGTCATGACGATCCCGTCTGATCCCACGTGGGCCGGCATGATGGACCTTCGCATCATCGAGCCCGGCGCCGCTTGCGGTCCCGGTCAGACGACGCCGTACGTGCCGCAGGAGCTCGGATCGCCGAACTTCGTCTCCACGATCACCGAGGCGCACGTCCTTCGTTTCCGCCAGCCCCGTCCGACACGCTGAAGGGGAGCTGTCGCGGAGCTGCGATTTGCCTGAGACGGATTTTGCTGCAGTCGCCGGACGGTCGTGATCCAGGTCAAGCCGACCACGGCCTTGAGCGCTATTAAACGAGGGATGAGAGCCGCCTCGCGCCTCGCCGTGCTCCTTCTCCCCTGCGTCGGCGCCGGCCTGGGATGCGGGAAAAACAGGGGGGCAGGCTTCGCGGCGACTGGCGACGCCGGCCCCTCGGTCCCCGCGCCGGTCGCCGACGGGGGAAGCGCCGTCGAGAGCGACGGCGGTGCTCCCCCTTCGTTCGGAGCGAGCGACGCCCCTTCCGGGCAGGGCGACAGCGGCGGGACGAACGAGCAGCCGACGACGTGCGCCGAGGCGGCGACCGACCAGAGCTACATCGGGTGCGAGTTCTGGCCCACGGTCGTATTCAACCCGGTCTACTCGGTGTTCGACTTCGCCGCGGTGGTCGCGAACACCGGGACGACCCCCGCCGACGTGAAGGTCGACCGGGCGGGCGCGTCGGTCGCGACCGCGACCGTGATGCCGGGCAGCGTGGGCGTTCTCTACTTGCCGTGGGTGACCGATCTGAAGGGCCCCGACTTCCTCGGCTGCACGCAAGGCGCCCGGCCCACCGCCTCGGTCTTCGTGACCGGAGGCGCCTATCACCTGACGAGCAGCGTGCCGGTGACCGTCTGGCAGTTCAACCCCCTCGAGTACCTGGCCGGCTCCGACGGCGGGCCCCCGAACAAGAGCTGGACATGCCCGTACCCGCCGTCGAACTGCAACGGCAACGGCGTCGACTGCCTGAGCGTGAGCAACGACGCATCGCTGCTTTTGCCCACGCCGGCCATGACCGGCAACTATCGCCTCTTCGGCATGACGGCGACGACGTCTGCGTCGGGAGACATGGACAACGACTCGCCGGGAGCGTTCGCGATCACCGCGACGCAACCCAACACGCACGTTACCGTCAGCCTCGTCGCGGCGGCCGGCATCACGGCGGGCACCGGCGTCGCTGCGACCGCCGGCGGCAGCAACCTCACGCTCACGATGGGCACCGGCGACGTCGTCGAGCTGCTCGACACGCGCGGCGCGGCGCGCAACTCCGTGGACACCGACATGAGCGGTAGCGTGGTGACCGCCGATCAGCCGGTCCAGGTCATCGCCCTCAACGCCATCACCGACGTGCCGAGCCCCCTCGTCCCCGGCGGGGGGTACGCCGATCACCTCGAGGAGACGGTGCTCCCCGGCGAGTCGCTCGGCGCGCACTACCTGGTGGTCCCGCCGACGGCGCCTGCGGGCGGGATCACCTACGGTCACTACATTCGCTTCTACGGCAACCGCGACGGGACGACGCTCACGTACCCGTCCGGCACGATGCCGGCCGGCGCGCCCACGACGCTGAAAGCGGGACAGGTGGTCGACGTCCCTGCGCTGACCACCGAGCCGTTCGAGGTGCGCGGGTCGAACGAGTTCGCCGTCGCCTCGATCATGCCCGGCGGGCAGATCCAGGACCCGCAGAACCAGAACGACCCGCAGGGGGATCCGTCCCTCACGTTCGCCGTGGCCGTCGAGCAGTTTCGCACGCAATACGTCTTCCTCGCGCCGACCGACTACGCCGAGAGCTTCGCCGACATCGTGGCTCCGCACGGAGCGCAGGTGACGCTCGACGGGAAGCCGGCGCCGGCGTCCACCGGCGCCATCGGCGCCGCGTGGGACATCTACCGCGCGCCGCTCGCGGGGACGACCGGGGCGCACGTCGTGACCGGCGACTCCCCCGTGGGCGTGCAGGTCATCGGCTTCGGGCACGCCACGAGCTACTACACGCCGGGCGGGATGAACGTGCGGCACATCGCGCCGCCGCCGGTCCCGCCGCAGTAGGTCGCGGCGATCGGCCGCCCGTTTCCGCTCTCACCCCCCAGCCACCACGCGACGAGCTCGGCGATCTCCTGCGCGCCCACGTCGTGCGCCTCGTGAAATGCGCGGTACTCGACGCTGCCGTCCCAGGCCCATCGGTCTCACCGCACGCGCGGCGTGTGCGGCCACCCGTGCGCGGGCGCGCAAGCCTGCATCGCCGGCGTTTGCCGCTGAGTTTGCGAACGATACGAGCGGAGCCGTACGGCGTAGGGACGCCCCGCCTTCCGTGGTAGGGGAGCGGGCATGTTCCTTCGCCTGACCCGATCCGCCGCGTACGTCTGCGCCGTGCTCACGCTCGCTTCGTGCGCCGCAGAGCACACCGCGCCCGTCGTCGTGCCGCCTCCCACGACGGCTGCCGCGAACGCACCGCCGCCCCCGCCCTCCGTCCCGGGGCACTCGATCGATCGCGCCGCGATGGACCCGGCCACGAAGCCCGGCAGTGACTTCTTTCTCTTCGCGAACGGCGCCTGGTACGCGAAGGCCGAGATCCCGGCGGACCGGTCCTCGACGGGCGTATGGCTTCGCATGACCGAGGAGATCGAGAAGCGCACGGCGCAGCTCCTCGAGGAGGCCGCCCACGCAAGCGCGCCGGCCGGCTCCCCCGCGCAGAAGCTCGGCGACTTCTACGCCGCGTACATGGACGAAGCGGCGATCGACGCGCGCGGCCTGGCGCCGCTCGCGCCGGAGCTCGAGCGCATCGCGAAGATCTCCGACACCCGCTCGCTCGCCGAGTACCTTGGGACCGAGCTCCGCGCCGACGTCGACGCCCTCAACTCGGGCGACATCCACACCGACCGCCTCTTCGGCGTGTACGTGGACGGCGACCTCAACGACCCGGCGAAGAACGCCGCGTACCTCATGCAGGGCGGCCTCGGCATGCCCGAGCGCAGCTACTACCTCGACGACACCCCCGCGATGGAGCAGCACCGCGCCAAGTACGAAGGGCACCTCGCGAAGCTGCTCGAGCTCGCGCACGTCCAGCACCCGCAGGACGGTGCGAAGGCCGCCGTCGCGCTCGAGAAACGCATCGCGCAGACGCACGTCTCCCGTGCCGACGCCGAGGACGTCTCGAAGGCGAACAACCCCTGGCCGCGCAAGGAGTTCGCCAAGCGCGCGCCCGGGCTCGACTGGGACACGTTCTTCCGCGCCGCGGGCATGGGCAAGGTGGACACGATCACCGTGTGGATGCCGGGCGCGGTCACGGGCGAGGCGGCGCTCGCCAAGAGCGTACCGCTCGCCGACTGGCGCGCGTACCTGACCGCGCGCGCCATCGACCGGCACGCGTCGATGCTGTCGAAGCCCTTCGCCGACGAGCGCTTCGCCTTCTACCAAACCGAGCTCCGCGGGGTGCCCACGCAGCCGCCGCGCTGGCGCCGCGCCATCGACCTGATGAACGCCGTCGTTCCCGAGGAGGTCGGGCGCGAGTACGTCAAGAAGTGGTTTGCGCCCGAATCGAAGCAGGCGATAGAGCAGATGGTCGGCGGGATCGTCGCCGCGTTCTCGCGCCGCATCGACGCGCTCTCCTGGATGAACGACGCCACGAAGGCAAAGGCCAAGGAGAAGCTGAAGACGCTGCGCGTCGGCATCGGCTACCCCGACACGTGGACGGACGACTCGGCGCTCACCGTGTCGCGCAGCGACGCGTACGGAGACGTCGAGCGCGCCGAGTCGTGGGATTCGCACCGCCGCCTGGCCTCGATCGGGCAGCCGCTCGACCGCGCGCGCTGGGAGATGCCGGCGCAGGTCGTCAACGCGCAGAACCTCCCGATCCGCAACGCGCTGTCCTTTCCCGCCGGGATCCTCGTCCCGCCGTTCTTCGATCCGGCGGCCCCGGCCGCCGCGAACTACGGCTCCATCGGCGCCGTCATCGGGCACGAGATCAGCCACAGCTTCGACGACCAGGGCGCGAAGTTCGACGCGGAGGGCCGCTTCGTGAACTGGTGGACGCCCGAGGACCACGTGCACTTCGAGGCGTCGGCCGCCGCGCTCGCCGCGCAGTTCTCGGCGTACAAGCCGTTCGAGGACGCGTCGGTCGACGGCAAGCTGACGCTCAGCGAAAACCTGGCAGACCTCGCGGGCCTCGGCGCAGCGTACGACGCGTGGCGCGCGTCGCTCGGCGCCTCGCCCGCCCCCACGCAGGACGGCTTCACCGGCGACCAGCAGTTTTTCCTCGGGTTCGCCCAGACCTGGCAGGAGAAGTACCGCGACGCCACGGCGCGCCTGCGGCTCAAGACCGACACGCACGCCCCGCCGCGCTACCGCACGCTCACGGTGCGCAACCTGGACGCGTGGTACCCCGCGTTCGACGTGCAGCCGGGCGACGCGCTGTTCCTCCCGCCCGACAAGCGCGTACGCGTCTGGTGACGCGCGTTTGCACCACCTAGCCGCGTCAGGACGTCTCTTCGCGCAAGAACGCTTCCAGCGACTCCGTCAGCCGCCGCTCTCGGTGGTATCCGCGCGCCTCGATGGCCAGGAGAGCCTCTCTTGTCTGAGCGAGATCGTCTGGCGTCGACTCGCGTAGCAGCGCGCGAAGGTCGTCGAGATCCTGCGGCCGCCGACGATCGTCGCGCGCAAGCAGCTTGAGCGCCATCAGATGACCGAGGCGAGCAACGGGTATACGCAATCCCGGAAGGACTTCGATCGACTCGGCATCCCGGGCTACCTCGGGTTCGATACCCGACGAAGCGAACAGGAGGTCGACGACGACCCCTCGCGCCGTGCCGCCGGGTGCGGTGAGGCGCGCCGTCGCGAGGCGATGGACGTTCTCCTGCTCGACCGCCGCGAGGACCCGAAAACCCGTCGCCTGCAGATCGAGCACGAGAGACTCCGCGTCCGGGTCATCCCGGACATCCACGACCACGTCCACGTCTCGCGTCGTTCGCGGCTCCGCACGCGCGCTCACCGCGAGTCCACCCACGAGCGCCCAACGGCGCCCCCGCGCATCGAGATCGCTCGCGATGCGCCGGAGCGCGGCCTCGAGCGAGTTCACGGTCGCCGAGGCCAGGAAACGGGCGTGCCGACGGCGTCGCCGTGCTCCGCTCCAGGTCGGCGCTGGCGCCAGCCGTCGACGGTCGCGTCGATTTCGTCCTCTGTCAGGCTCGGTTGCTCGCGGCGGACGCGCTGGCGAAACATCGCTTCGCCGAGCTCGGCGAGCTCGAGCGCCAGACGCATCCGCTCCGCCACGGTCGAGTCTCGCTCCACGAGCTCAATCTAGCATCAAGCAACGCGCGTCCGGCGTGCGACTCGCGAAGAGGCGTAGGCCAGGCGAACGGATCGCCGTCGCAAGATGTGTGTCAGGCAATCTCGTCGTGGGTCACTCCGTCCGCCTCGTCGTGGAGGACTTCGACGCCGTGTTCCGGGATTTGGCCCGAGCGGAACAGGTCCGCGAGGATCGTGAGGTACCTCTTCGTGTCGA
>CALKVG010000173.1 GCA_937998045.1 uncultured Myxococcales bacterium
GCCGCCCCGGGCCCCCCGAAGGCAGCGAACCCGACGCCGCCGTCGACGTGGACCGCCCGCACGAGGGGAGTGGCCGTGGGTGGATCCTTCGTCGTGGCGGTGGCCGCCGGCGCCTTCGTCCGTGCCCTCACGCCCTCTTCCCCGCCGCGGACGTTCCATGCACCCGCTCCTGACCCAGGGCCCGTCGAAAGCTCCCCGCAGCTGGCCCTCGGCCTCCCCGCCTCTCCCTCGACCGAGACGGCGCAATCGCCCTCGCCGGCGACCGCGCAGCCGCAGCCGCGACCCCGGTCCAAACCGGCGCCGGCCCTCCAGGCTGGCGAGGACGGGAGCTACAAGGCGATTGTTGCCGCGAACATGGCCCAGTACAGCGCCTGTCAGCGCGCGGAGGCGGCGCAGGACCCCTCCGCTCCCCGCCGCTACACCCTCGCCGTGACGGTGGATGCGAATGGACATGCCGAGTGGGTCCAAGTCGTGAGCGAAGCCAGTCCGGAGATGCGGGCCTGCGTCGAGAACGTGACGCGCCGTCTCGCGTTTCCGAAGCCGCCGGAGGGCTCGCGGCGGTTCATCGCGACCCTCGCGTTCGAGCAGCACGCGTGATTCGGCGGCGGCCTCGGTGCGCCGGAGCCGGAGCGGTCGCCCGCCGTTGGGCCGTCGCGCTGCACCATGGGAGGGCGAGCGTGGCCGCGCTGGCCCTCGCGTCCGCGTGCGCCGCGTCGCACGAGGTGATCGTCGTTCAAGAGATCACCGTTCGCCTCGGGCCATCCGAGATGGCCTGGTCTGGGCACGGCCCCAGCGCTCGCTACCTCGCGGCCGTCAGCGAAGTGCGTCGCGCACTCGGCCACCCCCTCTTCATCGAGATCGACCCGGCGCTCGAGCCACCCACGGTGGAGGGCCTGGAGTTCGCGCTGACCGGAGAGCTCGAGTTTCTCGCGAGCGAGCTCGATCGCTGGCAGAAGGTCGACGCGGACCTCTACGATCACGCTCGCCGTCGCCTGACGCGAATCGTGGCGCGATACCGGCCGGGTTCGGCGCAGGCGGGCCCCGAAGCCCACTTCGATCCCGACGGCGCGGTCGTCGTCGACCTTCCGGCGCAAACGGACGACGTCGTCGGCATCGTGGCGGTCACGTCGTTCGTGGAGAGAGAGAGCAGGAAGGCCATCGCCGCCGCGTGGGCCGGGCGGAGTCCCGAATCCCTCCGTCCGCCCGAGCAGGCCGAGTACGCCAAGTGGCTGGTCGGCGAGTACGACGATTCGCGCCCCGCAGCCGCCCGCGAGCGTCTGCCTCGCATCCGGCTCGCCCTGCGCTTGCTGCCTACGGCCGGCGACGGTGCGACGGCCAAGCGAGTGCGGAGGTTTCTCGTCGACTCGCTGGACGATTTCGCACGCGGCCGGTGGGACGGCGATTCCTCGGCGGCGCCGGTGGCAGACGCCCTGGCGAGCTGGCTCGAGCGCGACTTCGCGCGCCTGCCCGACGAGCAGCGCCAGGAGGTCATCACCCGACTGCTCGACCCGTCCGCGAAGGACCCGCGGCTTCGCGAGTGCGCGTTCCGCCTTTCGGTTCGGATCGTAGACGCCTGGCGGGAGGCGGGTCATCCCTTGCAGGGGGACCCGGGAACTCGCGTAGGCTCCGAGGTCTGGCCGGTGGTCGAGGAGGTGGTCTGCCCACGCCCGAAGGACAATCGCGACAACCGCTCGCTCGCGCCGCATTGCGACGGCGGCATCGTGCGCCTCGCGCTCGCGACCGAGGCCGGCGCCGCCCGGCTCGGCGAGCTCCTCGCCGCACGAAAGGATCCCGTTCTGGTCGAGCAAGCGATCCTCTCCGTGGGGCGCCGCGGCAAAGACGACGCGGACCGTCGACGATTTGCCCTGCTGCGCGCCGTGGAGTCGGATCCCGCGTGCCTCCGCAGGGCGCTGCGCGTACTGGCCGAGGATGTGGCCGAGAACGTCTCCGAGGCCTCCTCGGACGTGTGGATCCTCGAGATGCGGCGCCTATGGCTGGCGCACCCCGCGGCGCGCGGCGCGATCCTGTACGTCCTGGCGCACCTGGATCGCTACGGCGCAGGCGCGGTCCGCTGGTCCGATTTCGCCAGCGACTTCGGGGCGCGCGTCGCCGAGGACGAGGCGAAGGCTTATCTCGACGAGGGCTATCGCGCGATCTCGCTCGCGTGGATCGTGTGGCCGGCGTTCGCCCGAGACTTCTCCCGCGCCGCCCTGCTTCGACCTCACCTCGAGGCGTACTGCGACGACCCGCTCGTGCGCACCTTTTCTCCGCAGGATCCCTACCAGTCGTTTTTGCACATCCGGGATCGCCTCTGCGAGGAGCACGCGAGACAGGACCTGAGCGACCTGTCCGCGCACTTCGCGGCGCTCGCCAGGGCGCATCCGGGGAGCGGCTTCGGCAGCTACAGCCAGACGTTCGAACCGGGGACGGCATGCCGATGAGCCGTGGTGCGCTCGTCGCCCTGGTGATCGCGGCCGGCGGCGCGTCGTGCGCGCCGAGCACGGTCCACGTGAAAACGGAGGTCATCGTCGTGAGCGGCCCCGATCGCCGCCCCTTGCCGACCGGCTCGGAGCAAGCGCGCGCCGAGGCCTCGCTCGCGGCAATCGAGCGGATGCTGGGGCATCCGGTCTCCGTGGAGGTCGACGCCGTGATCGCGCCGACCTGGGGCGAGGGGCTCGTGCGGCAAGCGGCGGACTCGCTCGAAGCGCTCGCCTCGATTCTGGATCGGGAGGTGTCGGGCGATCCGCTCATGCGCGATTTCCTGAAAAGGAGGCTCGTTCGAATCGCGGCTCGCTACCGAGCCGCCGAACCGGAGCGGTCCACGAGATTCGACGAGTCGACCGGCTCGCTGGTCTTCGAGATGCGCGAGGCCGACTCGGTGTGGATCTCCGGCGAAGACTCGATCGACGTCGCGTTGGGCGACGCTCTTTCGAGGGATCTGGCCGCGTACTTCGGGCAGCGGCGCGAGGAAGACGTCGCCACGAGCGACTACGCCGCATACCTGCGCTACTTGAGCCACGGGCAGGGCGCGGGCGCGCAAGGGCACATCGACGCCGACGCGGCGCGGTTGTTGGCGATGCTGCGCTTCGAAGCGCGGGCGCGCGGCTCGCCTGTCCACGAGAGCGTCGAGGACCACCTGGCGAGACAGGCGCGCTGGTTCGTCGAGAACGCGGTTCAGGGCGCGGAGTTCGCGGCGGTTCGGAGGGCGTACGCCGCGTGGATCCGCGATCGCTTCTTTCTGACCACGGTGCCCGTGCGCAGGGCCATTTACGGGGCGCTCCTCGTGGGACACGCCAAAGGAGAGTGCGCGAACGACCCCTGTCCGCGCTTTCCGGAGCTGGACAGGACAGCGCTCTTGCTCTCGTTCCTCGACCGCGCTCGGAATGCCGTCTTGGACGCGCAAGACTCGGAGGCGCTGTGCCTGCGCGAGGAGAAGGACGGCAAGCTCGTGGACTCGCACGGCTGCGCGAGCGTTTACGGCTTTCTCACCGCGAACGATGCCCGCAGCGATCGGCTCGTGGAAGCCCTGGCGCGGCTCCGGCGGCGGGACCTCCTCGTGGCCGCGCTGGCCGAGACCGATTCCATGAAGGTGCTGGTGGGCGCTCTCGATCGTCGGGGAGGTCCGCTCCTCGTGGAGGCGCTCCGAATCCTTGCCAACGTCGACTCCTACCGCTTTCGCGACGCGGGGTACATGCTGCGCGACGCGATGGGCGGCCTGTGGACTCGCCACCCCGACGCGAGGCCGATCCTGCTGCGGCTTCTCGTCGAGAGCTACGCGCGCGACGCGCGGGATGAACGATTCGCCGCCCTGGGCGAGGACTACGGGCCGATCGACGCAGTCCTCTTCGCGGCGTTTCTCGACGAGGGGCCGCGATCCGTCGAGCTGTCGCCGGTGATGTGGCCCGCGCTCACGCGAGTGGCAACGCCGTTCGAGATCGTCGCTGCGCGGCTCGACGGCTACATCGGAGCGCGCGGGTTGGGGGCGGCCAAGACGGTGACCGGGCTATTGCGGCGTGCCTGCGAGGCGAGGGACTTCGAGGGCCTTCGCGTCCTCCGTGTCGTCCTGCAGAAGCGCGTCGAGGGAGGGGATCGGGACTCGCTCGCGCTCGCGTTGGCGGCGCGCGACTGCAAGGCCGTGGCGACCCAGTGATCTACCCGGGGATCGAGCCGGCGGCCTCTTTGTCGGCCTCGGGGTGCAGGGGGATCACGCGCGTCGCGGGAGGGATCGCGGGCTGAGCGGGGTCCTCGCGAATGAGGACGACGTCGCCCTCGCGAATGCGATCGATGCGCCAGTTGAGCTGGTACTCGGGGCCGTTGCTCCCCCCGATGTGTACGACCTCCGGCCGGCACACGAACGTCCCCTTGTAGACGACCGTCCCCTTGCCCGTCGGGTCGACGAACATCGCGCGCGCCTTGTCGCCGCCCTGCACGATGGCCACGAGCTTCAGCTCGTCGATCGAGTACTGCGCGAGCTCCACCTTGCGCTGGTTGAGCGCCTGCTTGTTCACCACCTGGTTTTGCACGACGAAGCTGCGAAACGGATCGCGGTTGCGGTCGCTCTCGACGAAGTCGTTCTCGGTGTACTCGGGGCCTTGGAGCTCCGGCGGC
>CALKVG010000174.1 GCA_937998045.1 uncultured Myxococcales bacterium
AGCAGGCTCCCCGTACCACCTTAACCTCTGGCCCGAAATTCGGGGTCCACTTCACTGTCAGCATAGACGAAATCACGAAGTTTATCGCAGAGGGGCGCGTCGATGCACGCGGTAGGAATGGAGAGACAACGCGCGCGACGGACACGATAGACTTCGTGGAGGCCGTGGCGTCCCTCAGCGTCGACCGAGGGGTCGACGCTTTTGTCCGATACGCCCTCATCAAGCGAAGGGGCGATTCCTACATCGCTTTGCCTGCAGGTGCCATCGGAGTACGGCGTCGGCGCGAGGTTGACCTTCTTCAAGCGATGGATGCCGAGATTGGCTTGCTAGATCGCTTTCTTGCTCGCTTTCCCAGCGAGCAGGGACCGCCCGCGCAGTTGGTGTCCCGCCGACGCACCATAAACGATGCACGCTTTGACGTCGCCGCTCGCGGCGGTCAGAACTCGATAGCTCGCCTCGTCCGGGCAATCGGTGGGCTCGAGAAGATCCTCGCACGTCGCGATCCAGGCAAAGAACCACAGCTCCCCCGGCCACTCGGTGGCCTCGGAACTGAATGGGTCGAAGCGTGCGGCGAAGCCGTGGAGATTCGCCTCGCCGCGGCGATCGCTTCGGTCGGTCCGACGGGTGGAGCGGGGCCGTTCAGGACCTACGTCGCGCCCATCGAGGCGGAAAAGATGCGCCGCTATGCACCGGCAGCCCGCGCCCTGGCATGGCAGGGCATGGACACTGCGGACCGCCTCGCGAGTGTGCTTGAGCGGCGCATGCTGGACGTGCGCATGCGCGCAAGGGAGGGGCAAGCCGCTGGCAGAAACCCAACGTGGGGCTCGCGCGTCGCTACGCTCGACGACGTTGCGGCATTCCTCGCTCCCGGCGCGATCGACGACGAAATGCTCGAGGACCTCATCTTCGGCTTCACG
Organism: uncultured Myxococcales bacterium; assembly: GCA_937998045.1. Lineage (GTDB taxonomy): Bacteria > Myxococcota_A > Polyangia > Polyangiales > Polyangiaceae > Palsa-1150. The sequence goes on from CALKVG010000174.1 coordinate 918, forward strand.
TGGGTAGACCAAACTAAGAGCGACCAGCGCGCCCACCAAGTACGAGCCGAAGCGCCACTCCCGAGGGACTACGCGCTCCTGAAGCTGCTGTTCCTGCCGAGGGGCATCCCGCGGGGAGACGAATACATCCGTCTTGTTCCTCACGCGTCAATCCTCTCACTACTCCGCGTGGGACGAATCTCGGACGCCGTGACGAAAGCGTCCGCGCAGCTCACCACCAAGGGCTTCCACGCGCGGCGAGTCGTTGAGGATGGCGTGATCGACACCGCGCGTGGGCGCCGCCTTGCAGCTGCACTTTTGATCCCCGTCGGGCAGGCTACCTCGCTTGTAGCGCGTGCGCTCCGACCCGACATGCAGACCGACAACGACGAACACGAGGAGATGATCGATGACCGCTAACCTCTTCGCCGCGCTAAAGGACTCTGCGCGCCTCCTACTCGAAGCCAAGCTAAAGCCAGCTCAGGGTGAACGTTTTCAGCCGACCGGCTTCGCCGACCTCGGCGCCGCCCAGTACACGACGCCCGGCAACAAAAGGATGCTGCTCGTCGAGAGCGCGCAGTCCGTCGCAAATCGCCTTGAGCGCGCGATTCTCGATGGGGACGGCGTCGATCTTCGCCCGGAGCTCCTAGGGCTGCCCTACGTGCGCGTCGAGCTGAAAGGACACGGCGAGGGCGTTGCGACGAGCTCGCTCGTCGAGGCTCACAGACTCAATTCGCCGTTCATCGTCTCAAACGAGGTGTTCGGCAAGGCATTCCTGGAGCGGAGCGGGTACCGAAAGGGACAGGTGATTGGGTGGCCGAAGGCCGCCGCGGCGGTCTTTCATTTCGATCCGTCGGCACTTCTCCACGGCGTTTTCTTCGCGAACATAGAAGACGGTCGGCTCCGCTTCCCGCGGGTCGTCACCGGCTTCATCGAGGCGAGCGACGTGATGGAGGCACCGTCGGGTGGGGTGAAGAACAACCACTTCGACCCATCAGGCGAGATCCGCGCGAAGGGGTACGACAAGGACGTCTACGGCAATGTGCCCTACAGCCGGATGGAGTTCACGGCGGCGGACATCCGCGCTTACTTCAACGTCGATCTCGCTCAGCTCCGCGGGTATCGCTTGCCCTCGGCCGCTTTCGACCTCCTCGTGGCACTAGCCCTCTACAAGGTGCGTCGTTTCCTCGACGAAGGACTTCGCCTGAGGACGGCGTGCGACCTCGTCGTCGAGGAGGAGTTGAAAGCGACCTCGCCGGTCTCATTCTCGGTGCCGAGCACCCCCTCGCTCGCCGAGATGCTGCCGCAGCTCATTGCCGAGGCCCGCAAGGAGCAGGATCTCCTCGCCCCCGATGTCTTGCGGCTGACGACCCAAACCGTGAAGAAGGAGAAGAAGGACAAGGAGAAGAAAGCCGAGGACAGCGAGGGAGTGGGATGATCGTCGAGCTGTCGTTCCTCACGGGGCGTTTCCACGCGACGCCTTGGGGCCGGCACGTGAACGAGGGCGTTCCGGAGTGGCCGCCTTCCCCCTTCCGCTTCCTTCGGGCGCTCGTGGATGCGTGGTGCCGCAAGCACTCCGATGTTCCTGCGCCAGCCGTGGAGCGCCTCCTGGCGGCCATGGCATCGGTCCCGCCTGTGTTCTGTCTGCCGAGAGCACGCGCGAGCCACACGCGTTCGTACCTCGCCCAGGACAGCGAGGATCCGACCGACAAGAAACTCGTCTTCGACGGCTTCGCCGTGCTCGACCGTGATTCGCGCGTCCTCATGGGATGGCCCGGCCTCTCGCTCGACGACGAAACGCTCGTGGTCGCGCAGCGGCTCATCGGCAGCCTCAACTACTTTGGTCGGGCGGAGAGCTGGATCGATGCGCGGGTTTTGGACGACTTCGAGGTCGCCTGGAACTGCGTGCCACTGGAAGCAGGCCCGCTGCCTGCTGGCAAGGAGGCGGTGAGCGTGGCGGGCGTCGTCGATCCCGAAGTATACGCCATGCGGGGCTTCGACGCTCCGGGCAAGGGCAAAACCAAGGCGCGGAGGCTCGGATGGTTCGAAGCCCTCGCATGGGGAAGCGCGGAAACGATTGCGAACACCATGAACCGCCCGCCGGCGCTCGAGCCGATCTTCTACCTACGCGACAGCGACGCCCTCGATGCACCGCCGACCCCAAAGCCGCGCACTTCGGCACGCCTGATCGAGGCGGTACGATTCGCTGCCGAGTCGAGGGTGCCAGTTCCCATAACCGATGCGCTTCGACTCGGCGAGCACGTACACCGTCGACTCATGGGAAGTCTCCGTAAGGTGCTGGGGGATTCGAACCTTCCGTCGACGTTCTCTGGACGGGACGCAGACGGTCGACCTGTACGCGGCCACACGCACCTCTCCATTTTGGCGGTCGACGAAGACCGCGACGGCTTCGTCGACGCAGTCCTGATCGCGAGCCCGACGCCGCTCACGGTCGAAGAGCAGCGAGCCATCGACCGTCTGAAGCCGGTCGAGAGGCGGACCGGACACCCGCTGATCCTCACGCCTCTCCGGTTCGGCACGCTCGATGAGCTGACGATTCGCGTGAAGAATGTCGTGAGCATGACGCCATTCGCTCCGTACCACCATTGGAAGCTCAAGCGCGACGGCGACTTCGATGCGTGGCTTCGCGGCCAGTTCACCCAAGAGGCGGAGCAACGCGGGCTTCCGCGCGTGATCGAGGTCCATCGCACCGCTCCGGGAACGACGATGCGCCGCCGCGTTCGGTGGCTCGACTTCCGTCGCGCGCGCAAAGACGACGGTCCGCAGCCGGCGTTCGGTCTTCGCGTCGAGTTTGCCGAACCAGTACGTGTGCCGTTCTCGTTGGGCTACGCGAGCCATTTTGGTCTCGGTTGCTTCGTTGCTGCCGAGAAGTGATGGACGTGCTCACGCGGGACCGACGTGGCCCGAGCGAGGGCGATGCCGCGGAGGGTGGAAGATTGGTCGTTTCCGTTGGCCCATGTGGATCCCACCGCTCGTCGGAGCGTCATCGCGTCCGTCCTCACGTCTCCGGAACTGTTTGAAATGAACCCTCGGGCCCTAAAGGCCCGGGGAATCCCGATCGTCTTCGAGTCGGCGATTGGCCGAACCGAGTAGGGCGGCTACGGAAGCTTCTCGCCCGCGACGGTGGCCAACCGTCATGTACCCGGCACTTGACGCGTCAACGGCCGCCAGCACGAACGAACGCCCGCTACAGCGCGAGCTCGCGAAATAATCCCGCAAGTCCTCCCTTGTCCAACGCTCCGCGATCGCCATCATCGCGGCGTATAGCTTGCCCTCCGTGAAGTGGACCCCGAAATTCGGACCAGGGCTTAAGGTGGTAGGTGGAGCCTGCT
>CALKVG010000175.1 GCA_937998045.1 uncultured Myxococcales bacterium
GCCGTGCCATGCGGCTCCTCGCCCCTCTCGCCCACAGATCCTGCCGGAGAGCCTTCCATGCAAGCGCGCTTTTCTGGCCAGTCTGTCTCGGTGCGTCTCGGCGGCTCGGGGAACTACTTCGACGTGGTGTTGGACAGCGTCGTGCAGCCGGTGCTCAGGACAACCGGAACGTCCAACTATCCCATAGCAAGCGGCCTCGACGCCGGGGTGCACGAGGTGCTCGTGTTCCGACGCGACGAGGCCGACGACGGGCCGACGCAGTTTTTGGGCTTCGATTTCGGAGGGGGCGGCCAACTTCTGCCCCCGCCGCTTGCTCCGCCGCATCGGATCGAGATGATCGGGGATTCGATCACCGCAGGTTTTTGCGACGAGACCACGAACACCCAGGTTCAGTTCACCCCGGCCACCGAGAACGAGTACATTGCATACGGACCATTGACCGCGCGCGCCCTCAATGCGGACATCCACGTCGTCGCATGGCAAGGCAAGGGGTTGTACCGCAACCTGGGCGGTACCACGACCGACACGGTGCCTGATCTCTGGGGGCGGACGATCCCGACCGACGTGGCGAGTCGGTGGGATCCCTCACAATGGGTCCCGGACGCGGTGGTGATAAACCTCGGAACGAACGACTACAACTCGGGGCCGGATCCCTCAACCGCGTTCGAAGGGGCGTATGTGCAATTCGTCACTCAGCTCCGAAACGACTACCCTGGCGCGTTCATCTTTTGCGCGGTCGGCCCAATGCTCGGCGGCACGTCCTACGCTTCCGCAAAGATGGCGATCAACGACGTGATCGCGACGCGACAAGCCGCCGGAGACTCTCGTTTGGGGCTCGTAGAGTTTCCAACAAGCAACTGCGGCGCAGACGGATCCGGGTGTGGGTGCTCGGGCCATCCGAATGTGGCCCAGCACCAGGCAATGGCGACCATCCTGGAGACCGCGATGCGAACCGCCCTCGGATGGTAGCGGGCCGTGTTCGAGGGCCCTCACTCGCATGCGACGTGCGTTGGGCGAGAAGGCGATCGTAGAGGGCGGTCCCGTGCAGCGGATGCGGGTCCGCGCGGTTCACGTAACCGGTCTTCGCGGCGATTCCGCCGGGCGAAACGCAGGCCAAACTGGCAGAAGGATCTGTCGTGCGTCGTCACCCTGGCGATGGGTCCGTGTCAAAGCTCACTAGGGGGCAGGTTATGGGCCGCGGACCGTGCAAGATCGAAGAGAGTTTTCAAGAACCCGACGCTCCCATCGGATCGTCGAGCCCGTCACCTTGCGGGGCGGTGCGGTGAACTTCGCTCCACGGCCCACGAGGCGGTCGTCAGCCTCCGCGATCGCTTCGATGGCGCCAACCTGCTTGCGCTAGTCGACTCTGCGCGTCACGTCACTGGCAGCCGACCCGGTTGTCGTCGATGGCCAGATCGTCGAACCACGCGACGATAGGGGCCGGGGGCGTCTGGTAGAAGATCGTGCCGAGCCCGATGGCCCCGTAGTTCGACATACGAGCACCGGACCTTCCGGTGAACGCAAGCTCCGTGACCTCCTGGCTGTCGCTGTAGAAGTGAAAACTCTCGGAGGCGACATCGATGTTCCATTCCGCGCAGTGCCACGACGTATCGAAGGTCCAGTTGTAACTCGAGCTCGTGCAGCACGAGTCGTCAGGGATGTTGAAGAGCCATTGATGCGTGCCATTGGTGGCTACCACGGTGTCGACCACGCGATTCTCGGTTGTCCCCTCCAGCGCGGTGAACGTAATGTGGATGACGCCGGTGTTCGGCTTCGGCTCGGGCGAACCGACGTTGTAGAAGATTCGTCCCCAATGCTTGGTCGCGGTCGCGCCCAGGCTCGCGAGACTTTTCTGAACACGATCCTGCCCCCGATTGATCGAATCGCTCTTCAGGGACATGCTTCCGGAGTGGAACTGATCGTTTGCGAGGCCGACGCCGCCGCCCGGCCCGAAGCCTTGCAGCGTCGTCCATCCGGGGGGGGTGGCTCCCACCATGCCGGACTCGAAGTCCTCGCAGAGCTTGTACGGCTTTCCGGCGCAGCCACCGGCAGCGCCAGCCTCGCCCCCTTCCGCGCCGGCGTCGGCGCCCGCTTCGCCACCGGAACTCCCGCCGTCGGAACTGGAGCCGCTGCTGCTCCCGCCGTCTGATCCGGAGCCGCTGCTGCTGCCGCTGCCACTGCCCGGGCTCGACCCGCTGCTACTGCCGTTGCCCGAGCTCGAGCCACCGCTCGACGTGGAGCCACCGGAGCTGCTGGAGTCGGTGCGTCCGCCCGCGCTTGCGTCCAGGCCCCCTCCTTGGTCGCCTGTGCCGGCGTCCACGTCCGACGTCGCAGAGCTGCAGCTCATGGCCAGGACGACGAGCACGACGGTGGGCGCCGAAAGAGCGGGCGAACGAGGCGAACCGGATCGCGCACACGGGTTTGAGTGCAAATGTCGAGACATGGGCGACCTTGCGCAATGGCCGATAGTGGGAGTCAGAGTACTTCTGCGACGAGAGGTCGCGACCACGCTCACGTTTCCACTGCATCTGGAGGTAGTGGCTATCTTGCTCCTACTAGAGCCCGGCCAACGTCCCTGTGTATCCGGTACCAAAGCTACTGACCGGAACGTCCATGAAGTTCGAGATCGATGCCAGGAGCTGGTTGTGCGGCACCCCCGTTCTCCCGCTGTTCCAGTAGTCCCCCGTTGCCGTGGCCCAGCTACCCACCTTGACGGTGCGCCCGGTGCGCAGAGCGCCACCGGCGCTGCCTACGAGGATGAATGGAACACCCGCAACCAGATGGAGCGAGCCTTCGCACATGTCATTGCCCATCACGATGAGGCTGTTGTCGAGCAACGTGCCCGAGCCCTCGGGTATCGCGTCGAGCTTTCCAGCCAGGTACGCGAGCTGCTGCATGTACCAAGTGTCGATGACGGTCTTCTTCGGGTACCCGGGGACGCCCTGGTGCGCGATGGCGTGTACGTCGCCGAGCCCGGTACCGTCGTTGGCACCGATGTTCAAGAAAGGCATCGCGGCCGGGCCACTCCCGCCATCGGCGGCCCAGGTGAGCGTCACCGAGCGGCCCACGTCGCACGTCAGCGCCAAGGCCACGAGATCGGAGAAGGCCGTGACCTGCGTCGGATAGTCCTGAGCCGGGCCCGGGCTCACCGGGGAGCACGCCGCCCCTGCCGTCGCCGACAGGCTCGTCTCGACCTGCCGGATCGAGTCGAGGTGCGCCGAAATCTTGACGCGATCGTCGGCGCCACGGCGCGCGGAGAAGGCGGACAGCTCCGGCATCAAATAGTCGATCACGCTCTTGCGTCGAGCCACGAGCGCAGTTAACTGGCTGCTCGGCATCGACTGGCTCGCGAAGAGATTCGAATAGAGACGGGCGACCTGTGTCTCGCCCGTGTTCTGCGTGCCTGCGGCCGTATAGCTCGTCGAGTTGCCCTGCAGCGTGATCGAGATGACCGGCATGGGGAGGTTCACGCTCTTCGCAACGGCGGTCGCGACGGCCTGGTCGATGGACGGTCCAGGACCGCTGTTCCACCTGCCGGTGAACATCGTCGGGAACGCGCCGTGCCCTTGGTAGGTAGCGCCGGCGTCGAGCATCAGCTTGTAGTCGAGGCCTGCGACCAACGTCACCTTCGACTTGAGCGGAGCGAGTGGCTGCATGATCGTGTTCGCCGTCGGATCATCGGCCATCGGGTAGAACGCGGGTCGCGCCACACCGTTGCTCCAGGCGATCGTGATGAGCCGTTTGGGATACGCACCCGGTGCGCCGAAGGCGTCCTCGGCGTCGAGAACCGGCAGGAGAGCCGCGCTCGCACCGACACCGCAAAGGAAAGAACGCCGCGAAAGGCGGGCGCGTGTCGAGCTGGTCCGAATGGCTGTCATGGCATCTCTCCAGGCGACAGACTGCGGTAACGGAAGCTGCGCATTGTCGCGATCGAGGTCATCAAGCCTTGCAGGGTCGCCGTGTCCGAAGCGAAGGCCGCCGCCGCAGCCTGCATCGAGGGCGCATCGGCGGGCGTATCGAGGCGCGAGAGCGCGTAACGCGACCACTCGCCGCGAAGCAGGTGCGAACTTCGGAGCTCTTCGCCAGCAGGCCGACGAGGCCGACAGCGTCCTGGAAGGAGTGGGCGACGCCGTCGAGTGTGATGGAACCGGTCGCGTCGACCGGAAGCCCGTTGTCCGTGGTCCGGTACTCGCCGATGCCGCCGTAATTCTCGAACGCAAAACCGATGGGATCCATCAGCTGGTGGC
>CALKVG010000176.1 GCA_937998045.1 uncultured Myxococcales bacterium
TCCCACTGCTCGAACAGACTCGCGAGGATCTGCCGGCGGTCTTCTGCGGCGTGGCGGATGAGGATCTCCCCGGCGCTCGGCGGCGAACCGGCGCGCGCGTCGAGCAGCGACACGTTCACCTCGCGCCGCGAGAACGCCTGCGAGATGACGGGCAGATACCCGATGACGAGCGCGACGAGTCCGATCCCGGTGCCCGCTTCGAGCACGACGAGCACGCGGGCGCCGCTGGTGAGGGGCACGAGGTCGCCCGGCGTCAGCGTGAAGAGCGTCGCGCCGCACGCGTAAAGATCGGTCCTCCAGCCACGGCCGCCGTCGGTCGTCCGCATGCCGCTGCCCGCGCCCCACTGCAGCATCGTGTAACCGAGCACGATGAGCGCCGCCCAGAGCATCAGCAGGACGAGCAGCGAGATGGGCCCGAACACCGAGAGGAAGCCCTCGCGCCTGCGCCCGTGCGGCAGCAGCGTGGCGGCGGCGCGCCACGGCAGCCAGGTCGCCCTGTAGAAGGCGCGCGTCAGGCGGAAACGTCGGGACACGCGGCGCGGCGAAACGATGGTCTCGAACGCCTCCCAGAGCACGCCGAGCACGAGGATCGCGCCGGCGATGAAGCCGAGCGGGTGGGACGACATGGCGACCTTCGTATAGTGCGCCGCCGCCGCCATCGCGAAAACGGCAGCGGTCGTGCTGACGTCGGACCCCCATGATCTCGAGCGCCTGCTGCAACACGAACCGCGGGTGAGCGTACGCGCTGTCTGAGCCGAGAGGAGCTCGAGCTGCCTCGGGAGATGACTCGCCGCGAGTCCGTGTCATCCGGTGCGGTGGGCAAGCTCACGTACGTGCCGGTGTATGCGACCCCCGCCGGGGTTGCGAAGCGTCCTAAACGAGTTCGGCGGCAATGTGGCGCGTGTCGCCAGCTACTTGGGCAAAGATCGCAAGCAGATCTACCGCTCGGCCGAGCGCCTCGGGGTCAAGATCGAAGAGGGTCGGTAGCTCGGTTGCGTCCTGGAAATCTCCGCTGAGGGCTCGAGTACGCAGGGTCAGTCGGTGGCAAATCCTCGAGATCGCTACGGACAGGGTGCGGCCCCGGGTGTGCTTGGGGCGCCTGACCCCATGCGCTCCTCCAGCGGCAGCGAATTCCACTTCTACACACACGTCGCCCGCGGCACCGCCGCGGCGCTCGCCTTCGCCCTCGTGTCGATGGCCTCGCGCAGCACGAGCGCCGAGCCAGGGACAGTGGGCATGTCCGGCACGTTGCGTTCGACTCTGCAGCGACCTTCCCGGTCGCCGTGCCCCCGCGACATGGCCTTGGTCGGTCGTTCGTGCGTCGACAAATGGGAGGCGTCGCTCGTCGAGGTTCATCCAGACGGCAGCGAGATCGCCTTCAGCGCCCATGAAAATCCGAGCGGCCACGTCGTCCGCGCGGTGTCACGGCCCGGGGTGGCGCCGCAGGCTCACGTCTCGATGGTGGACGCGCAGCGCGCCTGCAAGGCGTCCGGCAAGCGCCTCTGCCAGGCACGCGAGTGGAAGGCGGCGTGTCGCGGACCGGAGAACACGACGTACCCGTACGGGCGTTCGCACGTCGACAACGTGTGCGTCGACACGAACCGCGCATCGCCGATGGCCGTCTTGCACCATGGGGAGCATACCGCGCGTACGTTGAACGACCCCGAGGCGAACCAGGTCGCGAATACGATCGAGCCCACGGGCGCAGCGGCGCAGTGCACGAACGCGTACGGCGTTTACGACATGGTCGGCAACGTGCACGAGTGGACGGACGACGGTCACTTCCACGGTGGCTACTACCTCGACACGAAGCTCAACGGCCCCGGCTGCGAGTACGTCACGACGGCGCACGCGAAGAGCTATTACGACTACTCGACCGGGTTTCGCTGCTGCGCCGACGAGGGCACGCTGGACGACGAGCCGGTCCCGCGCTAGCGACGCGCCGCTTCGTTGACGAGCGCGGCCAAGCGTGCCGTGTCGAAGGGCTTCTCGAGCACGGGCTGCGGGCAGCGGCCGAGGAACTCGCGCGCGCGGTGCGTGAACGCGCCGCCCGTCGTGAAGATCATGCGGCGTGCGAGATCGGGCGCCCGCTCGCACAAGTACTCGTAGACGTCCACGCCGGTGCCGTCGTTCATCTGCAAGTCGCAGACGACGGCGTCGAACGACGCGCTCCCGGCGAGACGCGCGATCGCCTCACGCCCGCTGTGCGCGATCGTCACGTCGTGCTGGGACAGGAGCTGCGTCAGAACCCGCAGCATGCTCGGCTCGTCGTCGACGAGAAGGACGCGCGCTCGACGCTCGATCTTCGCTTGGGACGCGGCCGGCGGCGCCCGCGTGATCCCTTCGTTCGACGTCGGCAGCGCGATGCGCAGCAGCGTTCCGTGCGGTGACGAGCGTTCGGCTGTCAGCGTACCGCCGAGCGCGGACACGATGTTGTGCGAGATCGACAGCCCGAGCCCGGTGCCGACGCCCTTCGTCTTCGTCGTGAAGAAGGGCTCGAAGACGCGCGGCAGGTCTTCGGGCGCAATGCCGGTGCCGGTGTCATGGATCTCGACGACGACCAGTCCCCTTTCTTCACGCGTCACGATCCGGATCTCGTTGTCGATCGCGGCGCCCTCGCGGATCGCCTGCGCCGCGTTCACGAGCAGGTTGACGAAGACCTGCGCGAGGCGTCCCTCGTTCGCCCGAACGGGCGGAACCATGCCGTACTCCTTCACGAGGCGCGCGCGTACGCGGATCTCGTGAGCCGCGGTCGCCGCCGCCACGTCGAGGGTGCGTTCGACGTCCACCGGGCCGAGGCCGTCGCCGCTCGCGACGGACAGCGACTTGAGATCTCTCACGATGTCACGCACGCGCTCTGCGCCGTCGCGTATCGTGACGAGGTGTTGCTCGAGGCGGACGATGCGTTCGCTCGCCGGGGCTTCGGACGCCAGATCGGCGAGGTCTGCGCGCGCCAGCTCGAGGCTGCCGAGCATGTAGGCCAGCGGGTTGTTGATCTCGTGGCCGACGCCCGACGCGAGCCTACCGACGAGCGCCATGCGCTCCGCGAGCGCGAGGCGCTCCTCCATCCGCTTGCGTTCGGTCACGTCGTGGCAGATGGCGAGGAAGGCGAGGGACCCCTCGAACATGACGGGCAGGGACGTGATCTCGAACACACGCGAAGACCCGTCGCGGTTCAGGATTCGCCTCTCGAGCCCGCGCACGCCCGGGCGGCGGCTGTCGGCGAGGCGGTCACGAACCGCGTCTCGCTCGTCGGGGTGCACGAAATCCAGGAGCGAACGGCCGACGAGCTCCTCGGCGCGCGCGTGCCCGGTCATTCGGGCCATCTCGGCGTTCGCGTACGAGATTACCCCGTCGCGATGCATCGCGACCCCGTCGGGCATCCTGTCCAGGAGCGAACGAAAGCTCGTGTCCGACTGCGTGAGCGCTTGCTCGGCGAGCACACGCGAGGTGATGTCGCGCGCCCAGGATTGCACTTCGACGATTCGTCCCTCCTCGTCGCGCTCGACGTTGACGATCGTCTCGAGCCACACGTAGCTGCCGTCTTTTCGACGGAGGCGCCGGCGGAGAGGCGACCCTGACGTCATGCCTCGCTGCACGAACCGCGAAAGGACCTGCTGCTGCTCCGTCCGGTCGTCGGGGTGCGCGAGATCGAGGAGGGCGTGTCTCCCGACGAGCTCCTCCGGCTCGTAGCCGAGCACGTCGCGGCACGAGGAGGAGATGTAGATGCACCTCCCGTGCGAATCGGTGCGCGAGATGATGTCGCTCGATCGCTCGGCGAGCTTGCGATGGATCGCCTCGCTTTCGCGAACCGCGCGTTCGTGGGTCACGTCGCGTTGGGTCTCCATCACGAGCGACTCCCCATCGTCGGTCTCGAGGAGCGCGCGTTTGCGTCGGACGACGTACTCTTCACCGCTCGCCCGAGTCACCACGTAAATATGCGGCTCGTTCACGACGGGACGCGGGCGCAGGAGAGCGTCGATCGAGCGCCCGACGACGTCCCGCCGCTCGTGTCCGGAAGCGCGCTCGAAAGCTGCGTTGACGTAGACGATGCCTGCCCCGTCGCCCGGTGCCGCGAGGATCACGGCGTCGTCGATGAGCTCGAGCGCGGCGCGCATCGCAGGCGAAACGGAAAACCCCACGCGAGCGATGGTAACCGTTCCCGGCTCCAAGGACGACGCACCCGTCGTCCACTTTGGCCCGCCTGCGAGGCGTAGCCGAGCCGTGACCGCCCGGTCAGGCGAGCGCCAGCCCGAGCCTCATCACGAACGCGTTCGTACAGGCGCTCCGCCGTCGGGCGGTCTCCTTCCTTCGCACGAACCACCGGCGATCGCGAACGCGGTATCGACCCTCGAGCGTCGTCGTGGGCGTGAACTTCGAGCGCGTCGAGCGCCGATCAGGCGAAGGCGCTCTCCGACGACAGGTGGGCGCGATCGTTCCAGACGGCGATCGCCCGAGCGTCCACCACGTGGTCGTAGCCGAGGATGCTCAGCGCGCCGGGGGCCAGCATGAGCAACCGCCCGGCGTCGGGGGAGAGGCCGAGGAACCTCGCGGCAACGACGCGGAGGATCACGCTGTGGCCGAACAAGACGACGTCTCCGCTCGTCGATTCGAGATCGGCGAGCAGATCGTCGGCGCGACGTCCGATGTCGTCGGGACCTTCACCGCCTGGGCAAAGGTCGCGCAGGTAGGTCCATCCGGGCTGGTCCCGGCGAATCTCCTCGACCGTGCGCCCTTCATAGAGGCCGAAGTCCATCTCCAGAAGGCGTTCATCGACCTGCGCGGCGCCGAAGCCCGCGAGCTCGGCGGTCCGTCGGGCTCTGCCGAGGGGGCTCACGAGCACACGCTCGAACGCGACCGTGCGCAGGCGGTCCCCGAGCCGCCGCGCGTTCTGCTCGCCCGCCGCGACGAGGGGGACATCGTTGCGTCCAACGAGCCGCCGTTGCCCGGACCACGCCGTGTCGCCGTGTCTGCAGAGATAGAGCATCCGATCCTCGCATCCGGGGGCACTATCACGGAAGGCTCCCGAGAGCGCGATGTCGGTGTACGACAGCCCTCGCGCAAGGATCCCGACATGGCTCGTCTCGTTGCTCTTCGCGCCGGCTGCGACCCATCGATCACCATCACGCCATGTAGACCGCGCATCGATCGCGAGCCTTGCGTCCGCGATTCCGTGGCGCCACGCTCATCTTGGATGGCATTGCCCTCGCGCCGCTGGCCGCTCCGCGCTTCGGGTGTGCTGCTCGCGGCGCTCTTCGTCGCGCGCGTCGTTGCGCACGAGGCGCGGGCGGCTCCCCCGGACCAGGCTCCTCCCGCCTCGCGCGCGCAAGTGACGGCGGCGCTCGAAGCGCTCGCTGCCGCCTTCCGGGGACACGAGCGGCGCCTCGCGAGCGGCGCCCGCGGCACGATCGAGCAGGCGATCGCGGCGTATGCGCCCGGAGTCTTCCGTCCGGTGCAGGAGGGCGCGATCGGGCCGGCAAGACCGGGCGCGCGCTGCCCGTCGGACATGGCGCTCGTCTTCGGCGTCGTGTGCGTCGATCGCTACGAAGCGTCCGTCGTCGAGCGCGCGCCCGACGGCACACTCCTGGCGCACGCACCCAATCAGCTCCTGGCGTCCGGCCGCGCGTACGTTGCGCGCAGCGTCGCAGGCGTCGTCCCTCAGGCATACGTGAGCGGAGCGCAGGCGCTTGCGGCTTGCCGGGAGGCCGGCAAGCGCCTCTGCGCCGCGGTGGAATGGCGCGCCGCGTGCGGCGGCACCCAGGGCTACGCCTTCCCCTACGGCCCGGACCGCGTGCCCGGGCGGTGCCACGACAGCGGCGTCAACCCGATGCTCACGTTCCATTCCGATACGCAGGCTCGCGGCTGGGGCCCGCTCGAGCTCAACGACCCGCGCAACATAGAGCTCGACGGGACGCTCGCGAAGACCGGCGCGTTTCCCGACTGCGTCAACGACTTCGGTCTCTACGACATGGTCGGCAACCTCCACGAGTGGACCGCCGACCCGAACGGCACCTTTCAGGGCGGCTACTGGCTCGATACGTCGCTTCACGGGGACGGCTGCGCGTACCGAACCATCGCCCACCCGTTCGATTACCGCGATTACTCGATCGGATTCCGCTGTTGCGCGGATCCGGGGTGACGCGAAGAACCTTGCTAAGCTGGTCTCGTGGCGCCGCGCCCGTCAACGACCAAACAGCAAGCCCGGATTGCCGGCGTCTGGTACCTGCTCCTCGCGCTGACCGCGCCGGTGGGCCTGGTCTACGTGCCCGGCGAGCTGTTCGTCCCGGGAAACGCCAGCGCGACGTCCGACAACATCCGGTCGGCGGCGTCGCTCCTACGCCTCGGGATTGCGAGCGCCGCCGCCCCGATCGTGCCGCTGCATGCCGCGGCCGTCGCGCGATGGACGCTGCCGCTCAAGACGGGAGAGCTACCCATGGTCGTATGGCTCCTCGGCTGGGGCGCGACGAGGGAGCCAACGCTCGCGCCGGCGACCTAGCGGGTCTCGTTCCGCCCGCGTGAATTCGTTCGCGGATCTCGACGAGCCTCTTGCGCCGACGACGGGACCCGCCCACGGGAGCGAGAGGCATGCCTGAGCTCAGGATAAGTACCCGAATCGACGGCGCTTTCGTACGATGACCGGCCCTCCGAACAAGAAAAGTGCGCCGGCTTGTCGATCCGGGGGCGGCTCGTTCGTCGCCTCATCGGAACCCCACAGGAGAAGCCATGAAATACCTGACGTTCATCCGCCATTCCGAGTCGTACCGCCAGTCACCGCCGCCCCAGGCGTTGATGGAGGCGATGGGCAAGTTCGTCGAGAGGTCGTTCAAAGACGGCACGCTCGTCGACACGGGCGGCCTGCTCCCGAGCAAGGACGGGCTCCGCGTGCGCCTCGCCAACGGGAAGATCACCGTGACCGACGGTCCCTTCTCCGAGAGCAAGGAGGTCATCGGCGGCTGGGCCATCCTCAAGACCGAATCGAAGGAGGAGGCGATCCGGATCGCGACCGAGTTCATGGAGCTGCACCGAAAGTACTGGCCCGAATTCGAAGGCGAGTCCGAGGTCCGTCCGATGTTCGATCCCGGAGTCGGGCCGGGAACCCACCAGTAGCCGAAACACCCGATTTCCACCACCAATCATCCACGAATCGAAAGGAGCCCTTTCATGCGAGTCATGGTGTTCGTACCCGCAAGTGCAGACTCTGAAGCCGGAAAGATGCCGACCCAGGATCTTCTCGCGAAGATGATGAAGTTCAACGAGGAGCTCGTCAAAGCGGGCGTGATGCTCGCGGGCGACGGCCTCACGCCCACGTCGAAGGCCAAGCGCGTTCGGTTCTCGGGCTCGCAGCGGACGGTCGTCGACGGACCGTTCGCGGAGTCGAAAGAGCTCGTCGCGGGCTACTGGATCTGGCAGGTCAAGTCGGTGGAGGAGGCCGTCGAGTGGCTCAAGCGCGCGCCCTTCGACGGAGGGACCGAAGTGACCATTCGCCCGATCTTCGAGCCGGAGGACTTCGGCAAGGAGCTCACGCCGGAGCTCCGCGCGAGGGACGAGCGGCTGCGGACCGAGGCCGGACGGCAGCGCCAGTGAGTAGACGCGGTGAGCGGTGACGGCAGCGGTGCCACACGGAAGGCCGTCGAGGCGGTCTGGCGGATCGAATCCGCACGACTGATCGGCGGCCTCGTGCGCATGGTGCGCGACATCGCGCTTGCGGAGGACCTCGCGCAGGAGGCCTTCATCGTGGCGATGGAGCGGTGGCCCACGATGGGCATCCCCGAAAACCCGGGTGCGTGGCTCATGGCCACCGCGAAACACCGCGCGATCGATCGAATCCGGCAGCGGAAGATGCAGAGCCGCAAGCACGACCAAATCGAGGAGGAGAGCGCGGAGCTGCCCGCGGTGCGCCCCGACGTCGAGACCGCCATCGACGAGGACGTCGGCGACGATCTGCTCCGCCTCATGCTCATCGCCTGCCACCCCGTCCTCTCGAAGGAGGCGCGCGTCGCGCTCACGCTTCGCATGCTCGGGGGGCTCACGACCGACGAGATCGCCCGGGCCTTCCTCCTGCCCGAGCCGACGATCGCGCAGCGCATCGTCCGCGCAAAGCGAACGCTCACCGAAGCGCGCGTACCCTTCGAGGTGCCGCGGGGACCGGAGCTATCGGCGCGCCTCTCGTCGGTGCTCGAAGCCGTCTACCTCGTCTTCAACGAGGGGTACGCCGCCACCAAGGGCGACGACTGGACCCGGCCTGATCTGTGCGAGGAGGCGCTGCGCCTCGGGCGCATTCTCGCCGAGCTCGTTCCCGGCGAGGCCGAGGTCCACGGACTCGTTGCGCTCATGGAGCTGCAGTCGTCGCGCCTGCGCGCTCGCATTGGCCCGTCCGGCGAGCCCATCCTCCTTCTCGACCAGGACCGCTCTCGCTGGGATCATCTCCTCGTGCATCGCGGACTCGCGGCGCTCGATCGCGCGGAGCAGCTCGCGCAGCCCCTCGGTCCTTATGCTTTGCAGGCCGCGATCGCCGCGTGCCACGCCCGCGCGCGCACGGCCGCAGCGACCGACTGGAACCGGATCGTCGCGCTTTACGACGCGCTCGCGGAGCTTACGCAGTCGCCCGTCGTCGAGCTGAATCGCGCCGTGGCCGTCTCGATGGCGTTCGGGCCGGCGGTGGCGCTCGAGCTCGTCGACGCTCTCGCGCAGGAGCCGGCGCTCGCGTCGTACCACCTGCTTCCCAGCGTGCGCGGGGACCTCCTCGCGAAGCTCGGCCGGCCCCTCGAGGCTCGCCGCGAGTTCGAGCGCGCGGCGTCGCTGGCGCACAACGCGCGGGAACGCGAGCTGCTCCTCGCGCGCGCGCAATCGTGCGACGCGAAGAAGCTGTCTTGACCGGGTGGATCGCCCCACGCGGACGCCGCGCCTGCTCCGCCGTGCGGCGGCGCGGCCTGCAGCCGGGACCGCCTGACGGCGGCCATTCATCGAGCCGAGAGCGACCGAAGAGCCGCCGCGGTCCGGCGTCGACCGAACCGCGGCGGCTCGTTCGCATGCCGTCAGAAGGGTGGGACCCCACCGAATCCGGACGACGGCGCCCCGTAACCGCCGAACGGCAAGCCGGCCGGCGCGCCGCCGTACCCGACGGGCGAGCCGAGACCGCCAGGCGACCCATACGGGGAGCCGAGACCTGCCGGCGAACCCAGGCCCGACGGCGAGCCGTAAGGTGAGCCGAGGCCGGACGGCGAACCGTACGGCGAACCGAGTCCCGACGGCGAGCCGTAGGGGGAACCCAGACCGGACGACGGCGAACCGTAGGGGGAACCCAGACCGGACGACGGCGAGCCGTAGGGGGAACCCAGTCCGGACGACGGCGAGCCGTAGG
>CALKVG010000177.1 GCA_937998045.1 uncultured Myxococcales bacterium
ACGCGTAAGATCGTCGGCAGCGTCAGATGTGTATAAGAGACAGGTGTAGGTCGCGTGCTCCGACGTGTCGAATGCGTCGATCCCCTCGACGGGGTTGGCGACGAGGCCCAAACTCAAGCGCTTTGCCGTCTTGAAGACCACCTTCGGCACGTTGAGCCAACTGTTCGCCGGGCTCTTGCCCCAGCGCTGCAACGTGCAGGGCGTGATACCTCCGAAGGCATTCGAATTTCGGACCTTTCGACGCCTTCGAGCCGTGGATCGTGCGCCGACCGCGCGGCTACAGCGCCTGCGCAAGGCAGGTCGCGACCTGACTCGCGCACGCCATGGGATCGCTGGCGCTCGCGAGGCAGGCCTGGAGCGCCTGTATGCACGCGCCCGCGCCCGCGAGGGACGACGCGTCCGGCAGGACGATCGGCGGAAGGCCGGCGTCGGGCAGCGCGACGGGCGGAAGGCCAGCGTCGGGCAGCGGCGAGAGCCCCGCGTCGAAGCCGCCGAGCGGCGGCAACGGACCGGCGTCGAAGCTCGTCCCCGGCGGCGGCGGCAGCGCGCCCGCGTCGAAGGGAGGGACGGAGGGTACGCCCGCCTCGCTGCACAGACCGGACAGACACGCGCGGAGGTCCTGCTCGCAGGTGGCCGCGGCGGCGGCGGTGCTCGCGCCGGCCGCGCAGGTCTGCGCTTGCGACGTGCAGCTCTGTACGGAGATGAGGTCCGCGGCGGCCGACGACGATCGCTCCGGCGGTCCCCAGTACGGGTCTGCCCCCTGGTCACAAGCAACGAGCACGGATGCGAGCGCAATACCGATTCGGATAATTTGTCTCATCGCCTCTCTCCGGGTTGGGAGCCGTCGCATCGGTGCACGCGGCGTTCCCGGACGCGGCCGGCCAGGAAGTGCTGCGTTCCCAGCGGTTATCACCATCGGGATAGACAACCCCCGGGGCGTCGATGCTCCTCCGGGGATCGTCGCGGATCCAACGGCAGGCGGCCACGGCGAGCGGGACGTCGTCACACTGTGAACGACGTGACGGCTGCGTTGACACGGCAGGGTCGTCTACCTCGGACCCGTGGCCGCCGCGCACACGCTGCTGCACGCATGTGAGGTCGATGATTTGACCTGACGTCGGAATCAGAGCGTGAGCCTCTGTCGGGATGTCACCACGGGCCCGGGCGGGGCCTTGGAGCTTTGCTGCCCGTGCCAGTAGCGGCGCGGCGCGCTGGTCGGCCTCAGCGCGTGTCGTCGTCTCGAACGGCTCTTTGGTCACGTACCGGCTGCAGGACCGGACGGCTGCACCCCATGCTGGCTGAAGAGCGGTGCTGCGCGCAGGCTGGGCACACGCCGTAGCCTGCCGCTTTTCCAGTATGAATGAATGTTCGCAGCCACAATGCGTGCGAGTGCTTCGACGTTCGGGCCGACCGCGCTCGCTGGGAGCCAAAACCCGCCCTGGATGTCATTCCTCTCTATCCCCACCATGGAAATCATACGGACGCCGCCTGCCCGGATAGTCAGAGGTCTCACTTCCATTGCTTTCGTCTTCCTTTTCGTGCCCGGCTGTTCCAGCAGCGGCTCGCAGTCCGACGGCGGAGGAGACAGTTCGGCGGGCGCGTCGAGCAGCGGTGGCAGCGCGTCCGGTAGCAGCGGCAGTGCGTCTGGCAGCGGTGGACCGAGCGGCGCCAGCTCGTCGGGGAGCGGCAGCAGCAGTGGCAGCGCGGCAAGCTCGTCTGGTGGCGAAGGACCGGACGCCGGATCGACGGGCAGCGACGCCAGCATCGCGGACGTCGCGGCGGCAGACGGCGCGGGGGACGCGACCGCCCAGGCAGGCGATGGCGCCGCCGGCAGCGTTTGGACCGGAACCTGGGCGTCGGCGCCGGATGGAACGTGCACCGCAGCCGTCGGGCAGACCGTGCGCTCGATCGTACATACCAGCATCGGCGGCAACGCCGCACGCGTTCGAATCTCGAACGCGCACGGCAACGGCCCGCTGCACATCAGCAACGTGCATCTTGCCCAGCGGACCACCGGATCGTCGATCGATCCTGCCACTGACACTGCGTTGACCTTTGCGGGCCAGCCCGACGTCACGGTTCCGGCGAGCTCGTTCGCCCTCAGCGATGGGGCGAGCTTCGTCGTCAAGCCCACCTCCGACGTGGTCGTCAGCTTCTTCGTCATGTCGAGCAGCGGCGGCACCTGCCAACAGAACGCGTTCCAGACCAACTACATGGCTGCCGGCGACATGGTTTCCAGTCCCTCGCTCAACGGTGGCCAGAACCAGAACTACCTCTACATCTTGGGTTTGGACGTGCAGAATCCAGCCGCCGAAGGCGCTGTCGTTGCCTTGGGCGCCTCG
Source organism: uncultured Myxococcales bacterium (assembly GCA_937998045.1). Lineage (GTDB taxonomy): Bacteria > Myxococcota_A > Polyangia > Polyangiales > Polyangiaceae > Palsa-1150. The sequence goes on from CALKVG010000177.1 coordinate 2,343, forward strand.
ATCACCACCGGGTTCCGCGCGCCAGCCGACACCAACATGCGCTGGCCGAATCTTCTCGCCGCTCGCCTGGTCGACGCCAACCGGACGATCGGCGTGCTCAACGAGGGCATCAGCGGCGACATCACTTCCGGGGCGCTCAGCCGATTCGACCGCGACGTACTGTCGCAGACCGGGGTCAAATGGGTGATCTTCTCGGACAACCCGATCAACGACCTCGGTGGTCGGTCCACCCCCACGAACGACATCAACCAGATAAAGATGATGATGAGCATGGCCCACGCCAAGGGGGTCAAGTTCCTGTGCTCGACGCTGACGCCGTACACCCCCGACGAGCCGGCCCGCACGACGGTCATCGACTTCATCAAGAGCGCCGGCAGCGGTTGTGATGGAATCGTCGATCAAGATACCGCGACACACGATCCCGCCGCACCGACGATGTGGGCGCCGCAGTTCAATTCCGGCGACGGCCTGCACCCCAACGCCGCCGGAATGCAGGCCATCGCCAATTGCGTGGATCTGACGCTCTTCAAATGAGGAGGGGCGCCGAGCGGGACGGCTGCATCGCTTGGCGGGTGCGCCCTGTCGGAATCGTCTGCCAACTAGGCGAAAACCAGGAATACTGCCCGTCGCGATGATTCCCGGTGTGTCCGTGCGCGAAGAACTGGAAGCTACCGATGCCGCCGCCGAGATCCACCCCGCGCGTTTGAGCTCCTCCCTCGCGTGCGTCGCGTCGGCTCCGCGGCGACGGGGATGGAAGGGCGGCACGAAGAAGCTGGACTGCAACCCCGATTACTGACTCATCTCGAGGCCGATGAGCGGCTCTACTGGCAGCCCATGTACGGCGACCGCACGTTGTCGATGGTCAGGGGCATGGTGCACGCTTGCCGGGCAGGGCACTCGCCGGAGTTCGCCGGGTCGCACGCCTGAATCGCCGAGCCCCCGGGACAGCTGCCGGTTTGCCCGGGCGACTCGCAGCGCATCCCGCTCGAGTAGTGGCAGCAGATGTCGTTGTTCGGGCAATCGTTCTCATTCGTGCACTCGACGTAGTACCCGGGGCACGCCGACTCCGAGGAAACGCACCCGAAGACGGGCGCGCCCGCGTCGTCGCGTGTCTCGCAGCAGTAGGGGAGCGCGGACTTGCCGCACGAGAGGCCGAAGCCGCAGGCCAGGCCGTTCTGAGGCGCGTCGGCGGACTGGTCGAGCGCTGCATCCGAGAGGGCGTCGACGGTGGCCGTGTCGAGCGCGACATCGGCCGTGGCTTCGGGAGCAACGTCGAACGACCCATCCGCGCCGGCGTCCGGCCCTTCGGGGCCACGGGTCTCTCCCGTGCCGACGTCGGCCGCGGCCTCCAACGAAGCGTCCGCGCCCTCGAAGAGCTGCGGCGCCGGCATGTCGAGCAACGCCGAGCATCCGGCGCTGGCGACGGCCATCCAGAGCAGGGCAAACCGCAGCTCCTCCATCTCTATCAACTACTGCGATGCGAGGGGGATTGCAAACGCGAGCAATCGTCGGAGGGTCTCGAGAGAATCAGGGCCCCTCATCTCCCGGTACGCGGAGACGAACCTCCCGCGCCTTACCCCGAGGGGCTTTCAGTTGTAGCGATATGTGTTCGCGTCGATCGCGAAACGATGCAGCCAGCGGTGGATCTGGGCTGGCGCCTTTCCCATGGCGCGGGCTACCGCCGTCACGTTCCCGTTGTGCATGTGGAGGAGGGCGACGATCTGGTCTCGCAGCGGGTCGGCTGCTTGAGGCGCCGGTTCGGCGGCCGCCCGAGGTGCGAACAGTTCCGGCGGAAGGTGCCGCGCTTCGATGACGTCCGACTTCGTGAGGGCCAGCGCGCTCGCCATGGCTTGCTCGAGCTCGCGAACGTTGAGGGGCCACCCGTAGGCTAGCATCGCGCGCGCGGCCTCCGGCGCGAATGTGAGGCGGGCTGCCCGCGCACCGGCCACCACTCCGAGCACGTCGGCCAGGATGATGCCGAAGTCGCTCATCCTTTCGTGCAGCGCGGGGAGGCGGTGCACGTACCCTTTCAGGCGGGCGAGCAAGTCGTCGCGGAAGGACCCCTCCTGGAGGAGCCTATCGACGGGGCGGTGCGTAGCCGCGACGACGCGCACATCGACCTTGAACGCCCGCGTCGACCCGAGCGGGATGACCTCGCGCTCTTGCAGGACACGCAGCAGCGCCGCCTGCGACGTGGCGGGCAGGTCCCCTATCTCATCGAGAAAGAGCGTCCCGCCGTCCGCCGATCGGACGAAGCCCACCTCGTCGCGCGCGGCTCCCGAGAATGCGCCCTTCACGTGCCCGAAGAGGAGGCTCTCGATGAGGGACGACGGGAGCGCGCCGCAGTTGACCGCAACGAATGGCCCCGCCCGCCCGGACTGCCCGTGGATCTCTCTCGCGAGCACCTCCTTGCCGGAGCCGGTGGGACCCAGAAGCAGGATGGGGACGACGCTCCTCGCTATGCGCATGAGCGACGAGAAGCTCTCCTCGAGCTCGGGCAACAGCGTGCGAAGCCCGAACGCCTTGTTCGAGCGGCTCGCGTCCTCGTCGAGTACGAGCGGGGCCTCATTCGTGGGCGCGCCGCGCACGCTGAGATACACACGGCCCATCTCCACGATATCACCGTCCCGCAGTACGGAGCTCGTCACGCGCTGGCCGTTGACGAACGTGCCGTTGCGCGATCCGCTGTCCTCGATGAGGAAGTCCGTTCCGACGGCGCGAATGCTGGCGTGCTGCGACGAGAGCCACGCGCCCGGCAGGCGCAGGTCGATCGAGCGTCCGTCCGCGCTGCGTAGGGCGACGCGGTCGGCGCCGCGACCGATTGTGACTCGCTCGACGCCGACGAGCGAGAACCGAGCGCCGCGAGCCAGCGGTCGGTCCGCGTCGAGACAGACGAAGAGGATCGGACAGTGCGTCGCCGATCCCGAAGACGTGAGAGATGTTTCGTCGAGGGTTTTGTCCATGGGGATCGCTGCGCCTATCGGTGTTGCAATCGTGTGGAAGGACCATGTTCGTTCGCACGCCGGCGCGCGCTCATTGCTCGAAGCAATAGAGGTGGTTCGTTACGTTGCACGCTTCGCCCGCGTAAGCAGATGTCCAGTTCACCGTGCCGAACCCCGTGCAATGGCCCACCCCTCCAGTCTGGGTCGACGCGTTCGACGAGAAATTGCTGCAGCTGGGCGTGCTGAGCGCGCCGCTGACCAGCGTCGCCGTCCAGGTCTTTGACGCGCTGGCGGTGCTCGACGCCAGCGATACGCCGGTCTCGGTCAAGTCGATGGCATGCGCCGGACCGTTGGTCGTGAGGTCCGTCCAGCTCGTGGCGACGGATGTGCCGTCGAGCAAGAAATAGCCGACGGTCGCCCTCGAAAAGCGCTGGCTCGGAGAGCTGGTCGAATCCGAGATCCAGGCCATCCAGGTCCCGTCCAGTCCCGCTCCGGTCGCGAGCTTCTGGCACGTGGCATCGGCTCCTGCGTGGCCGCCGAGCGCGCCGTCGTACGTCTCGTCGGAGACGAACACCCGGCGAGCCGCCGTGCACGCGCCGGCGATGCAGACGGACCGGCGACCGCACGCGCAAGGCAAGCCATCCGGCAGCGCGTCGGCTGGCGCGGTGGCGTCGGAGCCGGACGCATCGGCGCTGGACGCGTCGGCTCCGGGCGCGTCCGTCGTGGAGCGTCCATCGTCGGCGCTCGCCGCCTCGGTGCTCGCGGCGTCGGCGGCTTCCGACCGCTCGTCGGCGCCGGAGTCGAACGCGGTGCTGGTGTCCGTCGCCGAATCAACGCTATGCGCACCCGTCTCGGCGTCCGTCGATGCCTCCTTCTCCCCCGTGTCCAGCTGCAGGTCGCCGACCGCGCCCTGCGCGCACGCGCAACAGGCGAGCAGCCACCCGATCGGCCGCCGGCATCCCGAGACTCCAAGCTTGCTCAGCGCATCCACCGTCGTGACCTGTCGGGGACATGCGAAGCATCGGACGTGCCCGGGACACCTGACCGCTCGGTTCGAAACGGCCAAGCGTTTCCTTGTTTCGCAAAGAGTTCCGGTCGCCCGGGTCCCGCGTCGGCCCGCAGCCCCGCAAGAAGGCGAGTGGGCGAAACAACGCTGGAGTTCAGTGCGGTACATGCCGGCAATGATGCAGATACCCGTGTGCAATCGAAACGAAGAGCGTAACGGAGAACCTTGCCCGTGTATCGATTTGGCACACGGCACCGTCCCGCCAGCCCGCATCGGTGTCCGCGTCACGGGCGCGATCGGAACGAAGATCGGAACAGCCGAAACCCGGCGCGTGTCGAACCAAAGGGCCGCGCCCCGCCCGTTCCGCTTGGTCCTCTTCCGGACTTCGCGAAGCGAAGTCGTTCGCCGAAGCCGATATGGCGGAGGCTCGACGCGCGGCGTTGCGCAAAGCGTCGAGGGGGCGACCCCCAAGAGACCGACTGCGCCGCCGTCGTCGGCCCGACCGAGCGGAGGTAGTGCCCGAATATCGGGGCCCACTAGGTCCGCGACTGGGGACACTAACGCACGTCGTTCATCGACTCGCGGGCCGCCTTGATGGCATTGAGGTACTTGCGCGCGTTCTGGCTGACGAAGCCGACATTGCCGTTCCGAGCCTTGGACACATCGACCAGGTCCGCGCCCGCGCCCACCGCGCTGGCTCCGGCACCGATGAACTCCGCTACGGTCGCCAGCGAGACGCCGCCCGTGGGCACGAGGTCGACCTGCGGCAAGGGTGACTTCAGGGACTTCAAGTACGGGGCTCCACCCACGGCGCCGCACGGGAAGACCTTGACCATGTCCGCCCCGGTTCGCCACGCGCGCACGATCTCCGTCGGCGTGAGCGCGCCGGGAAGAACGGCCACTCCGTACGTCCTGCAGCACGTGATGATGCGCTCGTCGATCATCGGGCTCACGACGAAGGTCGCTCCGGACAGGATGCACGCCCGGGCCGTCTCGGAATCCAGCACGGTTCCCGCTCCGACGGCGACGCCGTCGCCGTAGCGACGGGCCAGCTGTTCGATGACCTTGAGCGCTCCCGGGACCGTCATCGTCAGCTCGATGACCTCGACGCCTCCTTCCCGCAGGGCATCGACGACGCGCAGCGCGTCGTCCTCCGATGGCGCGCGCACTACGGGGATGAGGCCGGTGTCAGCGATTCGCTTTAGCGTCTCGGTCTTGGGCATCGTGCGGTCTCCTGGCGGGCTGGCCGCCGGTTACGAAGTCAGCGCGGCACGGCGTGAAGACGTCGAGCACGACGGCGGCCTCGATAGCGCGCGCCGAGTGCTCGATCCCGCCGCGGAGGACGAAGCTGTCGCCTGCGCCGGCTTCGAACTCCTCCTCTCCGCACTGAAACGTGAGGCGGCCCGCGATGACATAGACCATCTGGTCGTGCGGGTGCGAGTGTCGCGTGCCGATCCAGGTGCGCTCCATCCGGTGTTCGACGAGCATCATCCTCTCGTTGTAGGCGAGGATGCGTCGCAAGAGCCCCGGCTCGGGCGAGAAGAACTCCGCGTCTCGCGCCAGAACCAGGACCAAGTCGGGAAATCGCATTTCGAGAGTCATGGGCCAAAGGTCCTCTCTTCGGGCGTCATCGCTGGATGCGCGCGCTCTCGCCTTTCATCAACCGGAGGACCTCCGAGAGGGAGGCCATCGTCGTATCCCCGCGCGTGGACATCGCGAGCGCGCCGTGCGCCACGCCGCATTCGACGCACCATTGCGGTTCCTTGCCCTCGAGGAGCCCGTAGATGACACCGGCGGCGAAGGAATCGCCGCCGCCCACCCTGTCCAGGATGGGGATCTCCATCTGCAAGACCTCGAAGTACTCGCCCTGGTGGTACATGATCGCGCCCCATCCGTTGAGGGACGCGGATTCGGCGGTCCGCAGAGTCGTCGCCACCGTCTGGATGTTCGGATAGTCCACCACGAGGCGCGTGATCATCTTTCGAAACTGCAACGAATCGAGGTGTCGGTAATTGTCGTCCGTTCCGACGTCGTAGCCGAGGGCCGCCACGAAGTCCTCCTCGTTGCCGAAGAGAACGTCGACCAACGGAAGGAGCGAGCGGTTGACTTCGTGCGCCTTCGCTCTCCCGCCTTTCCGCTTCCACAACGACTCCCGGTAGTTCAGATCGTAGGACACGAGCGCGCCGGCCTGATTGGCGGCCTCCATGCCGTCCTTCGCGACGTCGGGCGTTGTCTCCGAGAGCCCGCAGAAGATGCCGCCCGTGTGGAACCACCGAGCTCCGTATTTGCCGAATATCTCGGCCCACGGGACGTCGCCGCTGGTCAACTGCGACACGGCCGTGTGCCCGCGATCGGAGCATCCAACGGCGGCGCGCGGCCCGAAGCCTCGCTCCGTGAAGTTCAGGCCATTGCGTACCGCGTCGCCCACGCCGTCGAAGGGAACCCAGCGCAAGTAGCGAAGATCGACTCCGCCCTGGAGCAGGAGATCCTCCACGAGCCGCCCTACGGGGTTGTCCGCCAGCGCGGTCACGAGCGCGGTACGCAATCCGAAGCACCTGCGGAGACCGCGCGCGACGTTGTACTCTCCTCCACCCTCCCAGACGCGGAAGCTTCGCGCCGTGTGGATGCGATCTTCCCCGGGGTCGAGGCGCAACATGACTTCGCCCAGCGACACCAAATCGAAGACGTCGTGACCTTTCGGCTTAACCGTGAACATCGTGTTGCTCCTGACGCTCGTCCTAACGGCCCATCCATCCACCATCCACGACCAGAACGTGGCCGTGGACGTAATCGCTTGCTCTCGAACACAAGAAGACCGCGGCTCCCGCGATGTCCGCCGGCTCGCCCCATCGCCCCGCCGGGATCCTCTCGAGAATCTGCCGATTGCGCGTCGGCTCGTCCTGGAGCGCCTGCGTGTTGTCGGTGCGGATGTAGCCGGGGGCGATGGCGTTCACGTTGACTCCCCTGGAGGCCCACTCGTTGGAGAGCGCCTTCGTGAGCTGCGCGACGCCTCCCTTGGAGGCGGCGTACGCGGCGACGAACACCCCGCCCTGGAAGGACAGCAGCGAGGCGATGTTGACGATCTTTCCGCGGCCCCGCGCGAGCATATCGGTGCTGGCCGCCTGGGCGAGCCGGAACACGCTCGATAGGTTCACCTCGAGGACGGTGTCCCAGTCGGTCTCGGACAGCGCCTCCGCCGGAGCGCGACGAATGAGCCCCGCGTTGTTGATCAGCAGGTCGATCCTTCCGAATGCGTCGATGGTCTCGCGCACGAGCCCGTGCGCGGTGGAACGCCTCTGCAGGTCGCCCTGCAGGCTCACCGCTCGGCGACCGAGCTTGAGGATCTCATCGCAGGTCCCATCAGGGGAGCGACTGTTGCCGTGGCAGACGACGTCCGCGCCCGCTTCTGCGAGGGCCTTCGCGATGGCGGCTCCGATCCCGGTCGACGCGCCGGTCACCAGCGCCACCTGCTCCGCCAAAGGCAGACTCCGGGAGCTCATGTCCGTCCCTCCGCGCTCTCGCGCAAACTCCCGGAGCCGGCGTACGCCGGCTCTAGGGGACAATTGACCTGGCGGTGTACGCTATTGGTGGCGGCCGTCATGAAGCCGGTCGGGCAGATCCACCAGGGGCCCCGGCCCATCGAGGGGCCACCCCCGAGCACGCTGTTTCCGATGGACATTCGGTTTCGCCTCTGCGTGCGTCCAATGCAGCAAGCATGCCCCGAGGTCGTCCGGTGGACGCCGCCGGATTTTCGAAACGCGCTGGGGTGCCGGCGTATCGATGCGGGTGTCGATTCGGGCGACTCCGTTCAACGCCGAGAGAAGGCGAAGCGGCTTCGGGGGCACTTGGCGACACGAACGCGCCTTCGCCCGCTCTCGGTGCGCTGCCTGCGCCCGATTGTCTGAACGCTCCCCGAAACAACGCTACGCTTCCGAGTACCGTCCGACGTGATGCGGACTGCCAAGGAGCGCGTTCGTCCGCAGGCGCACCGAAACACCCGACGAAACATCGAATACGCATCGTGTTTCGGCGGACATGTCAGGCACGCGAGGCTCGACGGTCGCATTCGCGTGCGCGACGAACGGCGGGCGAGACGGTCGAGGAGGCAGTCCGACTGCGCTGGGCGCACGGCGCTCTCCTGGCGACGTTCCCGGGTGACACCACGATGGCGACCCTCGAGCAGGTGCGCGCGGCGGGCCGCGGCGGGTCGGCGCGGATCGAGCGATGAACTCGTGCGTCGCGGTATCCCGAGCGTCCTCTGGATCGGCCATGGCACGCTCTTTCCGGACGAAATCCGCGACCCGACTGCCGCGTCGCAGGCCGCACCGAAAGCTTTCAATCATGCTGCAGCCCGGTTCCTGTACCGCGCAGAACAAAGCCATTTCATGGGCACACGAGGTATTTGCGAGGCATGAGTGCGTGTCGTCAGGCGCGAATTCCGATGGCCGTCTGCACCCTCGCCCCGGTGACCGAGAAGCGACCGCGGTGCTCCCAGCCGGCGGCGAACCGTCCGCCGAGCGGCCGAACTAGGCGAATGCGAAAGTCACCTGTGCCGTCGGCGGCCGCGCTCAGCTCGATGATCTCCGCGTGCTCGAAGCCGAAGAGGTTCCCGACGAGCGGGTACAGACACTTGAAGACGCTCTCTTTGGCCGAGAAAACGATCGTCAGCAGCGCGCGTCCGAGCGGCCGTTTCGCGACGGACTCGAGCCTCCGGAGCTCTTCGGGGGACGCAATCGTCGAGCGGACTTCCGCCTCGGCGGCCGCGGAGAGCACGTATTCGGCGTCGATGCCCAGGGACTCGTAACGCGAGCGCGGCGCGGCGAGGGCCGTCGCAAGACCCGCTCCGTGCGTCAGCGAGCCGACGAAACCCGCAGGCCAGGCCGGGGAACCGTCGGCGTTTCGAGCGACGGGGGCGGGACAGGCACACCCGCACGCCTCCAGCGCGAGGGCGCACGCGCGCCGCCCCGCCAGGAACTCGGCCACGCGCCTGGGAGCGGCACGCGCGAGCCAAGCCGGTCGCGGGACCGCCTCTGACGATAGCTCGGCGACAATGTCGTTCATCGAACCGAGCTCGAACGCCGCGACGGAGACGTCGTGGGCGTCATCGGGAGTGACGAAGGGCAAGACCCGCGCCTCATATCGGTGGGGGCCAGCAACCGTAATAGGCATTGTCACTCCCCAAGGGATTGTCACAAGAACCCGTCGGGCACTGAGAAACGGGACCCCCGGGGTCGCACACCACGTCGCCCCCGTGCGTTCCGTCCAGGCAATGGTACGGCGCACCGTCCGGCAGGTACTCCGGGATGCAGACGGTCGCCCTATGGAAGTGGCAGCAGACGTCTCCTGAAGCGCAGTCCTGAGGGCCCGCGCACTCGATGGGATATGCGGCCGGGTACGGGGCGCACGACGCCTTGCAGGTGTACTCGTGGCTTCCGTCCAGTGCCAAGCAGCAGAGACTCGGAGGAGCACATTCGGTTCCACCCGTCTGCGGTGCCCCGCCGCAACGGAAAGGCGTGGGAGCCCTCGCGTCCTCCGTGAGCGCCGGCGGCCCTGCGTCGTCCGCGGGAGGCCCACCCTCTCGCGTGGGACTCGTCGTCGCTTCGCCCGGCGGCGCTGCCTCGGCCGCTGGCTGCGTGCTCGCGTCGTAGTCCCGCCCCTTGGAAGAGGCGTCCGGACACACGCCATCTGGGCAAAGCGTCGGCTCCGGCATATCGAGGATGGCGGTGCAGCCAACGGCGATGCCCCCCGCGGTGCTCGCGCCGGTCAGCGCGAGCACCGAGCAGAGCAACGTTGTCCCCCGAACTGCGCCCGAGACCATTCCGTGTGACCTCCGTTCGCGCAACCGCGACATCGATTCGTCAGGCCGTTCGGACGCTAATTCGGCACGCATCTGTAGACGACCACCGCGGTGTTCAAGAAGGCAGTCGGATCGTCCCAGGTGTACTCGTTCGCCGTCGCCGTGAACGCGTGCTGCACGTCCGAGGCGCCGGCGAAGAACTGAGCGTTACCGCTCGTCGGAACCTTCGCGAGCGAGTTGTACCGCAAGAGCGTGTAGCTCTTTCCGGGCACGAGCGGCGCGTCGAACGCGCCGCACGTCGCGTGGCCGCGGAGCTCCACGGGCTTGCCGCCGTTGTTCGGATCCGGCTCGGTGGAGTTGAAGCTCCCGTCCTTGTTGGTCACCAACAGGCGCGCGGGCACGGTCGCGCTGTTGTCATCGACGATGCCCGTGACCGAGACCCCGTAGTCGACCTGCTGCGGCACGCAACCGCCGTTGGGAGAGCCCGACCATGGAAACCCTTGCTCTATGACCGGCTTGCTCGAGTCGCCGCACTGGATCGGGTCCGTCGTGGACATCGGATCGTTCGGGGTCTGGACCAGCGTACCGAAGTCCCGCCAGACCATGCCCGTCTGCTGGGTGTGATCGTCGCCGACGTTGTTGTTGTAGTAGACGACGTCGCCCGGATCGAAGGTTGTCTGCGCCGCGTCGCTCGTCCGTATGCCGAACGCCGGCAGGATGTGATCGTAGTCCGGGTCGAACGAGCTGTGATCCGAGACGTAAACCGCGAAGATGGGGAATAGATTCCTCACCAGATAGCTCTTCGCCCAGACCATGAAGTTCTGGAACTGCGGGTTTGCCTGGTTGTTGAAGTCCCATACGTCGTAATGCAATTTCAGGGCGCCCAGCACGGCCTCGCTGTGGCCGTCGCCGAGGATGATGGCGGTGGTGTTGCCTCCGGTGTTCAGGTTCCGAACTTCCTGCTGCGATACCCAAACGCCGTAATACAAGGCCACCGTCTGGAACGAGACCTCGCCGCAGTAACCGTATGGGTTGACTGGATTGTCGGTCGTGTCCCACTCGACCCGTGGCGGCAGGAGGGGCCAGTCGGGGCCGGCTTGCATCGGAGTGTCCTTGGGTCCGGGCATGACGGGCGGGAGGCTTCCCGAGCTGCTGGCCGAGCCGCTGCTCCCCGAGCTGCCGCCGGAACTGCCTCCGGAGCTGCTGCTGCTCCCTCCGGAGCTGCCGTCGGAACTGCCTCCGGAGCTGTTGCTGCTCCCTCCCGCGCTGCTGCTGCCGGAAGTGCCTCCGGAGCTCCCGCCCGAGCTCCCTCCGCTCCCTCCGTCGTCGCCCCCCGTGCCTCCTCCTGACGGCGTGTCCGCATAGGCTGCACACCCCGCCGAGACCGCAGGAGAGCCAAGGGCAGCGGCGCACAGCGCCACGAACCCGCCTTGAATCGATACTCGAAGTCCCATGGGATCCCTTCATTGACGTTTGTGCGCGGCGATCCCGAGTGGTCTGCTTGCTCGCCGCTGCTCGCCGCCAAGCAAGTTCCACGCACAGGCTCCTCCCCTGGGTCGCGGGCGTGCTGCGCCGCGCGCCCGAAGGCGGCCCGACCAGCGCATAACGCGGAGATCAGTGGCCTTCCAAGCAATCGTTACACCGATCGGAACACGATGACAGCACCGCGTTAGCTCCGAAATTTTCAGCGAGGCAGCGCGCCTTGCGCGTCGCGTTCGACACAATGCTCGAAGTGACCGCTTCGACATCGGATACGTCACAGCGTCACATTTCCAAGTTTCGATACGATGTTGGATACTTCGTGAGCGAAGATCGTTCTGATTTCGAGCCGTCCGCACGCCGGGAGGGCGGTCGAACAGCGACGATCCAAGCGAGAGATTCGCCGCCGTGCTCCGGACCATCGTGGTGAAACGCTTCGGAAATCTGAAGGCCGCGAACAAACGAAGGCGTGCTCGAGCACGCCGGCCCCCCCGGGTGGCACGTTGTTCGCTATCCCGCCTGCGATGGTCAACCGCGGAATCGCACGGATATTGCCGGCTGCGGTGACCGGCGTGCTCGGTTGCACGTACGCCGGTTCGGTGCTGGCGGACGTGGAAGACACACGCGTGCACCCGGCGTCGCCTGGCGACCGGCGCGCAGCGGACCACGACACGAAGTTCACCGCGGGTGCGGAGCTCGACCTCGATTCCCGGTTTATCTGGCGGGGGCTGGCACTCAGCTCGGGACCGATCCTGCAGCCGGCGGCCTGGGCTTCGGCGTACGGGCTGTCCGCGATCGTCTGGACGTCCATCCTGCTCACCGACGAACCGCCTCATCGCCGTGTGCGCTCCGTCGTGCCTTCGGTCGCCTACACGTACTCGTGGGACCGATTCAAGATCGAGCCGGGCGTGCTTTTCTACTGGATCGGCGACGAGCTCACGCCGCGTTCAACGGCCGAGGCATACCTGATCGGCGACGTGGCCTTCGGCAAGCTGCATCTCGTGAGCGAGAACTACTTCGACGTGAAGGACTACCCCGGTGCGTACTTCGGATCGATCGGCCCCCAGATCGAGCTGTCTCACGACCCGTGGACGCTCAAGGGAACGTTCGACCTCGGGTTCGCGACGGCCGATTTCAACAACGCGTACTTCGGTGTGAACGGACCGGCGCTGGACGTCGCCGAGGCGGGCCTCGAGGTCCGCTGGGACATGACCGAGCATCTTTACGCGACCATTCACGGCGAGGGGAGCGTGCTCCTTGCTCCAGCCCTTTGGCGTGCCGTGAACGAACCCGCGCTCGGCTGCATCGGGACGGCCTTCGGCGCGGAGCTCTGACGTGAACACCACACCCTATGGAGACGTGAGCGACCCCCTCCGCGCCGATCCGGCGCCGATTCGCGACGCCGGGACGACGATCTTCGAGCCGATCGATCTCGCGCGAGACGTGACGCTCGCCATCAGCGCCTTCGGCATCCTCTTGTTGCGATATGCGCAGGATGGCGACTTCAAGGTAGTGCTGAATATCGAGGGACATTCTGGGCACCCGCTGACCGTGGCGGTCACCGACGCAACGAAGATCGAAGATCTCTTCGCGCAGATTCGACATCAGCTCCACCCACTGGAGCTGACCAGCCGGCGAGCCCTCGAGGTCGACCTGTCGTGGAACGAGATCGGCGGCGCCTCTGCGCGGTCGTCGCAGGACGGCGCCGTCCTGTCGCTCGCAATCGAGCTCCCCGAGCTCGCGCTGAACCCGAAGAAGTGCGTGCATCGCGGCCTTCTCGCCGTCGCACATCCGCTCCGTCACATCGAACGGCATTGGCGGTCGGCGCTATGGGCGCTCTACAGCGGGGAGGCGTCGACCGTCCTCGACGTCCACCTGGTTCGCGGCCCCGAGCGTCGCCAGCTCCTCGAGGCGTGGAGTCGATCCGAACTGCTGCCGGAGCTGGCTGCGCCTGGTCTCCTCCACCACATCTTCGAGGATCGGGCGCGCGCGCGGCCCGATGCAGTGGCCGTGGAGTGTGCCGACGTGAGGCTCACGTATGGCGAGCTGAATGCTGCGGCCGAGCGGCTGGCGCGCGGGCTCCGAGCACGGGGTATCGGACCAGGGTCGTTCGTCGCGTTTCAACTCCAGCGTTCACCGATGGTGTACGTGGCTCTCCTGGGGGTGCTCAAGGCAGGCGCTGCGTACGTCCCGCTCGATCCCGAGTACCCGATGGATCGGGCCTTGTACATCCTGCGCGACTGCTCTGTCGCAACCCTGTTGACCGAGTCGGCGATCGCCGCGCGAGGCCTCGAGGCGGCGCCGTGCCCGGTCGTGCTCCTCGATCAGGATTGGGGCGTTGCCCTGCCCGATGGAGAGGAACAGCCGCCCGTGCGAGCGCCGAGGGCAGACGACGTCTGCTACGTGATCTACACCTCCGGATCCACTGGAAGTCCGAAGGGCGTGGCGATCGAGCACCGCAGCGCGGTCAACCTCGTCCGCGTCGAGCAACGCCTCTACGGCATGCTCGAGACCGACCGCGTGTTCCAGGGCTTCACGATCGCCTTCGACGCCGCCGTCGAGGAAGTGTGGGCGGCGTTTGCGGCCGGCGCGGCGCTGATCGTCGGCACCAAGGAGATGATGCTCTCGGGACTGGGCAAGACCCTCACCGATCTCGGCGTCACCTTCTTCTCGACGGTGCCGACGCTGCTCGCGACCCTCGAGGGAGACCTGCCTACGGTGCGCGTCCTGATCCTCGGCGGCGAAGCCTGCCCGCAAGCACTTGCCAGGCGCTGGTGCCGACCCGGCCGCTCGATGTTCAACACGTACGGGCCCACCGAGGCCACGGTCATCGCTACGGCCGCCAGGCTCTCCCCCGACCAGTCAGTGACGATCGGTCGCCCGATTCCGAATTACTTCGTGTACCTCCTGGATTCGGCGGGCAAGCTTGTTCCGGCTGGCGTTCCCGGCGAGCTATGCATCGGTGGCGTCGGCGTGGCGCGCGGGTACGTTGGGAAGCCGGAGGCCACGGCCGCGAAGTTCGTGTCGAACCCGCACGCCGAAAAGGCACCGCCGCGACTCTACCGAACCGGCGACCGCGCGCGCTTCGATCGGTCGGGCAACATCGAGTTTCTCGGGAGGCTCGACGACCAAGTCAAACTCCGAGGTTTTCGCATCGAGCTCGGCGAGATCGAGGCAGCGCTTCTGGCGTGCGGAGGAATCAGCCAGGCAGTCGCCATGGTGCGCAAGGACGGCGGGCCTGAGCAGCTAGTGGCCTATATCGTGCCCCAGGAGAGCGGCATTCCGTCCGAATCGAACTTGAAGGAGCACCTCGCCAGGCGCCTGCCGCCGTACATGGTGCCGGCGCACATCGAGGTCCTATCCAGGCTGCCGACGCTAACGAGCGGCAAAGTGGACAAGAAGGCCCTCCCGCCGCCGAATGCGACGAGCAAGAGGTCGGCTCCGGCTCACCCCACGGCGGCGCCACGCGGTGCGCTGGAAGAGACGATCGCGTGCTGCTGGGCGGAGCTATTTGGCGTCCCGTTGGTGTCCCGAGATGCCGACTTCTTCCTCGAGCTGGGCGGGCACTCACTCCTGGCTGCGCAGATGGTGTCCCGGCTTCGAAAGAACCCCGGGCTCGCCGCGGTGTCCGTCCTCGACGTGTACCAGCATTCGACAGTCGCCGCCCTGGCCAGGCGTCACGACCCCACCGTCGTGATCGACACTCCCGGAGTAGCCGGCGCTCCACCCGCGCTCGTCGGTCACTCGCCGCGAAGCGCGCGCGCGACCTCGACTCTCGGTTACTGGGCGTGCGCCGCCGCGCAGCTCGTCGGTCTCTATTTCTCGTTCGGGGTCTGCGCTGTCCAGCTCGAGGCGCCGTATCTCGTTTTCGGATGGTTGCGCCACGCCGACGTGGGCGCTGCACTGTCGGTCGCCGCGACCGCCGCCGTCGCGTGCGCGATCAACCCGGCGATGCTGCTCCTGACGCTCGTCGTCAAGTGGCTCGTCATCGGCCGCTACCGCGCCGGGCGCTATCCTTTGTGGGGCTCGTACTACCTTCGGTGGTGGTTCGTCGATCGCCTCCTCGCAATCACGCCGACGGCGTTCCTTGCCGGGACGCCGCTCCTCAACGTCTACTATCGCCTTCTCGGAGCCCGCATCGGCTCCAACGTCTGCATCGGATCGGACAGCGTCGCGACGTTTGATCTCGTCAGCATAGGCGACGACACCACGGTCGGCGTCGACGTGAGCATCAGCGCGCACACAATCGAGGACGGGATGCTGGTGCTCGGGCCGGTCACCATCGGCAAGCGCTGCTTCGTCGGGACCCGATCGATCCTAACCGAAGACGTGCGCATGGAGGACAATGCGAGCGTCGGAGAGCTGTCGATGCTCTCTCGAGGGACGGTCGTTCCCTCGGGCGAGCACTGGAGAGGTTCGCCGGCTCGACCGGGGGGCCGGGTCGAGCGCGGCCCGACGGCGCCTCGCCCCGGCTGGGCGAAACGATCGCTCCTGTCGCTCGGCTACGTGCTCGGGGTCCTCGCGTTCCCGGTCTTTGTCGTGGGCGCGATCCTCCCGGGATTGCTCGGATTGAACTTCCTCTACCGGCACTGGCGCGGAGAGACCACATACTTACTGCTCTCACCGCTGGTCGCGGTGAGTTTCGTCATTCTGCTGTGCCTGGAGATCGCCGCAGCGAAGTGGCTGCTCCTCGGGAAGGCGAACCCCGGTCGATATCCCGTTTGGGGAGACTTCTATTGGCGACGATGGTTCTTCGATCAGCTCATGGGGATGAGCCTGAATCTTACGGGCTCTCTTTACGCGACGTCGCTCCTCATCCCTTGGTACCGCCTCCTGGGAATGAAGATCGGACGAAACTGCGAAGTGTCCACGGCGTCGGGTTTCCTCCCCGATCTCCTGCACGTCGGACGCGGCGCGTTCATCGCGGACTGCGTGTCCATCGGCGCGCCGCACGTCGATCGCGGTTACCTCTACACGGCTCATACCATCATCGGCGATCACACGTTCATCGGAAACGGCGCGGTCGTGCCCGCCGGCTCGATCGTCGGGTCGAAGTGCTTGCTCGGCTGCCAGTCCGCCTGCCCGACCGATCCCTCGGTCTCGACTCGCGATCTCTCCTCCTGGTTCGGGTCGCCCTCGGTCCCGTTGCCGCGCCGCGAGGAGCGCGCCGCGATCCCGGACCGGCTCACCTACCGACCATCGCGGTGGCTGGTCGCGCAGCGTCTCGCCGTCGAACTCGTCCGCGTCGCGCTACCAACGACGGCTTTCGTCGTCTCCACGTGCCTGCTCATCACGACGTCGATCCACCGCTACGGAGGCCTCTCCGCGCTCGCTCTCTTCGCCTGGCTTCCGGTCGTCTACGCAGGCTTCGGGGCGGTCGCTGCGCTGCTCGTCGTCACGCTCAAGTGGCTGTTCATCGGCCGCTACGTGCCCGGCGAGAAGCCGCTCTGGAGCCACTTCGTGTGGCGGACCGAGCTCGTGACAGGCCTGCACGAGAACCTGGCCAATCCCTTCTTCGTCGAACGACTCATCGGCACTCCGTTCGCTGCGTGCTTCTTCCGCGCCCTCGGCGTCAAGATCGGCCGCCGCGTGTTCATGGGGACGACCGAGTTTACCGAATACGACTTGCTGAACATCGGCGACGACGTATGCCTCAACAACGATTGCACTCTTCAAACACACCTGTTCGAAGACCGAGTCATGAAGATGTCGGCGGTCCACCTCGCCGATCGATGTACGGTTGGAGAGGACGCGATCGTCCTCTACGACACGCACATCGAAGAGGGCGCGAAGCTGGGGCCACTGTCCCTCCTCATGAAGGGCGAAACACTGCCCAAGTACAGCTGCTGGCAGGGTAGTCCGGCAACGGCAGCCAAGGTATAGGAGTCAAGGTGCGATGAGAATTCCGCAGCGGAATGGGCGAAGAATGATCGGAGGCGTCGCGGGCGTCGTTACCGTTGCGGCCGCGTGCACCCGAGCGCCACAGCCGGTGGCGGCCGATCGAACACCGACGGCGGTGCCCGAGGCGACCCAAGCCGTCGACGGGGCGCCGCCGACGCTCGACGCGCGCGGAATCGCCGCGAGTCGAGCGGCGTCCCGTCGCTACCTGCTCCCTGCCGGGTGCGTCCCACCGGGCAAGAAGTTCGCCTGTAACCCGGTGAGCAACGACGGATGCAACCAGGAGAGCGGCGAGGCGTGCGACGACGACACGAAAGGAGGCTTCACCTGCTATCCGCCGCCGAACGAGGTGGACGAAGACGGCGACTGCAACGACAAAGAGGGGCCGTCGTGCGCGCCGGGGCTGTCATGCGATACCCCGGGCGACTCCCATCCGGACGGCGTCTGCCGCAGGCTGTGCTGCACGGCCGCGGACTGCAGCCGCGCGCAGGCCAAGCGATGCGTACCCGTCGATCCCGAATACGGGACGTTCGGTTTTTGCAAGTGAACCTCGCCCGTAGCATTCGATGAAGATCGCGGCGGTGGGCAGTTGCCTGTTCGCGGCCCTCGCGCTGCTCTGCGGCTCCTCCTGCATGACGAGCAACTCGATCAGGTTTCAGCGGCTGCTCGACGCGTCCGTCCGTCGCAACAGCGGGCTGGGCGGCGGCGTCGTGCGCATCGAATCGGCGGCGCATGGCGTCCTGTTCGAAGGCGCCGCGGGCAACCGGGTCGACGGACAGCCGATGGCGGTCGGCGACACGTTCGAGGTCGCGAGCATCACCAAGACGTTCACGGCGACTTGCGTGATGATGCTGGTCGAGGAAGGCAGGCTTCGGCTCGCAGAACCGATTGGAGACCTTCTTCCGTCCAAGCTGACGCGGAAGCTGCTGGTGATCGACGGTCACGATTACGGCGCCGAAATCACGGTGGGGCAGCTGCTCGGCCACACGAGCGGCCTTCCTGACTACTGGACGGATCCGCCTCTTCATGACGGCGATAACGCGTTCGTACACGATTTCCTGGAGGATCCGGACCGTCTCTGGGAGCCGGAGGAGATCCTCGGGTATGCGCGCAAGCTTCATCCGATCGCGCTTCCAGGCCAGCGATACCACTACGGCGACACCGGGTACGTTCTGCTCGGACTCATCGTCGAGCACGTGACCGGCAAGAGGCTGCACGCGGTCCTACGGGAGCGGATCCTGGCCCCCCTGGGCATGAGCGACACCTACTTCAGCTACTACGAGCAAGCGCCCTCCGGCGCGCGCGAATCGCATCGGTACGAGGGTTCGCTGGATCTGTTCGGGCAGCGACGCCAGAGCGCGGAGTGGGCGGCGGGGGGACTCGTGAGCAGCACACGCGATCTGAGTCGTTTTATCCTGTCGCTCGCCGAGGGCAGACTTTTCAACAAAGCCGCCACTCTGAGCGCGATGACGACGTGGAAACCCACCGGGACGCGCGGCGTCGCGTACGGCCTCGGGCTCTTTCGGATCACGCTCGACGACGGACGAGGGCAGCTCTGGGGGCACGACGGCCACGGCAACGCGTTCATGTATTACTGGCCAGAGCAGCGGATCGCCGTCGTGGGCACCCTGAACCAGACGGAGAACGACTGGTGGGAGTTCGTTTCTCCGGCGCTTCGCGAGCCAACTATCCACCATGACGAAGTCCGAGGGTCGGCGCGGGAGTCCGAGCGATGAGCTCGCGGGTTGCGGTCAGCGAAGCTGACAGAGGTCGAGCACGTCCATGTCGGTGTAGTCCTGGTTCTCGCCACCCATGGCCCATATGAACGAGTAGCTCCCCGTGCCCGCACCCATGTGGATCGACCACGGCGGCGAAAGGATCGCCTGCTCGCTCTGCATGACGATGGACCGCGTCTCGTCCGGCTGCCCCATGAAGTGAAACACGCGATCGCTCGGTTTCATACCGAAGTAGAAGTAGACCTCCGACCTCCGATCGTGCAGGTGCGGCGGCATCGTGTTCCAGACGCTGCCCGACTTCAGGACGGTCAGCCCCAGGAGGAGCTGAGCGGACTTGCATGTCTCGGGGACGATGTACTGGTATATCGTGCGCTCGTTCGAAGTTTCGCGAGCGCCGCGCTCGAGCGGCTTCGCCTCGCCGATCGAGATCTTCACGGCCTCGAAGCGCGCGTGCGCGGGGGTGCTGACGAGGTAAAACTTCGCCGGGTTCGTTGCGACGGCCGACTCGAGGACGACTTCGACGCTGCCGCGGGGAACGTAGAGGCCGTCGCGTGGTTGCATATCGAAAACGCGGCCATCGACCGTGACGCGGCCAGCGCCGCCCACGTTGACGAGTCCGATCTCGCGGCGCTCGAGAAATGGCGCGCCGGTCGCCTGCACGGGGAGCTGCAACGGTCCGCCGACAGGCATCCCTCCGCCGATGACGAACCGCTCGACGTGTGCGTAGGTTAGGTTGAACGCGTCACTCGAAAAGAGAGTCGACAGGACGTAGCGTTCGGCGAGGGTCGCGGCGTCCGCACCCCGCATCATGTCGGGGTGAGTGGCCTGGAGCACCTTGTTGAACATGGACTGGCCTCGTAGGTTGGAGCGTACCGGCTATTCAGATCATCGCGAACCGTGGCTTTCAAGGACCTCCGCAGACCGCTTGCACGCCCTCGAGACCCACGGTGCCAACGTCGGCGTGCGTCAGCATCTCGAACGCGATGTGGTGAGTCGCCCGGATCCAATCGGCGGGCGGCTGCGCGCGGAACTGGTGAACCAACCGGGAGGTGTACGGCATGCTCATGCCGAGACGATTGACGTATTCGTTGTACGCGATCTCCCAGGTCGGCTCGATGACGAACGTCGTGAGCGAACCGACGCCGAGCAACGTCAAATTCGCTTTGCCGTTGGCGTCCACACAGAGAGTCGGGTCGTTCGTTACGGGTAGGGTGATGGCCTTCGTCAACGGAATCGGGTAGGGGGGCTGGTTGCCGGATCCGTCGCTCGGCTCTCCGTTGGCGATCGCGCTGTCCAGGTAGTACGCGGCGTTCTCGACACACGCCACGATGCGCTGTGCCTGCTCGCGATAGAGGTCCACTCCCTGGATCCGCGCAGTCTCCGCGCCGTTCATCATGGCGGCCAGTCCGTACTGGACGTGGTCCATGTCGCGGCAAGTTTCCTGGCAGGTGCCGTTCTCGGGAGCGCGGTAAAGAAGCGGCGCGCTCGCGTCCGCCCCCGCGTCGGGTGGAAGGTTGTGCCAGGGGGTCGATCCCCCCGCTTGGCCGAAGAACCCGTAAGGGTCCGCCACGCGCGTCGCCTTGGGCGCATACCCGCCGCCCTGGGCGTACGGCGGCACCTGACACGGCACCGCGGGATGCGGACCGTCCAGCGCGGAGAGATAGCAGTACGGCGGCGTTCGCTCTCTCCACAGCGCGACGCCCTGCGCGAAGAGATCGTGATCGTCGAGGAGGACTCCGATCTGGATCATCGAATCGGCGACGCTCAACACCCAGTTGCCGTTCTGGCCGTAGGCCGAGTCGCCCGGCTGGGCGACACCCGGCCTCACGAGCCGCAGACGTCCCACGAATGCGCGCTGCATCATCTGCTTGAACGCGCTCACGTCGCTTGCGGTCCAGTCCGGGTCGAGCTGCACGATCTCGGCAGCGCGGGCGAATTCGCTGCCCATCCACCCCGCCTCGAGCCCGGCGTTGTATCCGAGATGATCTTTCAAGATCGACCAGGCGTTCAAGATGCCGATCGCCGCTTGACCGTAGGCGTCCTTGTCCGGCCCATCGGGGCTCAGGTACCAGAGGAGCGCTTGCGTGTAGGCCGCCACCCCGTCTTCCTTTTCGTCCGTGCAATGGATGTCCGGATCCGAAACGGAGCCGCACAGGACGTACCCGGCGTCGACCGCGGGCGTGAGCAGCGTCTTCGGCGCTGCAGTCAACATGTGCGGCGTATAACCGCGCGTCCCGGGGGGAGGTCCGCCGGCGTCCGAGGGAAAGGTCTTCGCGGCGTTGAAAGCGGAGGTCCAGGGTTCGGCTCCCTCGGCGATTCGAGCCTTGACGAAGTCCAGCTGCTCCTGGGTCACGATCACTCCGGGGTGCTTGAAGCCAGGTGGCGGGTCGCCGTGGCTCGCACGGTCCACGCAGAGAGCGGCGATGCCGAGGGCCACCCCGCAGGTGAGCGGCAAGATCCTCGCCGGCCGGCGTACCGGATTTCGCATGGTCTTCTTCATGACGTCTCCTCACGCCTCCTCGTCTCAGTCCACTCCGCCGCCGTCGGCCAAGGCCATCATCTCGGCGACGATGCCCAGGCACGTAGGACTCGCGCCCGCCGTCGCGACGGCAGGCGACGGACACGACGCGTCGGGCGCGAACAGCTTGACGACGGCAGTGCCCCCGTCCCCGGCGAACCTCCAGCGCTCGAACCTCAGGCTGTTCTTGAACGCCCCGCTGTTGGCGTTGGCGATGAGCTCTTCGTTGTAGAAATCGAGCGCCTGCTGCAGGGCGGCCGATTCCAGGCTCACGAACTGCTGGTCGAATCCGGCCCCGCTGCTCGACTGCAGCTGCGTCAACGCCGGCTGGACGAGCGAAGCGGCCGTCTCCTTGTCCGGGCAGTCGTAGGTGAAGTCGATCCCGAGGCTCGGCGCGATGGAGTCGAGATCGGCGATCGCGGCCGTGAAGTCGTCGTTCATCTGCTGGGCGACGGCCCTTACCGTCGGATCGACCGCGGACGTAGCGCCCAGCGCTCCAGCTTGCTGCTCGATCGTGAGGATCGTCTTCGCGGCCACGGCGATGCAGTTCTGGACCGGGATCGGTCTGGTGCCGTCGATCTGTGGAGGCGCTGCGTCCAGCACAAGGCACGCTTTCGGGAACGTGCAGGGCGCCGCCGCGGCGGTATCCTCGTTCTTGCTGCACGCTGCGCCGACGAGTACCGCCATCGGGCCCGCCAGGGACGACGCTGCGAATAGCGCGCTCCGCCACGCTCTCATCACGATCTCCTCCGTCATTCAATCAACGTGCGACGATGGGACAATGGATCGCCGGAATCTCAGAACACGTAGTATGAGGACACCGAGATCCTGTGGTTGACCTCGTCGGTGCCATCCAGGAAGGTCTGCTGCAGGTTCGAATACTCGAACGCGAGTTGAAAGTTCGGGACGACGGCCCAGAAGATTCCCCCGGCCAGATAGCGCTGCTTGTCGAATATGGTCGAAACTGCACCGGCCTTCGGCGGTAGCAGCTGGGCCAAGTTGTCCGACTGCAGATACGTATAGTTCGCGAACAGCCAGACGTTTCCCGGGCCGGGCATGTAGTACTGCAGCCCGACGTTGACCGATTGCCAGTCGACGGCGTGCAGGTTCCCGTTTGCGTCGTAATAGGCGAATCCGGGATCGATGTTGAGCTGCGGCGGTGCGGCGGCGTATGGGGGTGCTCCTATTGCCGCCGGCCGAAGCTGCGCCGGCGCACCACCCGTGACGCCCAGCCATTCGTCCGCAATGCCGTAGCCAGTTGCGAAGGACGCCGTTCCGCTCAGGGAATTCCCCGCCTCGGAGATGTTCCTGGCGGGGATGATGGGCAGGAACGCGTCCAGCGAGACCCCGGCGCCGTTCTCGGTGTTCGAGTGCGTGGGGATGACCGACTGTTCCTGCACGCGAAACTGGCGCATCGTGCCGGAGACGCCGACGGCGAGCGCATCGACCTTGGTTCCCAGGGCGCCCAGGGTGTGGACGCCCTTCCAGTCTTTGAACTCGAAGCGCAAAGCTCCCGCGCCCTCCGGCACCTCGGAGTCACGCTGCGGGGGCCGGGCGGCGGCGACGGCCACGTACACGTTGACGTGCGACGTGGAGAACACATGCGAGAGCCGCAACTGCGCCGTCCGCGTGAAGACCTCGCCCGGAATGCCCAGGAACGTGAGGGACGCGGGAAAGAAGTAGGGCTGGTTGCCGAATATCGTGTAGGTGAGCCCGCCCAGGAGATCGACTGCGGGTGTTTCGAGCTTGCCGTAACAGTGGAAGAGGCGAGCCGTCGGCGAGTTCTGGAGCCCGCTCTCGGAGTTTCCGTTCTGCGGGCTACCGGGGATGCTCCCGTTGAAGTCGATGCGACAGTGGCCCGTCGCCTTCATGCTCCACAGCTCAGGGGCCTCCGCCTGGAGGCCGATCTGGGTGTTGCGCGCGGTGAAGTTCGTCCGCCCGTGAGTCCCGGCGTATGTGTTCGACCGCGCTATGGGGCTGCTGCCGCCGTAGCCGTCCTGAAAGCTCTCCGTCGAGTCGTGGAACCCGTCGAACTCGATGAAGTTGAGCAGCGTGACCTTGAACTTGCCGAACATGGTCGACGCGGGCTCTTTCAGGAAGACCTGTTTCGGTTCGGTTGCCGGTTCTGACGCTCCGCCTTCCGATCCGGCTTGCGCTGCTTCGCCTGGCGAGCCGCCCGCATGGGAGGCGCCGCTGTCGGAAGCAGATCCAGCAGGCTGCGGTGAAACGCGCCCTTGCGCGGCGACCGAATTCGGCACGGCCAGCCCGACACACATGCAACATGCACACAACGAGATCCTGGTCTTCATAGGTCTCCGAGCGGAGTTCGTACGTACGGGATATCGATGGAATGGGGTGTCGAATGCCGCGCTCTCCGCGATCGCGGAGATCAAGTCATCCGAACGTTGGGAGAGTGGGGTTCGACACCCTCTGCGAACGACGGAGCCGCGGGGATCGGCTGCAGGCGCGGCGATAGGACGTGAATCAGCGCGATGGCAATCAGGTAGGCCGTGGGGGGCAGAAGGAAGAGGACGAAGTATCCCGAAGCGCCCATGACCTGGAGAACCGAACCGGCGAGTTGGGCAATGAACATCCCGCCAATCGCGCCGGCCATGCCGCCGAGACCGACCACCGAGCTGACGGCCCGGGTCGGAAACAGGTCGGAGGCCAGCGTGAACAGGTTGGCGGAGAACCCTTGATGACCCGCGGTCGCGAGGCTGATGAGGAGCACCGCGACGAGCGTGGACTGGGCCTGGGAGGCGAAGGCGATCGGCGCGACGAGGCAGGCGCACGAGAGCATCGCGGTCTTGCGCGAGCGGTTGATCGTCCAGCCCGACCGGATGAGCGCCGACGAGAGCCAGCCACCAAAAATGCTCCCGAAGTCCGAGACGAGATAGATGGTGACCAGCGGGAGGCCCAGCTTGGTGAGCGTGAGCCCGTGCTTCTTGTTCAAGAAATCGGGTACCCAGAAGAGGTAGAGCCACCAGATCGGATCGGTGAGTCCTTTGGCGATGGCGAATGCCCACGTCTGCTTCCAGGGCAAGAGCTTGAGCCAGGGGATTTTCGGGTAAACGGGCGTGGGATCGCTCGCGATCCAATCTCGCTCCGCCTGCCCGATGCGGGGGTGGTCCGCCGGCGTGTGGTAGGTCGCCGTCCAGACGCCTGCCCACGCGAGGGCGAGCAGGCCGGTGACGACGAATGACGCCGAGAGCCCGAGGGTCGGAACGATGAGCGGGAGCATGAGTGGCGTGACGATCGCCCCGACGTTCGTGCCGGAGTTGAATAGGCCGAGGGCGAACGCTCGCTCGCGTTTGGGAAACCACTCCGCGATGACCTTCACGGCAGCCGGGAACATGCCGGCTTCCCCGATTCCCAAGGCAAAGCGCGCCACCTTGAATCCGGTAACGTCCGTCGCCAGGGCGTGGCCGGCCGCCGCAAGGCCCCATATCGACGCGGCGACCGCGAAGCCCTTCTTCGTCCCGGCCTTATCGACCAGCCACCCCATCGAGACCATCCCGATGGCGTAAGCAACCTGGAACCAGAAGATGATGTCGCCGTACTGCTTGTCGTTCCAGCCTTGCAGCTTCGAGAGGTCCGGCTTGAGGACGCCGATGACCTGACGGTCTATATAGTTGATGGTCGCCGCCAGAAAGATCACAAAGCAGATCGTCCAGCGGTACTTGCCGACGCTCAGCGCCAGAAGCCCGAGTCGCTCGCCGGCGGAGGGCGCATGGTTCGGTGCGCGCTCGCTCGGCTCCAGGGAAGGCTGATTGACCATGTAGCGCGCTCCATATCCGCCGTGCGCCCACGGGATGCGGTTCGGCCACGCGCGAACGTCCCAGCAACACACGTGCCGTGGAGGTCGTCGCCGGTTCGAGTTCTTCGCATTGCGTTCCTGTGCAAAATGCGCACGAATCCGACACCGCGCGCCGTTTGGCTGTTTCGGCGCCTGTTGCGATCTTCGATGTCGGGCGAGCTTCGGGACGGCTCGTTCACGACGCAGCAGGTCACGGTGCCGACGCGACGGTGAAAACGATCGCGAAATGGACACGATGTGCGAAACACGGAAACCGATCACGTGTTTCGGTTACTCGAATCCGACGCGCGATACGCAGAAACAGGACGCGTGACGGGCTACGAGAGGCAGCCCGAGACCGCCGACCGCTCCGGAGGCCCGAGGCAGGTTCATGGATCCACGCAAGCCCGGAACGCCGATCGATACGGCGAGTCTGTATCGTGTGACGGAACATCTGCCGTGCTGCCGGAACCGGACGTGCGTTGGTCCCCCTGAGGCCAAGTACGCGAAACCACAAGCGTGCCGCGTCGTGCGGTCCGCGCGACATGCGTCGACGATGGAATGATTCTGTCACACGGGCAGGCACGGCTTTCGCTCGATGCGGCGCTGGTTCTCGCGCGCCACGTGGGCGGGGGACCTCATCCGGCACTCGTTCGTCCCGCGCCCGCCGTCGGCGGCGTCCGGACGAGCGGGCCTTTGTTCGGAAAGCAACAAGAGAGGTGTTTATGCGTCGCCATTCCAGAATATCCATCAGCGGTAGTCTTTGTTCGCTAACGGCTGCTGCGTTGTGGCTGGCGTCGTCGGTGCCCGGTTGCGGAGCGAATCCCGGCGACGAAAGCGGTGATGCTTCCGCCTCGGGGTCGGGGAGTTCGGGGTCTGGATCCAGCTCGGGCGGCAGCACGTCCGGGTCGGGGTCGAACGGAGGCAGCACGAGTTCCGGCGGGAGCGGCTCGAACGGCTCGAGCGGAGGGAGTACGGGCTCGGGGAGCGGCGGGTCGAGCGGCGCCAGCTCGGGGTCGAGCAGCGGGAGCGGCTCGCCGTTCGACGCCGGCATCGTCGGCGACGCCAGCACCGGTTCCATCGGTATGCGGAGCTCCGCAGGCTTCTTTCACCCGGGCGTCATCAACACGCTCGGAGGGCTCGACTCGGTCCGCAACCGACTCGCCGCGGGCGATCCGGACCTTACCGCTGCGCTGGAGGCGCTCAAGCGGGCGGTCAACGACTCGACACTTCCCGCCTGTCCCGCCGAAGACCCAACGGGCGCCTGCTATCTGCCGCCGCAGCCGGTGGGACCGAACGTGAGCGGAACGCCGACCACGACGGTGACGTGCGGGTCGCACTCGGCGGCGCCGCCGGGCGACACCACTTGCGACAGCGAGAAGGCCGCCTCCCACGCTGCGTACGCGCACGCCCTGCTCTGGGTCCTCACGCAAGATCCGGCGGAGGCGCAGAAGGCCACCGCGTACATGGACGCCTGGGCCGGCGTGACGATGCACACTGGCTACGCGGACCCCACCAACCCGGTCAACACCAACTACTCGGACAACTCCCCGCTGCAGAGCGGTTGGGTCGGAACGATGTGGGCCCGGGCCGCGGAGATCATGCGGTACACCTATCCGAGCTGGTCCGGCGCGCAGGCGTTCGGCAACTACTTGCAGGGGCTCGTCCAGTACATCAACTTGCCCGTCCCCAACACCACGGAGCTCGAGAACGGCAACTGGCAGCTCACCGAGGCCGACGCCTGGATCCAGATCTCCGTCTACAACGACAACATGACGGACTACAAAGCGGCCGTCCAGAAGGCGCTGAGCTCACTCAAGGCCTACGTCTACCTCACGGCGGACGGCACGACCCCGACAGCCGGCGGCGACGTCGTCCCGTGTTACTCGGAATACCCCAGCCCGCACAAGAGCAGCGGATGCGGCATCGACATGTGGTGGGGCATCGCGAAGGCGAAAGGCCTGCTCGACGGCACCGCTCAGGAGACTTGCCGCGATCTGGAGCACGTCCAATACGGGCTTGGTTCGGCCGTCAACGCGGCGGAGACGGTCGCTATTCAGAAGATTTCCGGAGTGGACTTGTACGGCGATACGACCGTCAAGTACGGCGCGCGGCTCCTCGCCGCCCTCGAGATGCACGCGAAGTTCCTGGCCGGCCGCAGCAACTACGACGGCGACCCGCGCAATTTCACCGAGACGGACCCCGACCTGGGCTGGATCCAAGCCCCCAACGCAAACTACACGTGCAACGGGAAGAACTACTATACCGGCGAGACGACGCAATCCACGCGCACCGAGTTTGCTCCCGTCGACCTGAGCGCCACCCGCAAGTCCGACTACCCGGTACAGCCGGGCTGGGAAATGGCGTATAACCACTTCGTCAACGTCGAAAACATGCAGATGCCGAACACGCTGGCGCTCCTGGTTCCCACGTCGACCTTCAAGGGCAATCGACCCGTACTCGCGTCGCACCCGCTCGCCTGGGAAACGTTGACGAAGATCGGGACGGGCAATATCGGGTTTCCCCCCTAGTGTCTCCCGATCCAAAAACACGCCTGCGACCGCAGGCTTGTTGCTGTGTATTCCGGCCTTTGTGCTGAGGGTAGGGAATCATGCAACGTACCCCAATGGCATTCGCGGCTGTCGTCTGGTGTGGCATGGCAGCGACTTTCGCGTCGCTCTGCGGGTGTGGCGGGAACAGGTCGAACGGGTTCGAGACCAGCAGTGGCTCGAGCAGCGGCGACCGCTTCGGCGGGAGCGGAAACGGCGGCGGCAGCAGCGGAGGGAGCACCAGTGGTAGCTTCGGCGGCGGTAGCGGAGGGAGCACCAGCGGTAGCTTCGGCGGCAGCTCGAACGGCGCCGGCGGAAGCGCGATCGACGGCGGCTATCAGTGCCCGGCGGGCCTGCAATGCAATACGCCCTGTGCCAGTGGGGGTGACACGACCATCTCTGGCAAGGTGTTCGATCCCGCGGGGAACAATCCTCTGTACAACGTCGCGGTCTACGTTCCGAGCGTGCCGCTGGAGCCGCTTCCGCGGGGCGTCCCCACCGGGGCGGACGCCTGCAACTGCTCGGCGCTCTACAAGAGCGGCGCCATCACTACCGCGCAGACGGCCGTCGACGGCAGCTTCACCCTGAAGAACGCGCCGGCCGGATCCATGGTGCCGGTCGTCCTGCAGATCGGCAAGTGGCGGCGCCTCGTGCACATCGACGTGAACGCGTGCCAGCCCAATGCGCAAGCGGACGGTGCGCTGACGCTGCCTGGCAGCGTGGCAGCGGGCGACGTCGATGACAACATGCCCGACATCGCCGTATCGACCGGGTACGCCGATACTCTCGAGTGCCTCATGCACCGCATGGGCGTCGCGGATTCCGAGTACGTCGCCGGCAATTCGACATCCGGGCATATCCACCTCTTTGCCGGGGGGATTGGGACCTCGAAGCCCCAGCCCACGTCGCGAGGCGCGCAGGAGGTGCCGGCCACGCCGGGAGCGCCGCCGAGCGACACGGCGCTCTGGGATAGCGCGAACGACCTCATGCCGTATGACATCACGCTCCTCTCATGCGAGGGCGGCGAGACCTACGACGCGAAGCCGGCGAACCTCGAGACGTACCTGAACGCCGGAGGGCGAGTGTTCGCTTCGCACTTCCACTACGCCTGGTTCAGCGGGCCCATGGCTTCGGGCCAGAGCTATTCGGCGCCGATGGACTGGGGCGGCAACCTGGCGTCTTGGGCGCTCGCCCCGACCACGAACTCGGGCCCCATCGGCGGGGTCGTCGACCAGACGCTGAATTTGAACGGCATGCCGTTCCCCAAGGGCCAGGCGCTCGAGCAGTGGCTCATGCTCGTGGGCGGGCTCTCCACCGGGCAAAAGGGCGTCAACGTAGGCGACGTGCCGATCTTCGATCCACGCTACAACGCCGTCGTCACCTCGAGTCACAAGCCCTCGCAACCTTGGATCACCTCGGACGGCTCCGGGAGAGGAGGCATGGCCGGGGAGACGATGTACTTCTCGTTCGATACGCCCGTGAACCTGACTCCTGCGACCGGGCCCGACGCCGGCGAGGCGTCCTATTGCGGCCGGGCCGTCTTCAGCGACCTGCACGTCGGTGGCAGCTACACGACGAAGGACAATGCCCCCGCACCCGCGGGTTGCTCTCCGGGACCCATCACGGGGACGACCGGAGTCGCGCTCTCCGAACAGGAGAAGGTGCTCGAGTTCATGATCTTCGACCTGTCGTCGTGCGTAGTGCCGGATACGATCGTCCCGCCAGCGCCGACCATGCCGCCTCCGCAGTGAGTCTGCACTCGGGGAACTTTCCAAACAAACTGGGTGACATCGGAATCGATCGCGTGTTTCGGCAAAAACCGAGTAGTGAGCGTGGCGCTGCGGAAAGTCGCGTTGTTGCGCCGAACGTCCAGGGCCCGCGGGCTTTTCCCGCGCGGCACGTTTGATGCTCGATGGGTCGCGAAGAACGGGGAGCATAAAAAGGAGCACATGATGATACCCAGCTGCAAACGCATTCACCTTGGGGCTGCGCTCTCCTTCGGCATCGCGCTCGCCTCGCCATTCGCAAGCGTCGCGTGCTCCAGCCAATCCCCCTCATGGCCGGAGACCGGCGACGGCAGCGGCTCCTCGAGCGGCTCGTCTGGTTCTTCGAGCGGCAGCTCCTCGGGGAGTAGCGGTACGCCTAGTGGGAGTTCGTCGGGCGGGACCTCTTCGAGCGGCGGCTCGTCGGGCGGGACCTCTTCGAGCGGTGGCTCCTCGGGGGGGACTTCTTCGAGCGGTGGCTCCTCGGGGGGGACTTCTTCGAGCGGTGGGTCGTCGGG
>CALKVG010000178.1 GCA_937998045.1 uncultured Myxococcales bacterium
GCACCTGCGCCGGTTGCCCCACGGGTGAGGTCGGTTGCCCCAACAGCCCCGGCCTCTGCTGCGGGAACATGGTCTCGTGCTGCGGCAACATTTGCTGCGGAGCGGGGACCGAGTGCTGCACTCTGCTAGGCGATACCGGACCGACCTGTCACCAGCAGGGCGTATGCTCGCATTAGCCAGGTCGATCGTCTAACGGTCGGAGGCAAGCCATGGGTTCTTCCAGCTTCTTTCGGACTCTTCTCACGTTGCCGCTACTCGGCGCATGCTCTTCACCCGGTCAGGCATTGAGCCCGTCAGATGCGGGCACCGACGCACAGACCCCCGAGGCGAGCGCCGATGCCATCGCCGACACCTCTATCGCCGACACCTCTATCGCTGACGTTCACGTGCAAGACGGTGGCGACGGCGGGGGATGGTGCCCAGCGATGACGTACCCGAACCCGAACATGTGCAAGTACCCAACCCAGTGCGGCCCAGTCGTACCGATCGTCCAAACTCAGGGCAACGCACCAACCGCCCAGGGCGGTACCGTTATTCCTGGGCTTTACTTCCTGACCCGGGAGAACGTCTACGGTGACCAAGACGCCGGGGCGATGGCCAGCGAGCAGCTCACGATGCAGCTCGGCGCGAGCACCTTCGAGGTGAATGACTACGTCGATGGCTTCCAGAACCCGCCATCATCGGGGACGTGGACAACGAATGGGACGATGCTGGTGCGCGCGTACAACGGGTGCCCGGACACGCTGACGATCCCGCACCCGTACACGGCGAGCCCGACGACGCTGACGCTATACGAAACGCAGGGAACGCCGTACACGTTCGAACTCATCCTGACGAAACAGTGAAGGCGCTTCCCGCGCCAAGCCGCTAGCACGGGCGCCTGCCTCTAGGCCGAACAATCGAGATGACCTCGTCAGGCGCCGCGTGACGGCGCGACGGCGAGCATCGAGGCTCGCCGTTTCGGCCTGGTCAGGGAGCGCGGCCCTGCTTCGCTCGATCGCTCTCGCGCTGCATCGATGCCGCGAGCTGGCGGAGCGCGGCGGTGGCGTCTTCGATCGCGCTGAGCTGCTCGGAGACGTCCTGCGCGTATGCATCGAGCAGATCGGCGGGGACGCCGGGGCCCGGCGGTGCGAGCGGCGGACTGGGGATGGTGCTGCCGGGCGGTTTCGATACGTTGCTCATGTCGACTCCTGTGTATGCAGGGGTTGGCCACGCCCCCGGCGGTTGGCGCCGCGCGGGGGCACTTTGCTGCGCAACGTTTGACGGTTCAGGCGACGCGCTTGTTCACGCGGGAGCCGGTCGCTCCGATGCACCTCTCCGCCCTGCGAGAAAATCGGCCGGCTGCGGCTGCTTTGGGTTAGCCTGGCGCTCAAACGGGGGAGATTCGGATGACGATCGCAGCGTGCTTCCTGTTGCCGGAAGGGGTGATCTTGGCAGCGGACAGTACAACGACGCAGATCACTCCCATGCCACCGCGAACGGGAGGC
Organism: uncultured Myxococcales bacterium; assembly: GCA_937998045.1. Taxonomy (GTDB): domain Bacteria; phylum Myxococcota_A; class Polyangia; order Polyangiales; family Polyangiaceae; genus Palsa-1150. The sequence continues at coordinate 1,488 of CALKVG010000178.1, forward strand.
GCGCCACAGGCGCCCGTCGTTCGGTATTTCCTCTACGGTCAGAAACTGTTCGAGATCGGCGAGAACAGCACCCTCGGGATCGTCACGTGGGGCCTCGGCGGTTTGCCCGATCTCAGCTACCGGACAGTCATTGCCTCCTTCGCCGACTCACTTCGCGCGGCTCCCCCCGGGTCGATGCAAGAAGTCGCGCAGAAGTGGGGCGAGTACTTCTGGGCGGCATACTCGAAATCGCTCGCGGCAGAGATACAGGCCGCGAAGCAGCTTTCGGAGACACCGCCGGTAGAGCCCGGCCTCGTGGAAATCCGCACCCAGCTCGTGCGTCGGACATCAGTTGGCTTCTGCGTCGCGGGCCGCTGCGGCGAGAGCAGACAACCGTCCGCGTTTCGGGTAGACGTGTCGCCCTTGCTCCCCGGACCCCCTACACCCCACCCGCTTCCCATGGGGGACCTGCAATTTTGGGGCGTTCCCAACATGGTGAACCGGCTCGCGCTCGGTTTTGACCAAGAAATCGTCACGGCGCTTTTGCGATCGGGCAAGTGGGGGGGTACACCCCAGGAGCTCGTGGCCGTACTAACGGAACGGGTACTGCAGTTGCCACGGATCATGCCGCTTCGGGATGCAATCGAGCTCGTGCACTCGCTCATCTACACGACGATCAAGAGCATGAAGTACTCGCACTTGCCCCCTGTCTGCGGCGGTCCCATCGAGATCGCGGTCATCACAACCGATCGAAATTTTCGCTGGGTGAAGCACAAGCCGTTCGACGTGGCCCTGGACTGAAGAGGTACGCATATGGACCCGTTCGACTACAGCAATAGTTCCCTGCCCCCGCTGCGCGACATCCAGCCCACTGGGTGGATACAGGACGTGATCGAGCAGTACCAGCAAACGGGCACGGTCGATGAGGACGGCCTTTGGCGCTTGCTGGGCGAGCCGACAGATGGGACCACGCTGTCGCAGCCAGCCGCGCAGATCTTGGCCGAGATCGAGAAGAAGTAGAGGCGATCGGGGCCTACGCGCGCGCGTTGTTCGCGCAGGAAACGGCACGATCACACGGGCGATCTCAGGCGGAGCGGCGCGCCCGCTCGATCAGGGCTCGAAGCTCGGCGGCGAACCGCTGGACGGCCACCTCGATGGCCTGTTCCAGCTCGCCCTCACGCCGCTGGCGAAGGCTGCGCTTGCGGCACGCCGCCTTGCAGTGCGTCTGTTCCTTCCCACCGCCCCCGGAGCGGGGGGTGAAGGCCTTCCCGCACCCCTGGCAGGGGCGAGCAGCGATCGGGCCTGTAGCAACGTCCCGGGACGGCGTATCCACCCCAAAAGGGTACGGGGGGGCGGGGGCGGCGCAAGGGCCCAAGCTCGCGCCCCGACAGCACAAAACCACTTTGTCCTACATGGGGCGCCGCTCGGGTGCGTCGGCGGCGTGCCCCGAACGTCCAAGTACCGTACGTACAAGGAAGGGAAAGGCCCCCGCGCGCGCGCCAACGCGCCGGAGGCCGTGACCGGAACGAAGGAACCGTCCCAATGCGCATCCATGCGCCGTAGTAGCGAACGTCCGCCGCGAGCCCCTCTGCACCGCGCCACGTCTTGAGCTTATCTTCCGCCCGAGATTTGGGATTGACCGGCGCCATGGCGACGAACTTCGGCGGAATCTCGATAAGCGCCTTATTGATCGTCACCGCCACCGGATTCAGACCGGTCGCGATGGCTCGCAATCCGAGGCGCTGTGCTTCCAGCGGATCGTGCCACCACCTGCGAACGGATCGTGGACAGGAGGCAGTTCGGTCACAAGATAGTTATTGACGGTGTCGGGCGTAACTCCGTCTTTGAGGATCGCCTTCGCCTTCGGCGAGGATGAGGAACGAGCGTGACTGCGCGCGATCTCCAGTCGCGCCGCATTGATGACGGATTCGTTGTTCGAATTCTCCCAAACAACGAGGTTTTCGATGAGCCGAAAGAGGCGTTGCCGCTCGTCGTTCTGTGCTTCCTCAGACGGAAAGACCTCGGTCCAGGATGACGGATCATCGACGAGCTGAGCGAACAGAACCGCCCGCGCCGCCGCGAGAGGTCGCCGCGCCCACCAGAGATGCAGGGTCGATGGATGCCCGTGTCTGATCGACTTCTCACGCGCAGAAGCAACGTTGATGGCTTCGAGCGGGAGCGACACCTCGATCAGCTTCTTGCGGTAGGTGCTCACGAGGCGTCCGTTCGCGGGTGCTGTCCGATGTAGCCGATGACCACTCGCTCCAAGTCAGCGTCCCAGTCAAACCCTATTCGGATGGTGAATCTGGGATCCCGCGAGGATCCTGTTCCGACGTGCTTGTCGAGAACGTACGATCTGCCGTTCGCATTGGCAGTGTACCACTCGCGATACTTCGAGGTTGTAGTCTCGCCCTGACTGCCCTTGTAGAACCAGCCACAGCGCCTTCGTAATTCGTGGTCGAAATCAGCACCATCGCTTCCCGCGATGCGCGCGTCCCAGTATTCCGTCGCGAGAAAGTGCAGGGCGGCGAATACATCGTCGGGGCTGTCAAATGGGTTGCGCTTCACATGAGATTTGCCGTTTAGGGCGAAGAGCAGCCGATCGCGAAAGCGATCTTGTGCGAGTTCGACGGCTGCCTCCACATCGGGCAGATCAGGCGGTGCTTCGGCGGGTACCGAGGGCGAGGAGGACGAGGCGACACGGTCGAGATACTGCTGCTTCCAAAACGCTTCTTGCTGGGCAACGGTGCTCAACTTTGCCGAAAGTTCGGCAGCCTGCTGCGTGAGTTCTTGTATCGTTCGATTCTTCGCATCGATGTCCTGGATCGCCAGGTCGAGAAGCGCCCTGTCGTCGCCCTTCGCTTGCAGTTCGCGCATGGCTCGCGCACGGTCCATCCCTTCGAGGTCCGTCCAACGAAGATCGCCGGGAAACACCGAGTATTGGGCGATTTGCGCAATGCGACCGAGTAGACTCTCGCGGAACCCATTCGCGCGTGCTGCTTCCAGCCGTGCGACGTGCTCCGGCGCCCAGAACGGGTGCTCGTACGCTTCGTCGAATAGTGTAAAGCGAGGCCAGTAAACCCGCACTGCGCCTTCCCAGGCGCGGAGTCGGTCAGGAAGGCCCGCTGAGCGAAGCTTTGTCGATGGAAAGCGGTTTTCTTCGACCCAAACGTGAGCCAGACCGGATAACCAGTCAGCGACCTGGTCGGCATCGATAATGGGGCGGTCATTCTCGCGGCGGGCACTCACCAGGACCACGGGGAGCGCACGACGAGGGTCGATCAGCGTTCCGAGGAACGCCCGGACCGCCGCGTGGTCGTCTCGCAAAACCTCGGCAGTGGTATGTAACCGTCTCCATTCGGACGCCTTGCGGGTTCTTGCGTGACCGCGCATCGTGCG
>CALKVG010000179.1 GCA_937998045.1 uncultured Myxococcales bacterium
CCGGAGGTTCTCATGGCATCCGACCGTCGCAAATTCCTCAAGCTCCTGGGCGCTGCTGCGCTCGCCTCGGCCTTTCCGCAGAGCATCAAGAGGGCGCTGGCGCTCCCTGCGCGCCAACGAACCGGCACGATCGCCGACGTCGAACACATCGTCGTTCTGATGCAAGAGAACCGGTCCTTCGATCACTACTTCGGCACGCTGCGCGGCGTCCGAGGTTTCGGCGATCCTCGAGCCGTCCGCCTCCCGAGCGGCGATCCCGTGTGGTCTCAGCCCAACGGGACGGGCCCCCTGCTCCCGTTCCATCCGGGTGCCAGGGACCTCGGGCTCCAGTTTCTCGAGGACCTCCCCCACGGCTGGACGGACACGCACCGCGCGTGGAACGAGGGCAAGTACGATCAATGGGTCGCGGCCAAGGGCACGACCACGATGGCGCACCTGACGCGCAACGACATCCCGTTTCACTTCGCCTTGGCGGACGCTTTCACGGTTTGCGACGCGTACCACTGCTCGTTCTTGGGCGCTACGGACCCGAACCGGTATCACATGTGGACGGGCTGGGTCGGCAACGACGGTCGCGGCGGTGGCCCCGTGCTCGACAACTCCGAAGCCGGCTACGACTGGTCGACGTTCCCCGAGCGCCTCCAGCAGGCGGGCATTACCTGGAAGATCTACCAGGACGCCGGCGCCGGGCTGGACGCCGCCCACTTCTGGGGTTGGGGGGACGATGCGTACATCGGCAACTACGGCGACAATTCGCTCCTCTACTTCCACCAGTACCAGAACGCCCAGCCGGGAAGCCCGCTCTACCAGGGAGCGCGGACCGGCACGAACGTGTCGCTAGGCGGTACGCTATTCGACATTTTCCGCGCGGACGTGGCCAATGGCACATTCCCGCAAGTGTCCTGGATCGTCGCGCCCGAGGCCTTCACGGAGCACCCGAACTGGCCGGCGAACTACGGTGCGTGGTACGTATCGCAGATCCTCGACGCCCTAACGTCGAATCCCGACGTCTGGGGCAAGACCGCCTTCTTCTTGATGTACGACGAGAACGACGGGTTCTTCGATCACATGGTCCCGCCGACCCCGCCGGAGTCGCGGGCCCAGGGACTCTCCACGGTCGATACGACCAACGAGATCTTCCAGGGCAATTCCAAGTACGCGATGGGGCCCTACGGCCTCGGCGTCCGCGTCCCGATGATCGTGATCTCTCCGTGGAGCAAGGGAGGATGGGTCGACTCCGAGCTCTTCGACCACACTTCGCTCATCCGGTTCATCGAGCGGCGCTTCGAGCGCGACTACCCGGGGATCGTCGAGTCGAACATCACCCCGTGGCGCCGGGCAGTCGTCGGCGATCTCACGTCGGCCTTCAACTTCGAATCGCCGAACCACGCGGTGGTGCCGCTGCCGAACACCGACGGCTACGCTCCGCCGGACAACCAGCGGCACTCGGACTACTCGCCCGTTCCCCCGACCAGCCAAGCACTCCCGAAGCAAGAGCCGGGGGTGCGGCGCGCCCGCCCCGTGCCCTATGAGGTGCATGTCCTGGGGGAAACCGACTTCGCGGACGGCACGGTGAAGCTTCGCTTCGGAAATGGCGGCAAGGCTGCGGCGGTATTCCAGGTCCGGTCCGGCGACGCGCAGAGCGGTCCGTGGACGTACACCGTCGGTGCCGGGATGCACGTCGAGGATACGTGGGCCTTCGGGGAGGGGAGCGGTGCGACTTACGACTTGTCCGTGTACGGTCCGAACGGCTTCTTTCGCGCGTTCAAGGGCAGCGTCTCGGGCGAGGACCGGGCGAACCTCGTCGTGCGGAGCCAGTTCGACGCGCGTCCGGAGTCCCCCGGGATCACGCTTGACATCGAAAACCGTGGCCTCGCCTCCAGCCGTGTACGCATAACGGACGCGTACGGCAAGAAGGCATTGGTGCAGTTTGTCGAGCCCGGGAGGACGCTGACCTGGCACTGGGCCCTGGAAGGAACCTTCGGCTGGTACGATCTGACCATCGAGGTCGAGTCGGACGCGACCTTCCAGCAGCGCATCGCGGGCCACGTCGAAACCGGGACCGACAGCATGAGCGATCCGGCCATCGGAGCGTGAGCATCACGATGGCGCGCGCCGGGCGTACGTAGCGCGGTCAAAAAGTCCAGTTATTCTGGACGATTGTCGGGTGAGGGGCCGTGCTCGGCGCGATGAACGTACGTTCATTCTCGCATCGCCGGATCGCGAACCGGCGATGCGGGCTCGCGGACTGTTTCCCTGCAGACGTCCAGGCGAACTACGTTTCGTACGAACGTGGCACCCGCTGGCTTCTTCCATTCTCGGCCTCTGGTCGCTCTCGTCGCAGCCGTGCTGGCGATCGCCCTCGGAGCGGGGTACGCGGCAGACTTGCTCGGGGGCCGTCGCAAGTCGGCCGTCGAGCGCGCGGAAGCTCTCGCCGAGAACGGGCGTTTCGACGCAGCCGAACAGCAGTATCTGGCGGCGGCCGCCCAGCACCCCGCAGACGTGCGGCTGCTCATCGATCTTCTCGACAACCACGATCGTCTCTTGCGGTCGCGTCGTCCCGGAGTTTCGCTCGAGGATGACGAGTTCGCGCCCCCGCAGCTCGCGCCCGCCGTCGACGAGAGTCGCATCGACGCGCTCCTCGCTTCGCCCGGAATGGATGGCGACGACCGGCTGCTCATCCGCTGGTGGCGCGTCTTCCTCGCCGGCGTCGACGACCTCGACGAGCGCCAGCAAGTGGTCGCGGCGTCGAGGCGCAATCCGCCCGTCGCGCTGGCCAATCACCTTTTGGGGAGGGTGGCGGACAGGGAGGGTGACGAGGCGCAGGCCGCCGAGGCGTTCGCCCGCGAAGCGTCGGCCTTCGACAATCGCCGGGAGGATGCCACGGCTGCGTGCCATATCTGGATCGACTCCGGCGCGTGGGATCGCCTGCGCGTCGCGCTGTCCGACCCGCGATTCGCCGCCCAGGTCTCCGCCGCCGTGTTTCTCGAGAACGCCATCGTCTCCCGCGACTGGGCCGCCGCGGTGCGCTGGTTCTTCCTCGCGCACTACGAGGGCACGACCCTCGGCATCTGGCTGCTCGCGGCGCTGTCTGGGCTCGTCTGGTTCGCGTTTTGCGCGATCGTCGGTCGCGCCGGAGATCGCCCGAAGGTCCGGCTGCCGCTCTTCGCCACGGCGTTCGTCCTGGGGGTGGCGAGCACCTACGTCGTCATCTTGCTGAGCATCCTCGAAGAGAACGTCCTGCACTTCTCGGAGAAGGGGCAGCCCGCCGCGGACATCATCTACTACGTCCTCGGGGTCGGGCTCCGCGAGGAGATCGTCAAGGCAGCCTTTGTGTTTCCGCTCGTCCTGGCCCTCAGGCGACTCGGGACCCGGCGCGACGCACTCGCCTGCGGAGCGCTCGTGGGCCTCGGGTTCGCCGTCGAAGAAAACGTCGGCTACTTTCACCTCGGGCTGTCGACGGCGCTGGCGCGATTTCTGACTGCGAACTTCCTTCACCTGAGCACGACCGGCATCGTGGCCGTCGCCATCGACGACGCGGTTCGCGGGCGGCACGATCCCGAACTCCTCGACGGGTGGACGCAGACCATTCCGCTCGTCGTAATTACCCACGGCGTGTACGACTTTTTTCTTTCGAGCTCGTCCCTGAGCGGAGCGTCGTTCGTCTCGATGCTCACGTTCGTGCTGCTTGCCCGGCGCTTCGTGAGCGTGCTCCAGCAGCTGCCCGGACGCGAGGGCCCCCTCTTACCGGTGTTCCTAGTCGGTCTCGCCGTCGTGGCCGGCGGGACGTTCGTCTACGCGTCGGCGCTCGTAGGGGTGAGGCACGCCGCCGCCTCGATTGCCCTTGGCGCGCTGGGCGTCGCAATCATCGCTTTCGTCTTCGCGCGCGAGTT
>CALKVG010000180.1 GCA_937998045.1 uncultured Myxococcales bacterium
AGATTTCTGCCTGTCTCGTGGGCTCGGAGATGTGTATAAGAGACAGGAGATCCAGAGCGCGGAGGCGAACGGGGCGGTCGGCTGGCTGATGTGGTCCGCCGGGAACAACTACTGGGCCGTGTGGAAGGCGTTGCCCGTGGTCGGCGAGCGGACGGCTCTCCGCACGACGAGCGACCCGTAGGTACGGGTGGTCCAGGTAGCCCGAGCACGGGCACGCTTTTCGGATCGGCTGGTCCGATCGGGACAGCCGCCATGCACGAGACGCACGATCCGCCGTGGTTCTGGCACTTCGCGTTCGCCTACCGCGGCACGGCCACTCCGCACGTCCTGCCGCGGGTCTTCGCCTTCTCGGCGATTGCCGCGGTCGTCACGGTGGCGCACCGCTTCTTGCCGGTGCTCGCGATTCCGGTCGGTCCGATCGAGGTGTCCGGCGCGGCGCTGGGACTCATCCTGATCTTGCGCACGAACGCGGGCTACGAGCGGTGGTGGGAGGGGCGCAAGCTCTGGGGCGGCATCGTCAACCAGTGCCGCAATCTCGCGATTGCCGGCTTGACGTATGGTCCGGGTGAGCCCTCTTGGAGACAGGCGCTCGTCCGCTGGACGGCCGCGATGCCGCACGCCATTCGCTGCAGCCTCCGGGGCGAGCGCGACATCCCCGAGGCCGTGGAGCTCCTGGGCGACGAGGTGGCTCGCGACGTGGCGCGCGCGCGGCACATGCCTTCGTTCGCAGCATGGAAGCTCGCGGAGCTTCTGGGCGAGGGTCGCCGCGCGCCCGACGGCTTCGACGGCTTCGGGTTCCTGCAAGCCGACAAGGAACGCGCGCTCCTCATCGATCTCGCGGGCGGCTGCGAGCGCATCTTGAAGACGCCGCTCGCATACCCCTACGCCGTCGCGATCGGCCGCTTCATCTTCGTCTACCTCGTTCTCGTTCCGTTCGGGCTCCTGGAGACCGCGGGATGGGCCACGCCGTTCGTCACGCTGTTCGTCTCTGCGCCCATTCTCGTCCTCGACCACATCGGAACGCAGCTCCAGAACCCGTTTTCCAAGAAGAGCCTCGGCCACCTGCCGCTCGACGAGATCAGCGCAGGGATCCAGGCAGACGTCTTCGCGATCCTCGAACAAGTTCGCTGCGGTGCTGCCACGTGCGGAAATTCTCCGGCAGTCGCGGAGGGAACTTGCGCCCTTCCCGACTCAACTAGGTGAGGGCGACGAAGCGGCGGATCGGGGCCTCTGTACCCTCGGCGGCCTGCGTCGCTGCGATCGAGGGACACAAGATCGCCTCAAAGCGGCGGTCGTCGTAGAGTTCTGCCACGCCCTTCGAGGTCCTGCTGGCGCCTACGAGGGGATGGCCACATGCCCCACGTTGCCCAGCGGGAAAGCATCACGCCAGGACTTCGATCGAACAGGCCGTGGCCGCAGCGGCCCCCTTGGCTCGCTGCGTCTAACCCGACGTGGCCCTGGCCCGGTGTATCCCTCGCCAACCGCGCCGCCGCTGCCAGGCGGGGACCGGACGAGCTCCGACGCAGTCGGGACAAAGCATTGCAGGGCCCCCCGGCGATTCACCCAGCCGGCGGCTTCGAGGAGCGCGGTCGCCACTTCAGGCCGTGTTCGGGAGGCCACGGCGCTCTCCGCATCTTTCAATCGCTCCCCGAGGACGACGCACGTCTCGCGTCGGCAATGCTCGCAGTTCTCCGTCCATGCCACGATCTCGCGCTGCTGGCTATTCATGCCTCACCACAGGTCGCCTCGATCTCGGCGCCTCGCGCATCGCGCGGCAGGCCAGTCGGGGCCAGCATTGGATATTACGGATATCCACAGGAAATGTCTTTGACGGAATTGTCGGGCTCGATTGGCCGCTCGAGCGCGGGGCCCCCCCGGGCCGCTCGTCAATCGGTAGAGCTCTTCAGTCCTCAGTGGTCGGGGAAGTGACCCCCAGATCCCTCGGGGGAGCCAATCCTTCCGCTTTTTGAGCAGTACGGGGTGGTGGGCGCCGCCCGCCACGACGTTGGCGACGGGGATCGGGCACGCAACGTGTACGTGGCCGCCCGACGTGACCCGGGTGCTTCGAGCCGATCCCCACCGCGAAAGGCCTGTCGGCAAGGCCAGCGGCACGTACCAACCCGTGTGGCTCGTGCCGGCGCTTTCGGGCAAGGAGATGGTCGCCGCTCTCGAGAGCGCCGGCTTCTGGAGAATTGCAGCGAGAAGCGCCCACGAGATCACCCTGACGCGCGACCCAGCGTCCGTCGTGCGGGTGCCGCTCGCCCCCGTTCTCGACGCCGACCAGCTCCGGAGCGTTCTCGAGGCGGCGAGGCTCTCGGTCACGCGACTGCTCGAGATCCTCGAGCGACTGCCTTAGCCACGGTGCGCTCGGCCGCGAGGGGGCGAGCGCCGGCGGCGGGCACGCCTCGTAGAGACAGTCTTGGCGGATGCCTGCCCGGTGATGTAGGCCTGCGCCCATGACTGTGGTGCGCACGCCCTTCGACTACCGCGACGGCGAGAAACTCTTCCGCGGCGAGATTGCCCGCGACGAGGCGATCCAAACGCCGCGTCCCGGCGTGCTCGTCGTGCACGAGGGAGGCGGCATCAACGATCACCCGAAATGGCGAGCAGGGCTCCTCGCAGAGCTCGGATACGTCGCCCTCGCTTGCGACCTTTACGGCAACGGCGAGCTCACGAGGGATGCCGCGCGGCGCAACGAGCTGATGCGCGATCTGTGCGCCGATCCGGCCAAGCTGCGCCGCCGCGTGCGTCTGGGGCTCGACGCTCTCGTCGCGCAACCGGGAGTCGACCGCTCGCGCATCGCCGCCATCGGCTACTGCTTCGGCGGAATGGCGGTGCTCGAGCTCGCGCGCTCCGGCGCCGACATCGCAGCCGTCGTGAGCTTTCACGGGCTGCTCCAGACCGCCCTCCCCGCGGAGCGGGGCGCGATCCGCGCGAAGCTTCTCGTGTGCACCGGCGTGGAGGACCCGCTCGTCCCGCCGGAGCAGGTGGCGGCGTTCGTCGAGGAGATGCGCCGCGCCGACGCAGACTGGCAGCTGATGACGTACGCTCACGCCGGCCACGGCTTCACACGCAAGGACGCCGCGTCGGTCGGGATCCCGGGCGTCTTCTACGAAGAGCGCGCCGACCGGCGTTCGTGGAACGCGATGAAGGCGTTCTTCGACGAGATCTTCTCGGGCGGCTGAACGCTCGGCGCGGAGGTCCGGGGCGAGCAAGTCCTCGCTGCAGGGAGCCACGCTGGCATCGAGGGTCCGGGGAGCGCAGGGTGAATCCGGACGCCACCAGCGCAAGGTCGTGCGACTTCAACTGGTGACGCGCGAGATCGGCACGGCGCTGTCGAGCGCGCCGATGACGACTCTGGTTGGTGAGAAGGAGAGGTCCTCATGGCGCGAGGAGGAGAGCTCTGTGCGTACCCGACTACCTGGGTGTGGTGAAGCCGGCGTAGAAACCGAAGTTCGCCTGGCCGGGGCCGAACCCGTTGTAGAAGCCGACGCTCGCGTTGCCATTGCCAGCCGCGGGGCCTAGCGTGAGCATGCTGCCCACGTTCGTCCCGCTGGCAGAGGGAACGCCGGTCTGCGGAGTCGTCGGGTTCGGATACGCGGGGCTCGGTGTCACGCCTTCGTTGGCCTGGACGACGCTCGGGTTGTACGTCGTGTAGAAGTCCTGCACGCCCGGCTGGTTCATGTAGGTCTGCATGCTGTAGAGCATCTCGCCGAAGGGCGGTTGCCCCGCCTGGTTCATCCCGGGCTGGGCGTATTGGGACGCCTGCGTGAGGCCCGGAACCTGGGCGCTCGCGGGGTTGCCCGGGACGCCGACGAGCTGTCCGACGTTGCCCGGAACGAAATACATCGGCGCGGCCTGCGCGACCGTGGTGCTCGCCGGCGTATTGGCGAGATTCGGTCGCGACACCACGGCGACGTGCGGCGGAGACGGCTGGACGAAAGCGGGAGCGTGAGCGGGCGCCTGAGGCCCCCAGACTCCGGTCGTGACCACACCGACGGTGGCCGTGACGGCTGCGGCCGCGACGTAGGGGAAATGCGCAACCATGGCAGACCTCCGCGCAACTCATCGGACTTCCTCGCGTCCGAACGCGCCTTCTTCCGTGCAATCGCGGAGCCGTTGCCGGCGCGACCGAACGCGCTCTCGCCTCGTCGCGAGCGCCGATTCTCGCGTGGGGCGACCCGCCCCTCGGGGTCCCTGGCGCTGCGTCTCCCATGCGCGGACCCGAGCCGACCCGTGGCCGTCCCGACGCTTGCGACGCCGGGAATTCGCGCGCGCTCGCGATGCTCTGCCGTATGGCGCGTCGCTTGCTCATGCGCTCGAGCATGCGCGTCGCCTGCTTCGTACCCGTGCTCGCCGCACTGGGACTCGGTTGCAGTTCGCCTCCGCGCATCGTTCCGCTCCTTCGCACGGCGGGGCCGCCGACCGTGCCGGGGCTGGCCGCGCCGCTCGAAGTCGTGAGCCGAAGCACCGCCATTGCGGACCCGCTGCCGGTGCGTGGATCGGACATCGTTTACGGGGACCTCGAGACGGCGCTCGGTATCGCCGTTTCGTCGGCCACCGCTCCCTGGGCCGAGGCGCATCGCGAGCACCCGGTCGCAAGGCACGGCGGCTGGACCGTGCTCGTCGAAGTGACGGGAGCGGACGCCGAGCTCCAGCCGGGCGGCCGTGTCGTCATCGGCCTCGACGCGCGCGCCACGCTGCGCACACGCGACGGCAACACCTACCTCGGCCAGACGCGTCTCGGCTGCCGCGAGGGCGGCTTGCGCTCTGCCGAGGAGGGCGCGCCGGTCGTTTACCGCTGCATGGTGCGCATCGGTCGCGACCTGGCCGGCTGGCTCGGTGGCGGAGTTCCGCTCGAGCCTCCGCCCCCCGGGCCTGCCTGAGCGCGCCGCTCTCTCTCCGCGAGGCGCTTCCCCGCGGTGCGGAACGAAAGAACGAGGATCCCATGAGAACGATGACGACAGCGAAGGCTTGCCTTCTCGCCGCCCTTGCGCTCGGCTCCGGCGGCTGCGCGACGACGACCATCGAGCCCGGACATCGCGGACTCTACTTCGCCCCCAACGACGGGGGCCTCAAACGCGAGGCGCTCATGCCCGGCAAGTACAAGCTCGGGTGGTGTTTTCTTTATTGCACGCCGAACCGGATAGACGACTTCGACGTCACGTATTCGACGCGAAGCGAGGAGATTCAGACGAAGAGCTCCGAGGGGCTCGATCTAAAACTCAAGCTGAGCGTCATCTACAAGCCGATCGAGTCCGAAATTTACCAGCTCGATACCGAGATCGGCCCGAACTATTACGACGAAGTCATCGGGCCGGAGTTTCGGAGCGCCTGCCGCGGCGTCTTCGCCCGCCACTCGTACACCGAGCTTCAGAAGAAGAACGAGGCGCTCGAGAACGAGGTGGAGGCGGAGGTCCGCAGGCGGACGGCCGGCAAGCACATCGACATCTCCAGCGTGACGCTGGAGAACGTGACGTACGCGCCCGAGATCGCCGAGAAGATCCGGCTGCGGATCGCCGGAGAGCAGGAGGCGTCGCGGCAGCAGGCGGCGCTCGCGTGGGAGATGGAGAAGAAGAAGCAATTGACGGAAGCGGCCGCCGCGCAGAAGAAGCTGGAGCTCGAGACGGAGGCGGCCGCGCAGAAGCTCGAGATGGCGAAGGATGCCGAGAACGCGCGCTTCAAGGCGGAGCAGGACCTGGCGCAGATAGAGACGCAGAAGAAGGTCGCGAAGGCGCAGGCGGAGATCGCGAAGCTCAACGCGGAGAGCACGGCGCAGAAGAAGGTGATCGACGCGAAGGCCGACGCGGAGGTGGCGCGGCAGATGGCCAGAGCGCACGCGGAGGAGCGCCGCGCCGAGACGGCGGGCGTCACGCCGATGGAGGTGATGCTGCACGCGTACGACGCGCTGGGTCAGCTGGGCGGCACCGGGACGACGATCGTCCTCGGCGACTGGGCTCATGTCCCGAATTTTCTCTTCCCACGGGTCCCTTCGCTGCAGAGCGCTTTCGGCTTGCCCTACGTCCCGTTGGTCCCGCCGTCATCCACGCCCGCCCCCACCGCGTCTGCGCCCGGCAAGCGAGATTCGTTTCTCTCGAGCGCGCAGCCTGGGGCTACAAAATCTGCCGGCGACGATCCGTACTGAGGGCCGCCGGCGCGGTGCTAGAACTCCAGCGATGCACCGGGCGGTGGCCGTGCCATTCGCGATCGTCGTGTGCGCGTGCGGCAGCTCGCAACCTGCCGGCGCGGGCGCGGCGGGCACCGGTTCGGGAGGCACGATCTCGGCGCAGCCGACCTGCTCGCTATCGCTGGCCGGTCCGCCGATTCCGATCGTCGGCTTCGCCGATCGGCAGGCGACGGCGCCGTCGATGCTCGTCCTCGATCCAGGCGGCGGCGACGAAGCCGCCTCGATCGCCATTCAGGTGTTCGCCAATGCCGGCGACAGCGGACTCCCTGACGACATCGAGATTGCGCGCGCGCGAGTAGGCCCCACCTGGCCCGACGACGTCTCGTTGGACGAGCCGCCGCAGCTGCTCGGTGAGTTCGCGCTGGGGCCTGGATATCTCGCGCACTCGCTCGGAGCGCCGCCCACTCTGGCCCTCGCCTGGCACCGCGACAACGCCGAGGTCGGCCGTCCACAGCTTCGATTGCTCGATCTGGCCCGGTGGGAGGAGGGCGCGGACGTGGAGGTCGCGCCGAGCGGCGACGCCATCTACTCGTTCGTCGCCGGTGGCGCGGTTGGCTCGGGCGGAACGTGGGACGGAGATGGGTACGCCGTCGCATGGCGCGACGTTGGCGCTCCCGGCGCGGGACCGGCTCGGCCGTTCGGTGCGTTGCTGGACGCCGACGGTGCCGTCGTGCGCGGCCCGTCTCCGCTGGCGCCCGGAGAGAGCTACCCCGGGCGCGCGCCGTCGATCGCTTGGACGGGGAGCAGTTACCTCGTCGCGACCGCATACGACGACTGCACCGACGGATCCACGTGCGAGCCGCGCTCGGTCGTCGTTGCGAGCATGATCGCATCGCCGGACGAAGGAGGCGGAATCGAGCTGCGTCCTGTCACGGCTCTGCCGGCGACGGACGCGGACGCCGTTCCGGGATCGGCATCGATCGCATGGTTCGGCGGGACGGCCTGGGTGGTCTGGACCGAGGGACCGTCGGCCGACGCCGGTGCAGCTGGAGCCAGGACGGTGCGCATGGCGATGCTCGACGGGGCAGGCAGGTTGCTCGGAACGCCCGTCGTCGTAGCTGCGGGCAGCCATCCCCGGTCGCGCGTCGCGCTGTCGGCGGGCGAC
>CALKVG010000181.1 GCA_937998045.1 uncultured Myxococcales bacterium
CTACACGCGTAAGATCGTCGGCAGCGTCAGATGTGTATAAGAGACAGCCTTACCTTGTGTGCCCGGCGTTTCCCGCTGGAACGAAGTCACCATCTCGCGAGTCGACGAGCGGACCGTTCGCATCGTTGTGGCCGGCGCGAAGTCGTACCGGCGCACCCACGTCGATCTGGGGATGGCGCACGCCCAGACTCGCGAGGCCACGCGCGTCTGGGAGCTGCTCCTCGCGTTCTGCGAGGGCTATGGCTACTTGCAGACCCGGCGGTTCGGCGGCGTTCAAGCGACCAAGAAGCTCGTCAGTCGTTTGCGCAGCGACCTGCGTACGGCGTTCGGTCTCGCGGGAGACCCCTTCCACCCGTGGCGCCGGAGCGAGGGCTGGCGGACGCGGTTCGTCGCCAAGCCAGACGCTTAGGCGCGCGCGCCGTCACGTTCCGCGGGGAGGTGCCCCCGGCAGATCCGTGAAGAGGATGCCCGCGCCGCCCTCGCTCTTGTACACGCGGTTCAGATGAATGAGCACGGGCGTGAGAGACTCGAGGGCGATCGCGTTCACGAGCGCTCCGGCGTCGAGCCCACGGAGGCCGAGGTCACGTACGAGGTCGAGGACGGCGGCTTTTGCGCGCGCGTGGTCGGACACGACGAGCACGTCGCACTCGATGGTGTGCGAGAGGTCGGCGAGATGGGTCGCGCTCACGTGGTGGAGGGCGGCGACGACCGGGGTGCCGGCCCCGACGAGGGCTTGCGTCTCGAGGGCGGCCGCCTGGCCGGGAGGGAGGTGCACGCGGCTGACCTTCGGCGGCTTGAGCGGGACCGTCAGGTCGACGACGACTTTGCCCCCGACGTGCGGCTGGATCGCGCGCAGCGTCTCGCCGTGAGCCTCGTAGGGGACGGTGAGGACGACGACGTCGCTCTGAGCGGCGGCCCACGCGTTGTCGCCGCCTTCGAGCTGTAGCGCGCGGTCGGCTCCGCCGCCCGCTTGTGCGGCTTCTTTCGCGAGCTCGGCGACGCGCGCGCGCGCCCGCGCCGCGTCCCGCGAGCCGATCGCGATCGCGTGTCCGGCGCGGGCCCACCGAAGCGCGAGCCCCGTACCCTGCTTGCCCGTTCCGCCCACGATACCGATCCGCATATCGAATCCTCCGCAAACACGCCTAGCATGGCGGGCGTGAACCTGACGTGGGCCATCGTTCCCGCCAAGTCGCTCGCGCGCGGCAAGTCGCGCCTGCGGCCCGTCCTCGACGAGGACGCGCGCGCCACATTCGCGCGGAAGCTCCTCGAGCACATGCTCGACGTCCTCGTCGCCTGCGACCTGGGCGGCGTCCTCGTCGCGACCGACGGCGACGATGTGGAGGAGCTCGCGCGCGCTCGCGGCGCGCACGTCCGACGTGACGATCCCGGGGCCGCGGCCGCGGGTTCGCTGGCGGGCGTCGTCGATCGCGCGCTCGCCGACGTCGAAGCGCGCGGGGCGATGGCGGCCGTCGTCTTGATGGCGGACCTCCCCGACATCGAGGCGCGCGACGTCGCTGCGCTGCTCGACGCGCTCAACGGCGCCGACGTGGCTCTCGTTCGCGATCACCTCGGGCGGCACACGAACGCGCTGGCGCTGGCGCCGCCGACGGCGATCGCGACTCGCTTCGGGAGCGACCGCAGCTTCGCGCTGCACTCCGAGGCGGCGCGCGCCGCGGGTCTTCGCGTGGCGGTCGTCGAGAACGAGCGCATCGCCTTCGACGTCGACGGTCCGTCGGACCTCGCCCGCCTGACGACGGAGCGCTCGCCGCAGCGCGCGGGCGCCGTCAAGCCGTGACGGGCGCGACCGGAAGGCGGAAGCGGAAGCGCTCGTCGCGCGTCAGCTTCTCGTAGCTTCCGAAGGTGGCGTCGGGGTCGTCGACCGCGTCGAGCGGGCTCTCCTCGCCGGGCTCCGCGTGCGCCGCGAAGGCGCGGACGACGCCATAGCGCGTGGTGCGCTGTAGCGGGACGCGCCCGGCGTCGCGGATGGCACGGCGCAAGGCGGCGGGCGACTGGAGCTGGCCGTGGGTCGCGCCGGCGGAGGTCGAGATGCTCTCGTTGATGAGGGTGCCGCCGAAGTCGTTGGCGCCGCACGAGAGGAGCCACTGCGCCTGGCGCATGCCGTCCTTCACCCACGAGACCTGGACGTTCTTGATCGAGTTCCCGAGCATCAGGCGCGCGATGGCGTACAGCCGGATGACGTCGTCGCCGGTCGGCCCGCCGCGGAGCTCGGGCAGCTGGTGGCGCAGCGTCATGGGCGCCTCTTCGTGGACGAACGAGAGCGGCACGAACTCGGTGAAGCCGCCCGTCTCGCGCTGCATCGAGCGCAGGAGGTCGAGGTGGCGTACGCGCTCCGGGTCGGTCTCGACGTGGCCGTACATGATCGTGGAGGTCGTGGGCAGCCCGACGGCGTGGGCGGTGCCGACGACGTCGATCCACTCGGCGGTCGTGATGCGGCCCGGCGCGATGCGCGCGCGGACGCGGTCGTCGAGGACCTCGGCGGACGTTCCGGGGAGCGAGCCGAGTCCGGCGTCGCGGAGCTCCTCGAGGACGCGGCGTATGGGCCAGCCGCTCTCGGTCGCGGCGTACTTCACCTCCTCAGGGGAGAACGCGTGCACGTCGAGCGCGGGCGCGGCGCTCTTCAGCGCGCGGACGAGGTCCACGTAGAAGCGCGCGTCGACCCCGGGCGCGAGGCCGGCCTGGATACACACCTCGGTCGCGCCGAAGGCCTGCGCTTCGAGCGCGCGGCGCACGATCTCGTCGGTCGGGAGGAAGTATCCCTCGTCGCTCCGGCGAGTACGCGAGAAGGCGCAGAAGCGGCACGCCTTCACGCATACGTTCGTGAAGTTCACGTTGCGGTTGACGACGTACCCGACGGTGTCGCCCACCTGCTCTCGCCGGAGCGCGTCCGCCGCCGCCGCGAGCGCGTGCAGTGAAGCCCCGCGCGCCCCGCAGAGGACGACGCCGTCGTCCACGCCGACGTCGCGCCCCTCGAGCGCGCGCTCGAGGACGCGCCGGACCGCAGCGTCGACGCCTGCGAGGATCCGCTCCAGGCTCACGAAGCCCTCGCGGTGGGGGTCGCGGTCGAGGTTGAAACCGAAGTCGGCCGCCGCGCCTGCACCGCCCGCGTCGGCCCGGCGAGCGACGCATCGAGAAACCCCGGCCGATCGACGTAGCGCTCGTAGATCGGCGCGCGTGGCCGCAGCACGAAACCCGCTCGCGCGCACGTCTCCGCGAGCGCGTCCAGGTGCGGCCAAGGGTGCCGCGGGTTGATGTAATCGGGCGTGAGCGGCGAGATGCCGCCGAAGTCGTTGATGCCCGCCGCGAGCAGTGCCTCGGCGCCGGCGGGGTTCAGGTTCGGAGGCGACTGCACCGACACGTCGCGGTCGAGGACGAGCCGCGCCATCGCGACGGAGAAGGTCACTTCGTCCTGGTCCGGCTCCGGCGCGCGCGCCATCGGTACGCCCGGAACGGCGCGGAAGTTCTGCACGATGACCTCCTGCACGTGCCCGTACGCGCGATGCAGCGCGCGGATGGCCAGCAGACTCTCCACGCGCTCGCGGCGTGTCTCGCCGATGCCGACGAGGATCCCTGTCGTGAAGGGGATGCGCAGGCGGCCGGCCGCCTCTATCATCGCGAGGCGCTTCTCGGGCCGCTTGTCGGGCG
>CALKVG010000182.1 GCA_937998045.1 uncultured Myxococcales bacterium
ACGCGTAAGATCGTCGGCAGCGTCAGATGTGTATAAGAGACAGGCGATGGCGCCTGCGCGCGGGCCTGCGGCGTTAAGGCAAGCAGGCTTACGAACGGCAAGCAGCGAAGCAGGACCTTGCGCATGGCTCCTCTGGCTAGCTCAGGTGATGGCTACGATGCACGCGAAAGCGCGCGCGCTCGCTGTGCCATTCCCTTCGGCTGCAGAGGACGCAGAATTTCTCGAACGCCGCCCGCAGTGCAGAGGACACGCGGGTGCCCTCGATCGCAGGCCGGGCGCGGCGCAGGCCCCGTCGACTCTTGCGGCCCTCAGCGCCGGCGCTGCGTGGCGTACCGGGCGTCGCCGGGCATCAGGTCGAGCTGGGCGCGAAGTTCGCTGAAGCGACCGCGCAAGCTCGCGACACTAACGCGGAAGCACGCTGCGACATCCGCCTGCGTGAGGGGCACGTGGTCCACGTAAACAATAGCGTACGCGATGGCGGCTGCGACCGCCTGCACGGCGCCGGCGCCGCGCGTGCCCATCGGCCGTGAGAAGTACTCGATGGCGTCGCGGGCGAGGGACTTGGCCCGGGCGCGCTGCTTGGCATCGAGCGGGAGGCTCGCCAGACCGCGATTGAGCACCGATTCGAGCTCGGTGAGCATCGGCGACGACGCCGCGACGCGCCGCGTGGACGGCGCGCCTTCCGCGCCGCGACGCACGCGCGCCCCGGCGCCCTGTCCGCCGTCGTACCGCTCGCGCCCGACGGTCCCCGCGTACGCGGCCTGGGTGTGCACTGGCGCGGGGCGAGGCATCGGGTGATCCCTGTCGGGGGGCGCGCCTTGCTCGAGCCACTTGAGCATGGCCGCGTGCTCTCGCGAGGCCGTGCGCTTCATCGCACGCGCGAGGACCTTCCGCGCCTCAGCGAGACGGCCCACACGCGCGAGGGCATGCGCGTAGCTGGCGGCGACCTCACCGCTATACGCGGCGCTCTGGTACGCGCGCTTCAGCCAACCGACCGCGTCGCGCGCGCGATCGAGCGCGACGTCGAGGAGGTGCCCGAGGTTGTGCGCGTACCAGGGGTTCTTCGGCGCGCTCGTGAGCGCGTGGTGGTAGGCGCTGACGGCGCACTTGTAGTTGCCGAGGAGCGTCTGGCAGAGCGCGAGCGTTGCCCAACCGCGGTCGTCGTCGGGGCGGTGCGCGAGGAGGCGCCGCGCGAAGAGCGCCGCGCGCCAGGGGTCTCGCTCGACGAGGAGCTCCGCCAGCTGGAGGTAGGCAAAGAGGCTCTCGTCCGAGCCGTCTGGCGCGAGACGAGCGAGGCGGTGGAGCATCGGAAGGACATCGCTGGGGTCGACCGCGCGCGCGAGTGTCCATTCGATCTGGCGACGCAGCTCCTGCGCTTGTACGGTGCGCGCTTCCATTCGCTTCTCCAGGGTGTAGCTTCGAGGACAGGCATGCGCAACGCGCAAAACTGCCTCGACGAGGGCCGATTCGCGCCGTGCACGTTTCCCTTGCGCTTCGGCGTTTCTGAGTTAAGGGCGCTCTCGCGCCGGGGCTCGGGTCCAGCGCGCCTGCCGCATCCTCGGGCACCTCGCCGCTATCGAAACGCCACGATCTTTTGCTGCACGAGCTCGTGCAGGATGCGAAGCGCGTCGAGCTTCGGCATACCGCTCACGTCGAGGATCATCTCGACGCTCGACTGGCCGTCGATGAGCGACAGAATGAATCCTGCGCGATGGTCCATCGATAGCCAGCGCATTTGCGTGCGCGGGACGACGACCATCGGCACTCGGTCGAGCGGGCCGAGCCTCGCCGAGTACATGTTCTCGAGGACGCTTCGGCAGTTCGCGCCGCACTCGGCCGCTTGGACGTTGCCCGGCTCGTCGGCGAGGATCAGCTCGGACATCTCGAGCGCGCCCGTGTAGTCGCCGAGCGAGAAGCGCTCGCGCATTTCGGACAAGGGATCCTCGATGGTGCGCTCGGTGATCTCGGGCGCCGCCGATGCGCCAGCGCCGATGGCGCCGAGAACGGCGGCCTCGATGCTCGTCGGCGAGATGCTGCGCTCGGGCGGTGGCACGACCGGAGGGATGCTCGGCGTGCTTGGCGCTCGCGCGTCGGCGATCGAGAGGGCGGTCATGCTCAGGCGCCGAGGCGGCTCGCTCCGAAGAGCGGACAGCGCCCGGGCCCGCTCGAGCTCCACCTCGTTCGTGAGTGTGATCTGCTCCGAGCGAGGTTCCTGCGGCGGGAAGTCGCTGCCTTCGGTCTCGTGGGCTTGCCGCGGTGTCGAGGAGGTTTCCTGTGGCCTCATCTCGGGCGTCTCCGAGCTCTTCGTGGCTCGGGCGTACGCCTCGACGTCGAACGGCGGGTTGACGGTGGGTCGCTCGTTCTCGTCCTCGGCCGAGTCGGCTGCGTCCTGCCGCGGCGGTGGCGGCTGCCTTGCGCGTGGCCTCTTCCGGTGCTCGTCGGTCACGGCTCGTCGCCCTCGCGCCTCAGTGCGTCTTGGCGACGACGCCCTTGAACATCCTGTGCGTGCGCGAGAGCCCCTCGATCTCGGCTTTCACCGCGGCGACGTCGCGCTTGCCGATCGCCGCCCGCGCCTTGTTCACGATGGCGCGCGCCTTCTCAATGGCGTCGCGCCCGAAGTCGCTCGCCGCGACGATCTGCTCGACCTGAGGGAAGAGCCGCTCGATCTCGCCGACGATGCGCTCCGCCTCCTGCTTGGCGGCCTCGAACTCCTCGCTCGAGCGGCGCTCTACCATGTAGTCCTTGGCGTCCTCCATCATGTTCGTGATCTCGTCGCGCGTCAGGCCGCTCGACGCCGTGACTTCGATCGACTGCTCCTTGGCGGTCTCGAGATCCTTCGCGTGGACGCTCACGATGCCGTCCGCATTGATCTCGAAGGTCACCTCGATCTCGACGGTGCCCTTCGCGGCGCGCTTCAAGCCGGTCAAGATGAACTCGCCGAGGAGCTCGTTCTCCTCGGCGCGCTCGCTCTCTCCCTGCATGACGACGATCTTCACGGCGGTCTGGTTGTCGCGGCTCGTCGTGAAGATCTTCGTGCGGTGGGTGGGCACAGTCGTGTTCTGTGGAATGAGCTCCTCGAAGTAGCCGCCCTGGGTCATGATGCCGAGCGCGTGCGGCGTCACGTCGAGGAGGACCATCTCCTGTTTGTCGTCGATCAGGGCCGAGCCCTGGATGCCCGCGCCGAGGGCGACGCTCTCGTCGGGGTGAACGCCCTTGCAGGGCTCGCGCTCGAAGAACTCGGCGACCGCGAGCTGGATCTTCGGCATGCGCGTCATTCCGCCGACGAGGATGACCTCCTCGATGTCCTCCTTCTCGAGGCGAGCGTCGGAGAGCGTTTGCCGGCAGATGTCGATCGTGCGCTCGATGAGGTCGACCGAGAGCTCCTCGAGCGTCTTTCGGTCGATCGTGCGCTGCAGGTGGAGGGCCTCGTTCCGGCCACTCGAGATGATGAACGGCAGGTTCACCTCCGTCTCGCGCACGCTCGAGAGCTCGCACTTGGCCTTCTCGGCGGCGTCCTTCAGCCGCTGGAGCGCCATCCGATCCTGACGCAGGTCGATGCCGTGCTCCTCCCTGAAGCCGTGCACCAGCCAGTCGATGATCCGCGCGTCCACGTCCTCGCCGCCGAGGAACGTGTCGCCCGCGGTGGCGATCACCTTGAAGACGCCGCTCGACCCGATCTCGAGGATCGAGATGTCGAACGTGCCGCCGCCGAAGTCGTACACCGCGATCGTCTTCTCGACGTTCTTGCCGAATCCGTAGGAGAGCGCAGCCGCGGTGGGCTCGTTGATGATCCGGATGACGTCGAGGCCCGCGATCTCGCCGGCGTCCTTCGTTGCTTGCCGCTGGTTGTCGTTGAAGTAGGCGGGGACGGTGACCACGGCCTTGGTAACCGTCTCGCCCAGGTAATCCTCGGCGATGACCTTCATCTCCTGGAGCACCATCGCGCTGATCTCGGAGACGCTGTACTCCTTGTCTCGGAGGACGATGCGCACGTCGGTGTGCGGGCCCTGGACGATCCGGTAGCTGGACGTCGCCACCGCGTTCTTCACCTGCGGCGAGTTCCACTTGCGCCCGATGAGGCGCTTGGCCGCATAGACCGTGTTCTCAGCGTTCGTGATCGCCTGGCGCTTGGCGATGTGGCCGACGAGGCGCTTGCCGGCTTCGGTCACCGCCACCATCGACGGAGTCGTCTTGTATCCGCCGCGGTTCGGGATGACGGTCGGAACGCCGTTCTCGACGATCGCGACGCACGAGTTGGTCGTTCCAAGGTCGATCCCGATCACCTTCTCCATCCGCGGACGTCTCCTTCCTGCGAGGCCTCAAGCCAGGGCGCAGGTCTCCTTCGGGGGCAGGCGTCCCGAAACGACGACCTGGGGTCGATCACGGTTTCCCCACCCGCTTGAGCATCGCCTGAATCGTACCATCATGGGGAGCAAGCTGTGCAGCGGTCTCGAGCTCTCGCCGGCAGTTGAGAGCCAGGCCGGCCGCCAGGTAGACGTTGGCCAGAGTGACCCGGAACTGGACGTTCGACGGTTCGAGGCCGCAGGCGCGTTGCGCCAGGCGACTCGCCTCGTGGAGATCGCCGTCGGCCTTGAGGAGAGCGTTCGCCGCGCGGTCGTGCGCGTTGGCGTCGGTCGGGCGCGCCCGGACGACGCGCGCCCACGACCGTGCTGAGTCCGCCCATTGGCCGTTCCTCTCCTCGTAGGCGCCTTGCCTTGCGTACGTGTCCGCGAGGATCTCGTCGGCGCGCTGCTGCGCGGTCTGCGCCTGGCGCTGGAGGTTCTCGTCCTGCGGCGAGAGGGTGAGCGCGACGCGAAAGGCGTTCGCCGCCGCGACCGGATCGCCCGACGCGAGGGCCGCCTCCCCGATCCCGACGTACCTGCGCGCCTGCGCCACCTTCGCCAGGCTGACCCGCTCGTCGTAGCGACGCCGCAGCGCCTCCATCGCTTCCGCGGCGGTCCGAGCCTGCGGGCGATTCGCTCCCCCCGCTGCGGCGGGGCCTGGGGGAGGGGCGCTCGAGAGAGCCGGCCGACGCCCGCCGGCGCCGAGCAAGCGCCGCGCGAGCGCGTCCCGCCGGGCAGCCGCTTCGACCGTGGGGCTGGGCCCGGACGGAGATGCCGGCGGCGGAGGCGCCGCCGGGGTTACCGGGGCCTCCTGTTTCGCCTGCTCGCGAGCTTCGCGTTCGATCCGCTCGGCCGTCCGCTTGGCCTCCGCGAGGGCCTCCGCGAGGAGCTCCTCGATACCGCGCGAGCGGCGCTGCTCCTCGAGGTACGCGTCGTACTCGGCGCGCCGCGTCCGGTCGGTGAGCGTATCGTGCGCCAGCGTGATGCGCCCGAAGATGGTCTCCATCAGCGGCTTGAACGCGCCGAGCTTTTTACGGAAGTACTTATCGGGGTGAAACTTCGCCGCAAGGTCGTAGTAGGCGCGTTTGACGGTCTTGCGGTCGGCCGCGCGATCGACCTGAAGGAGCGCATAATGGTCCAACCGATCGAGGCCGCGGTGCGTGAGGATTATGTGACGTCGGACGTTGGGTTCGAGGTCGACGTCCTCCGCCAGGAGAGCCTGTTCCTGAGGCGTGAGCGGGGCCTCGCCGGCCGGGGTGGCGCCTGCAGCCTCCGAGGGCGAAGGCGCGGTCTCCGCGCCGGGGGCGGCAGGTCCGGGGGCCTGTCGAGGCCGGAGCCCGTCCTGCGATGCGGCTTCGAAGGTGATGAGGCCGAGCGACTCGAGCTTCTGGAGAGAGGTCCGTACCAGTTGGTCGGGAAGGCCGGTAATCGCGATGATCTCGTGCTCGTCGAGCGTGCCATCTACGCGCGAGAGGACGAACCCGTCGGTAGACGACAGCGCCGCGCCGCGAGGATCGCGACGGTCGGGCACAGGCTTCGGCGTGCGCACGCGCGCGTCGGGCAAAGCAAGTCCTCCTTCCAGAGGGAGCCCGCCCGCGGCCATCCCGGACGTGCTCTCAAGTCGTCTCGACCGCGGCCGGCTGAGCCGGAGACATGCAGTCGTACCCATCATACTCCTCTTCCGGGCGCCACCTGTCGTGCATCCAGACCCAGCCCTCCGGAAAGGCCAGAATGCGTCTGGACAGCTCGGCGTTGATGCGCGACGTGAGCTCGAGCACGCCGTCCTTGCCTGCGTCCAGGTCCGCGGTTTCGATGCGCGTGGCCGTGATGCACGGCAGCGACGACCACGGCGAGTCGGTCGCGCCCGGAGCGAGGGTCCCCACGACGACCGGCGACCCGGTTCGCAGGGCGATGAGCGCCGGACCAATCGGGGTGGGCGCCGGATGCCCGAGGAACGGCGCCGAACACGAGCGAACGCGGGAACGAAGGTCCATCGGGACACCGAGTACGCCACCGGCGCGGAGTGTGCGCAGGATGCGGGCGGCGGCGCCCGGCGCGCCGCGCCAAATGACGCCGACGCCGTGCGCCCCGCGCAGGCGCTCGTACAGGCGCGAGAAGCGCGGGTCGTAGCTCTCGCGGGCGACGGTGACGAGCGGCACGCCGGCGGCGACGAGCGCCGCGGCCACCCGCTCCCAGGCCCCGAGATGCGCCGACGCAAACACGACGCCGCGCCCCTCGGACCGGGCGGCGGCGAGCACGTCGCAGGCGTCGCCGGCGAGCGGCACGGGCGGCATGACGCGGCGCCGTCCCAGCGCCGCGACGGTCTCTCCGAGGGCCTCGCCGAGGGCGGCGAAGCAGCGTCGCACGAGCGCCCGGTGGGTCGTCGGCGCGGCGGTGGGATACACGCGCGCCACGTTGGCGAGCGCGATGGAACGCGCGTGGACGGCGAGGGCGTGCGCGATGTGCCCCAGGGCGCGGCCGAGGAGGCGAAGCGCGCGTGGAGGAAGGGGGCGCGCCGCGGCAAGCGCCGCGGACGCGAGCATCCATAGGGCGTCGTTCTTCGTCCGCTGGAGGGCGGTCCATTCGCCGCCGAGGCGAACGTCGCCTTTCAATTGCACCGGTTGAAGCCGTCCAGAACCTGGCTCGGGCCGCACGTCGTGCCCTGAGGGCAGTCGTTCGGCACGGTCGGATCGCAGAACACGACCTCCGAGTTTCCGTTGTCACACGTGGCTCTGCACGTGACGTCGGTGTATGCGCCGTTCGGTTGCCGGCCGCAGCAGATCTCTCCGGCCGGGCACTGCGCGCTGCTCGTGCAGGAGACGGGGGTGCTCATCGGCGCGTTGCAGCCACTGGCGCTCGGGACACAGGAGTCGCTCTGCGGTCCGAAGCCGCTGACGCAGCAGAGCTGCGCAGGGATGGTGCACGTCGTCGTCCCTCCGCAGTCGACGCTGTACGAGGGGGGCCCGGCCTCGATGACCGCTGCTTCGGGCGCCGCGGCCTCCGGCATCGGTCCGGGCGTCGTCGAGTCCGGGGCGGCGCCGATGTCTTCTTCGGCCGCATCCCTCACGGGCGGCAAGCCCGTATCCGGAGGGAGTCCCTGGTCTCGCGCGGCGACATCGAATGGTTCTCCGCCGTCCACTGGACTGAAGAGGAGATTCGAGGGCGCGCTACCGCCGCAGGATGCAAGCGCCCAAGCGAGCGCGGGAATGATCAGAACGAAACGTGTCCTTCGCACGACGAGGCTCCTGTCGAGCGAACTAGTTAGTGCCCCGATCTCGGGCCGCGCAACGGGTTTGGTCGCGATTTCGCCGAGAACGCCCCTCCCCTTAGCTACATATTTCCCGCGGCAAAAGAGCTTCTCACGCGAGCTGGAAGATGCGCACGGGCATCTCCCGTCCACGCACACGTAGGGGATCGCGCGAGACGGGCGACTCGTCGTCGCGCCCGCATTCGCGCCAGACGGCTTCCGTGACGAGCATGCGCGAGCCCAGCTCCTTGTTGAGCGCCTCGACGCGCGATGCGACGTTCACGACGTCGCCGATCACCGTGTACTCCTTGCGCTGCGCCCCGCCTATGGTCCCGACGACCGCAGGGCCCGCGTGAAGACCGAGCCCGATCCGGGTCGGCGCGATGCGACCCTCGGCCTGCAGCTTGTCGACGCGCTCGAGCACCTCCAGCCCGGCCTTGACCGCGTCCGCGCAAGGATTGCCCTCCGCGATCGGCGCGCCGAAGACCGCCATGAAGCCGTCGCCGAGGAACTTGTTCACGATGCCGTGGTGCTTCACGACGGCGTCGACGGCGGTGTCGAAGATGGCGTTGAGATAGTCCACGACCTCTTCGGCGCTGCGCTTCTCGGCGAACCCCGTGAAGTCGCGGATGTCGAAGAACATCACGCAGACGTCGCGCAGCTCGCTCTTGGCCTCCGCCTCGCCCATCACTAGCCGTTCGACGACCTGCGGCGACACATGCTGCCCGAAGACGCCGAGAATGCGCGACCGCTCTTCGTGCGACTCGAGCGCCCGCGTGAAGCTTCCGCGCAGCCGGCTCGCCACGAAGCCCGCCGCGACGCCGGCGACGAGCAGGATGCAGGCCTTGGTGAGGTGCTGCGGGAGGGACGAGAGCACCGGCTCGGCGACGGTCGTGTCGAGCGAGGCGCCGAACAGCGTGACGGCGGCGTATTCGACGGCCGCGACCAGGCCCGTGAACGCGGAGAGCGCGAAGTCGAGCCTCAACGTGGAGAGAAGAATGAAGAGGAAGTAGACGAAGGAACTCGGCATGAGGAGCGCCTGCACCGGCCCGAGGAACGTCGCGTAGTAGACGATGACCAGGGTCGGCAGGCTCGTCTCGACGAACGCGTACACGTACCGGCGCACGGCCGACGAGCGCGCACCGCTGCGGAGCAGCCGCTCGGTAGCGTAGAGCACGTGGAACTCGAAGCCGGCGACGGCGCACAGGAAGAGCCCGACCGGAAGGCGATCGAACTTCCCCTGCAATACTGTGGTGAGGGCGTCCGGATAGGCGCTGCTTACGGCGAGAAAGGCGAGCATCCCCGCCGTGGGGACGACAGCGAGCCACGTCGCGCGAAAGCGCTCGGCGAGGAGGATCTCGCGCGAGAGCCGGCGCTCGAAGGCCTCCCGCGGGTTCTCGACGTGCGCGCCGAGGATGGCGGCTTCCTGCGCGGTCACGTCATTCTCGCTTGGCGCCGCCTCTGCCGACCGCAGCAATCGTTGCCTCCGGTGAGCTCGCAGAGAAGGATAGCCCACGGACGAAGCGTAGCGCTCGCCAAGAGCGGCCTTGGCGCGCGAGCCAAGACCCCTTACGGTCCTCCGGCACCATGCGCGTCTCAACGATCCGAACGTTCGTCGCGTCCCTGGCCGGGTTCGGTGTGCTCACGGTCATGCATTCGACATCGCAGGCGATGCCGACGGCCGCCGCGGCTGCGCCGGCGCCGGAGCTCAGCATCCCGTTCACCAAGACGACGCTGCCCAACGGGCTGGTCGTGATCCTCAGCGAGGACCACACGCTCCCTCAAGTGGCCGTCAACACGGCATTCGACGTGGGTTCACGCATGGAGCGCGCCGGGCGGACGGGGTTCGCGCACCTCTTCGAGCACCTGATGTTCATGGGGACCCAACGCGCACCTCGCGGCGCGTTCGACAGTTGGATGGAGGCCGCCGGCGGGCGCAACAACGCAACGACGGCGGAGGACTTGACCGATTACTTCGATATCGCGCCGCCCACCGCGCTGCCGCTCCTCTTGTGGCTCGAGGCCGATCGCGTGCGCGATCTCGGGCGCCTCATCGACGCCGCGAAGCTCGACTTGCAGCGCGACGTGGTCCTGAACGAGCGCCGCCAGAGCATCGAGAACCGTCCGTACGGCGTGGAGGAGCTCGTACTTCCCGAGCTCCTTTGGCCGGGGAATCACCCGTACCACCATCCGGTCATCGGCTCGCCGGCCGACTTGAAGGCGGCGTCGGTCGCGGACGTCAAGGAGTTCTTCGAGACGTGGTACGACCCGGCGAACGCCTCGCTCGCCGTGGCGGGCGACTTCGACGCGCAGCAGACGAAGGCGCTCATCGAGCGCTGGTTCGGCGCGATTCCGTCGCACGGAAAGCCGAACGCAGGCCGCGCTGCGCCCGGCGCCGTTGCGCCCGAGTCGACCAGGCCGAGCGGGATCGTAAGGCAGACGGTGCCGGACCAGGTGGAGCTGACGAAGATCACGCTGGCGTGGCAGTCGCCGCCGCACTTCGCGCCCGGAGACGCCGAAATGGATCTCTTGGCGAGCGTCCTATCGCACGGAAAGGCGAGCCGCCTCTACAAGGCGCTCGTCTACGACCAGAAGATCGCGCAGAGCATAGAGGCCGGGCAACACTCGGAGGTGCTCGGCTCGGAGTTCGTGGTGAGCGCGCTCGCGCGGCCGGGGGTGGACCCGGCCAAGCTGGAGAAGGCGATGTTCGCCGAGATCGCCAGGCTGCGCGACGCCGACATCTCGGCCGAGGAGCTCGACCGCGCGCGCAACGAATACGAGATGGCATTCGTGGACGGCCTCCAGAGCGTCCCCGAGCGCGCCTCCCTCCTCAATATGTACCAGACCGAGCTCGGCGATCCCGGTTACGTCCAGCGCGACCTCGACCGTTACCGGAAGGCGACGGCCAAAGACCTGCGCTCGTTCGCCAAGAGCGTGCTCCTGCCGGACTCCGTCGTCGTGCTCACGATCGTGCCGCGCAAGGAGGCCTCCCGATGATTCGCTCTCCGCTGTCGCGCGTCCCCTTGGTCGTCGCTCTCGCATCCGCCTGCGGAGGCGCCTCCCCGCCGCCGCCGCCGCCGGTCGCGC
>CALKVG010000183.1 GCA_937998045.1 uncultured Myxococcales bacterium
GTATAAGAGACAGCCACCCAGCAGCCGCTGCGTCTCCGCGAGAACGTCGGCCTTCGAGGGGCAGTCGGGCGGGGCGTTCCACGTGAGTGTGAGCGAAGGCGCGGCAGGCGATTGCGCCCACGAAGGCGTCGTGAACGCGGTCGTCCATGCGACAGCGGTGGCCGTGGCCAGCGCGAGTCCGAAGGAAGCTACGCGCTTGTCGGGGCGAGAGCGGGAGGGCGGTAGCAGTGGCATGGCCGGTCCGCGGCTTGGGGCTGCGCGTCGATTGGAGGCAATACCACGCGACAGAGGAAGCGGCGGCCGTTCCGTACGGCAATGTCTGAGCGAACGACGCGATTCAGCGTGTAGCTGCTCGTAACGGCTTGCGCGAAGCAAGCCGGGTCGAAGGCCCGATCGCCGTAACGTACCGACCGGCCGACCGGCTAACGGTTCGTGACAGCGCCTGCCCTCGGCATCCGCCTGGTCATCGGGGTCGGCTAGCACTTCCTGCTCGCAAGCCCACCATCCGGACCCTTTTCGAGCGCATTCTGACTTCGCGCCCTGTGCGTTTCGCGGTCGCGAAGTCACATTCGTGCGGCGAACGTTGCTCCATCGTCGACACGGACGCTCGGACGAATGCGGTCACACCCGAAAGCGGCTCTTGTCGATCTTCAGCGCGCGAATTCTCGATTCGAGGGTGGAGCGCGGGACTCCGAGGTGGGCGGCCGCGCCCGAGGGGCCATATACACGCCCGCCCGTCGCGCGCAGGGCATCTTCGACCATCGCCTTCTCTTGCGCGGCGAGAGCGCTCGACAGCTTGAGCTGGCCGTCGGTCGCACGCCTCGTCGACAGCCAGCTCTCGTCGACCGTGAACTCGTCCGACTCACACACGATCACCGACCGCTCGATGACGTTCTGCAGCTCACGGACGTTCCCGGGCCACGGGTACGACTGAAGGCGGTGCAGAGATTGCTTGTTCACTCGCTGAATCGACTTCCCAGCCTCCCGCGCATACCGAGCGATCAAGTACCGAACAAGGAGCGGGATGTCCTCCGTTCGTTGTCGAAGCGGCGGAACCTCGATGGGGAACACATTCAGTCGGTAGAACAGATCCTCGCGAAATCGTCCCTCCTCGATAGCGTCGCTCAGGTTGCGGTTGGTGGCCGCGATCACTCGAACATCGACCCTGATCCGCTGACTGCCTCCGAGTCGCTCGAACTCCCGCTCCTGCAGCACCCTCAGGAGAGCGACCTGCATGTCGGGTGAGAGCTCGCCGACCTCGTCCAGGAAGAGGCTTCCGCCCTCGGCGAGCTCGAACCGCCCCGGGCGCCGCTGGATGGCTCCCGTGAACGCGCCTCTTTCATGGCCGAACAGCTCCGAGGCAATAAGCTCGCGCGGGATGGCGGCGCAATTCACGGCGACGAACGCGCTCGACGAGCGCCGGGAGCGCCGATGGATCGCGCGCGCGATGAGCTCCTTGCCTGTGCCCGTCTCGCCCGTGATCAGCACCGTCGAATCGCTGCCCGCCACCTTCGCGACCCGCGAGAGGACTGCGGTCAGGGCCGGCGATGCGCCGACAATCTCCTCGAACATCGAGGCCTTGTCGACCTCCTCGCGAAGGGCGACGTTCTCTTGCCGCAGCCGGTCTTCGGCCTTCTTGCGGTCTTCGATGTCCGTCGACGCGACGTACCAGTTCGTAACCACCCCCCGGTCGTCACGTACCGGGTTCCCGCGCGCGAGAAACCACCGGTAGCTTCCGTCGGCGGCGCGCAGGCGCGTCTCCAGCTCGAACGCGGTCCCATTCGTGAGCGCGTCTTCCATCGGAGCCTTCAGCCGCGCTGGGTCGTCGCGATGCACTTCGAACCCGTCGGGCAGCTGCAGCCAATCGTCGAGGGTCATGCCGAAGTACGCGAGCGCCCAGCGATTCGCATAGACGCGCTCGCACCTGGGTCCGTACACGGCCACGACTTGCGGGGTGAGGTCGACCACTTGGCGCAGCTCGTGCTCGCGCTTGCGCAACGCGTCCTCGCGCTTGCGCAGCGCGCTCGTCAACTGCTCGTGCTCCGTCACATCGATCATGGTTCCGATGAACCACGGAAGAGCGCCGCTGGTCGGCGCGGGTCGACCGACGCAGCGCACGTGACGGACCGCGCCCCCGGGTCGCACGATACGCGTCGTGAAGTCGAACTCAGTGGGGTTTTCGACGATGTTCCGAATTTCGCACGCGACGGCATCGCGATCTTCGGGATGCACGAGCGCCAGGTACTCCTCGGTGCTCGGAGGCTTGCCTCCCGTCTCGAGGCCATGGATCCGAAACAGCTCCGAGGACCAGTGTTCGAAGCCCGGGGCACTGAGTGCCCAGCTGCCCGAGTGCGCAAGCCTCTGGCCTTCCGCCAGAAAGAACTCGGCTCGCATGAGCTCGTCGATATCGAAGTTGATTCCGATCCAGCAAAGGAGCGATCCGTCCGCCGCGCGAAGGGGTTCGGCGCGACTCAGGAACCAGCGGTACTCGCCTTTCAGGTCGCGAACCCGAAAGGCGACTTCACCGGCAGAGCCGGTACGGAGACACTTGGACCAGACTCTGCGCGTCCCGTCGTGATCGTCCGGATGCAAGAAAGCGATATGTGAGTCCCAAGCGGCCCCGGTCTCATCGCCGGACCGAAGAGGATGGTCCTTGGGCAAGCCGCCGTAGTCGCCGCCTCGCTCGTTCACGAACGTGAGGGCACCCGACGGCGCCGCGTACCACGCGTTCGCCGGAATGAGGTTCAGCATGGCTCGCAGCTGAGTCCCGAACGGTTCATCCATGCGCTTCGTGCCCCTGGCGTGAAATTGTCCGAGATCTCGCCATTGGCGAGATCTCGCCGACGTTCCGAACGCGGCGAACTGTAGTGATCTCCAGTTCTTGTCGTCAAGACGGGCTCCGGCTTGCTGCTTGCGTACGGCAGCGCGCGCCGGCGGCACCACGCTCACGTGGCCGTAAAGCACATCGACCCAACGCCAACCCAAGCACCGAAAGGAAAGGACCGATGTCCTCGAAGTTCGTACGTGACGGAGTCGAAGTCGTCGTCGATGGCGGCACGAGGGTCTGGTGATCTGGGACCACGCACCGGCCCGTCATCTGGATCGCTTTCGAGCGGGTCCTGGCAGGCTTTGGAACCTTGTGCGTTTCGTTGATGATCGCGGCAGTCGCACGGGTCCGGCGAACGCCACTCCCGGTACAGGGCGCGCCGCAGAATCCCGGAGAATCGCCCATGAGCCAGAATAAGAGCGGCACGGAGGAGAAGGTTCGGATCGCCCGAGAATACCTCGCGCGTGTCTTCAATGAGCACCAGCCCGATCGCGCGCTCGAGTACGTCACGCCCGACGTCGTGTGGCGCGGTGGCTCGCTGGGCACCGTGAGCGGCGCGGCGAACCTCGCCGGTCTGCTGCGCGTCTTCATCGGCGCGCTCCCGGACCTTCATGCGGTCGAGCAGGACGTCGTCGCCAGCGCCGATCTCGTGGTCCTGCGCTTGGTCGTAACGGCGACCCAAAGGGGCGATCTGCTCGGCATGCCCGCCACGAACCGGAAGGTCCGTTGGGATGCGATCGACGTCTATCGCGTCAACGACGAAGGTAAGATCAGCGAAGAGTGGGCCGCGGACGACATGGCGGCCTTCGCCAGCCAACTCGGCGCGTTCAAGCTTCCCTGGAGCCGGTGACATCGGCTGTACGGGCACTTGGCCAGTTGGCCGAGGCCCTCTGAAGGCGCGGTCCGTTTTCGGGGGCCGGCGCGCAAAGTCGGCGGACTCCGCCACGCTTCCTCCCTTGCTGTCGCTGGAACTACGAAAGTGCCATCTATGACTCGTGCGGATACCAAGCTCAACGTACTGGTTCTCGCGGCGTCGCTGCGCCGCGAGTCGCTGAACCGATGGCTCGCCGAGCTCGCCGCTCGTATCGCCGAGCGCTCGGGGGCCAACGTCGATCGAGCGTCGATGCGCGATTTCGACGTCCCGCTCTACGACGGAGACCTGCAGGAGGGCGCGGGAGTTCCGCAAGGGGCGCTCGAGTTCCAGAGGCGGCTCGTCGCGAGCGACGCGTTCATCGTCGCGTCGCCCGAATACAACCGCTCCATGCCCGGAACCGTCAAGAACCTGATCGATTGGACCTCGCGCCTGCGACCGCAGCCCTTCGACGGTCGACATGGACTGCTGCTGTCTGCGTCGCCCTCGCTCGCAGGCGGCAACCACGGCCTATGGGCCTTGCGAGTCCCCTTCGAACACCTAGGCGCGCGGATATATCCCGACATGTTCTCGCTTGCGACGGCGCACACGGCGTTCGCCGATGGCGAACTGATCGACGCCCTATTGAGAGAGCGGTTCGAGAAGAACGTTCTTGCGTTTCTCTCGCTCGCCGAAGCCGCGAAGCTCTATCCGTGCATGAAGACGGCATGGGTCGAGTTCCTCGGCGAACCTCCCGGCGAAGGCGGCGACCGCGTTCACCGAGCGCCAGCGTGACGCCGAGGGCGCCGATGGCGCCGCGGTACCAACGGGAGAGCGTCGGTCCTTGAACGACCAGGGCGAGCTACCGAACGAAGGGGCGGATGGAGCGCGCGAGACGAAAGGACGGGATGGCTATGACAACCGCTAGCACCTTATTGCAGGTCCACCTCAAGCGAGTGTTCAACGAGCGTGACGCCGGGCGCCGCGGACAGGCGATCCAGGAGCTCTATGCGGCGGATGCGACCCTCTACGAGCAAGAGGCCAAGTACTCCGGAACAGACGCGATCGCACGCGCGGTGACTCAGGTGCTGGGGGCGCTCCCGCCGACCCTCGTTTTCTCGTTGGCGGCGCCTGCGATGCAAAACCACGACATGGGCAAGCTGCTCTGGAAAGGGCATCTCCCGGATGGCACGACCGTCGTGACGGGTACGGACATCGCGCAGGTCAAGGAAGGACGTATTCGCTCGCTATACGTCTTTGTCGACGCCGCGGTCTCGCGTTCGTAGGAGGGAGCATGCGTGCTGCTCTGCGCACTGATTACGGCGACGTCGACAAACTCGAGATCCGCGACGTACGAGAGCCCGAGCCCGGACGCGGCGAGGTAAAGGGCCACGTCGCGGCGTCGAGCATCAACCCGCACGCGAAAGGAACGCAGGTCATGACAAACGCAACACGAGACGGGCACAACGCCGCGGTCGAACAGGTAGGTCGCTCCGCTGCGATCACAGGTGCCGGTAGCGGTCTTGGTCGAGACATCGCACTGGGGCTCGCAGAGAAAGGATACGCCGTCTTCGGAACCGCCATGACGGACGCGGAAGTTCAGGCCTCGGACAGCCGCGTCAGCCTGTCGCTCTGCGACATCGCCAAGGAGCAGGACGTAAAGGCTTGGGCGGGCAGCGTGTCCGCCGCCCTTGGCGATGGTCGCGGCCTCGACCTGCTGATCAGCAACGCGGGGATCCTGACGCCGGGGCCGCTGGAGGTATTGCCGCTGGATGCCATCCGTCGCGAGTTCGAGGTCAACGTATTTGGCGCATTGTCCGTCGTGAACGCCTTCCTGCCGGCGCTTCGGAGGGCGCGTGGCCGCATCGTGCAGGTCAGCACATGGACGGCCAGTCTTCCACTTCCGTTCAACGGACCGTCGGGCGCGTCGAAGGCCGCCATGGAGGTCTTTGCGACGGTCTATCGGGCCGAGTTGAAACGCTTTGGCATCGACGTCGTCATCGCGGCCGCTGGCAACATGAGAACGGGCGGTCCGGAAAAGACGGCGGCTGCCCTTTCGCGAGTCGCGGACAGGATGACCGCCGAGCAGCGCGCGCTGTATGGCGAGACGTTCGGAACCTTCACCGCTGCCCTCAATGGGATGCAAGGCAGCGGGCTCGGCTCCGCCGCCGCCGCCCAGAGAGTGATCGAGCTGGCGGAGCAGGTGCCGCCGCAGAGCATCGCGCCGGTGGGCGCGGACGCCGACCAGATACTGCGGTTCGTTCGCGAGAAGTCCGACGCCGAGCTGGACACACTTCGCCTTCAACTCGCGGGCCTCGGTGAGGGCAACGCAGGAGTCCAGGTTGCCACGACCAGGAGGCAGCCATGATTGAGATTCTCGATGCCAACGATAGCCGCGCCGTCCGCAACAAGAACAACGTTCTCGAGCTCTATGAGCTGATGATCAACACGAAGCGCTCGGAGGAGGGTACGGCCAAGCACGTCCGACCTGACTACATTCAGCACAACCCCCTGATCGCCGACGGATCCGTGGCGCTGGGCCAATTTTTCGGAAAGATCACCCGAGAGCGCGCGCGAGCGCGTGTCGTCGTGCACAAGATCATCGCCGTAGGCGACTACGTCTGGGCCCACGTGAACTTTCTCAATCTGTTCAACGATGATCCTGCCGATACGGGGATCGCCGGGGTCGATATCTACAGGATGGACGCCGAGGGCAAGGCCGTCGAACACTGGGACACACTGCAGTTCGTGGGGGAGCCCAAGAACTCAGCTCCCATGCTTGGCCCGAATATCCCGCGCGCCAACACGAACGGAATGTTCTGAGCGCTAGGACCGGCGAGCGGTCCGAAGCGGTCCCCAAGGACTCGAAGGTCGCGCTTCGCGCGACTGGCTGCGCAGGCCCTCCTGTCGCGAGCCGGTCGCTTGAGAAGCAGCGGATCGCGTGAAGCTCGCGTTGTGGACTCCCAAGAAATGTGCTGGCGCGCCGTGCGCCGACGGAAAGGCAAGGAACCATGTCATCGTCCACCAAGAAGACCGGACTGGAGGCACTGCTGACTCCGCAGACGAGCGTCCTCGTGCTCGTCGATCACCAACCATTTCAGTTCGCGAATCTGCACAGCCACGAGCCAACCATGGTCGTGAACAACGTGATCGGCCTGGCGAAGGCCGCCAAGGGGTTCAAGGTGCCGACCATTCTCACCACGGTCACCGAGGAGCGCGGTGGCTACCTCATCAAGGGTGTTCAGGACGTCTTCCCGGACCAGAAGCCGATCAACCGTACGACGCTCAACGCTTGGGAGGACAATCGCGTCGTCGAGGCGGTGAAAAAGACGGGGCGCCGGCAACTCATCTTCGCGGCGCTCTGGACGGAGATCTGCCTCGCCTATCCGGTGATTCACAGTCTCGCCGACGGCTACGACGTCTTCTTCGTCACGGACGCGTCGGGCGGAACGACACGTGAGGCGCACGACATGGGCGTTCAGCGAATGATTCAGGCCGGCGCGATTCCGACCACGTGGATCGGCGTGATGAGCGAGTGGCAGCGAGACTGGGCGCGGGAGGCGACGGTCCCGGCTGTCGCCGAGGTTTCCGTCGCCCACTCGGGCGGCACGGGCGTCGCGTACCAGTGGGAGATGCAGCTACTGAAGACGGGCGCGAAGAAGTAAGCAAGAAGACTCGGTGGCGGGCGGAGGGAAGCGGTCGGTTGCCGCGTGTTCGCGATCCCGCTGCCAGGTCCCAATGCGGTCTTGGGTGCGCTCCTGGGAATAGCGATGGCCACTGGATACGAAGTGACTGACCGGGTGCTGTCGCGTCGCGCCGGCGCGACCGCACGGGACCCCGGCACCCAGAGCGTGAGCGCCGATCGGTCGCCGGAGTCCGCGTCCGCGAGGCCTCCGCCCCCATGAGCACGCGCCTTGGCGCGCGCAGAGGGCCCAATCGCGACCCTTGCGGGACCGTCGCTCTCTGGACGGCCAAAGTCTCAGTTGCCCTGCTGTCGACGATGATGAGCCTCGTCCCGGTCTACGCTCAGGAGCACATTGCGCTCCCCCCGGTGAACCTCGGCGGGTCGAGTTTTATGGACGGCGGCGGCGGGCCGGGCCTGCTGGTGCGCGAGGCGCTGGGCGCGTTTGGCGCTCCCCGCTTCGCCGACGCCTCCGGCGCCACGGTAGCAGGGCAGAACAGTCTGTTCGCATTCACATCGGCCACGCTGGTGGCCTACATGCCGCCGTCGAAGGTTCTCGGGGGCAATTGGGGCGTTGAGGTCCTCGTGCCCGTCATGTACGCCGGCCTGACAACGCCCTCCGGTAGCGCGAGCACGACGGGTGTGGGGGACATGACCTTCAGCGCTCTTGTTTGGCAGGCGCCGCCTCTGCCGCTCCTGCGCGGGCGGTTCTTTCAGCGGCTCGACCTCGATGTCGTCGCGCCGACGGGGCAGTACACCAGCAGAGCGCTCATCACCGCCGGGAGCAATGTCTGGAGCGCAAACCCGTACTACGCATTTACGTGGCTAACTACCGACGGCATCGAGACGAGCTGGCGCCTCCACTATCTGTGGAATTCGACGAACACCGCGCCGGGGCCAGCGTATGAGGCGACGAGCATTCAGCCTGGGCAGGCGGTCCACTTCAACGGCTGTCTCTTATACACATCTGACGCTGCCGACGATCTTACGCGTG
>CALKVG010000184.1 GCA_937998045.1 uncultured Myxococcales bacterium
GATTTCTGCCTGTCTCGTGGGCTCGGAGATGTGTATAAGAGACAGGCGGTGTTCGGTCCGTGCGGCCTGATGGGCCACGCCGATTGCGCGAGCTTGCCGGAGCAGGCGTTCGATCCCGCCACCCCCGTCGACCCCGACCCGCACCTCGACGTGGCCCGCGCTCGGCGCCTCGACCGCAGCGCACGGCTAGGCGCCGTCGCCGTTCAGCGAGCCCTCGCCGAGGCTCACGCACCCGTGCCGGGCACGGGGGTCGTCTTGGGGAGCGCGTACGGCAACGTCGATGCGTCGGCGGCGTTCATGCACCGCATCTTCGACCGCGGCCCCCGCTCCGCCAGCCCCGCCGAGTTCCCCAACCTTGTGCCTAGCTCCCCGGTCGGCCACGTCTCGATCTACCTCGGCCTGCGCGGGCCGGCGTTCGCCACGGCCGATCTCGCCGCGAGCGGCGAGAGCGCGTTCGTCCAGGCCGTGCAGCTCGTGGCGACCGGGCAGGCACAACGTATCGTCGCCGGAGCGGTCGAGCCCAAGAGCGATATCGTCGACCGGGTCCTCGCAGCCCTCTTCGCGCATTCGCTGTCGCAGGCGACCGGAAAGCGCGGGGACGTCGCGGCGGCGCTCATCGTCGAGAACGAGCGCGTCGCGCGCGAGCGCGGCGCGCCGGTGCTGGCTCGCGTTCGGCAGGTGCTCGAATGGAGGAGCGGCTCCCATATGTTTCGACCACACTCCGGCACATCGTCCACGCCGCCTCGTGAGCGAGGCGGGGGCGGAGACGTGCCGTCTCCGCTCGCTTCGCTCCGGCCGCCCTCGGGCGGGAGAGCCGAGTGCGGTCTCGCGCGCCCCAACGGCGGCGTGGACGCGCTCCTAGCGGGCACGCCCTGGGCCGCGTGCCCGCGGTTCGCGTGCGACGGAGCCGTCGGCGAGAGCGACGGCCTCGGCGCAGTGGTGCTCGCCGCGGCCGTGGGGCGAATCGCAACGGGGCGCGCGCGAGAGGTACTGGTCGTCGGTCTGGCGAAGGAACGCGGTTATGCGATCGTTCTCGCGGCGCCATGACCCGGCCCTTCGCCCTCCAGGCGCTGCTTCTCCTCGCGTCTTGCTCTCCGGTCCCCGCGCCCTGGTGCGGGGCCGGTCCGGCCGACTGGCCCGCGCTGCGGGCCGAGCTCGCGCGCCTTCGCGACAGCCGCCCCCGCGAGCCCTGGGCCGCCGCCCTCCGGGCGACGATGCGGCAGCCTCGCGGCGGGCGCGTCCTCGAGGCCCGTGGCGGCATCGCCATTGCTCCGGGCAAGGCGCTTCGCATGATCCTCGTGGCTGGGGCCGGCGCCACGATGCTCGATGCCTGGGTCACCCGCGACCGCTGGCGCATCGCCGTCCCGCCGGCGGGCATCGTCCGCCGCGGGGGCAGCGACGAGCCTCGCGACGTGCCCGTCGGCTTCCTCCGATGGTGGTTTTTCCGCCCGCTCGAGGGGATGCTCTTCGCGGCTCGCACCGCCGGACCTCGCGAATCCGGCGACCTCTTCGTCCTGCGTGACACCGACGGTGCGACGGTCGAGCTCCGCGCAGGGCGGTGCCTCCGTGCGAGCCGTCGCGTCCGGGCGCGCACCGAGCGCGTCGAGGAGTGCGGGCGAAGCCCCCGCGTCCCCGGCCCCGGCGATCGGGTCCGCTACGAGGACGAGTCGAGCGGCCTCACCGTGGACCTCGAGCTCGAGTCGCTCTCGTCCGAACCACCCGACGACGAAGCCTTTC
Source organism: uncultured Myxococcales bacterium (assembly GCA_937998045.1). Lineage (GTDB taxonomy): Bacteria > Myxococcota_A > Polyangia > Polyangiales > Polyangiaceae > Palsa-1150. Next base: position 1,738 of record CALKVG010000184.1, read on the forward strand.
GCGACCCCGATGGCCCGGGAGGCGCAGGGTGAGCGCTGTCGTCCTCGCCTTCGGTGCTGTCTCGGCGCTCGGCGACGGAGCCGCCGCTGTCAGCGCCGGCGCCCCAGGCGAGCCAGCCAGACTGGCCATCGCACGCGACGAAGAGCTGGCCGGCGCCGGCCTCGCACGGCCGTTCGCGGCGCGGGTGCCCATCGACGCCGACGATCGGGCCGCCGCGTTGATCGTGCGTGCGACCACCTGCTGCGGCGCGCGCCTCGACGGCGTGCGACCCGGGTGGCGTCACGAGCGCGTGGGACTGGTCCTCGGGACCTCGTCGGGCGGCATGCGCGGGGCGGAGCGCGCCTTCGCGGCCATCGCCGAGGGGCGGGCGCTCACACCCGCCGCGGCCGAAGCCGCAACGTACTTCGGTCCGCTCGCAGGCGCGGTACGCGACCTCGGACGAGCGTTCGAGCCCGCGATGCTCGTGCTCGGCGCCTGCGCCTCGTCCGCGATCGCGATCGGGCTCGCCTGGCGCTGGCTCGATCGCGGTGCTTGCGACCTCGTCCTCGCCGGTGGATTCGACGAGGTCACCGTCTTCGTCGCCGCCGGCTTCGAAGCCCTGCGCGCAACGACGGCGGCTCCCCCGCCGCGTCCGTTCCGGGTCGGCCGGGACGGCATGGCGCTCGGCGAAGGTGCCGCCGTCCTCGCCTTGGCTCCCGCAAACGCTGCAGCCGCACCCCGCTCGCGCGCGTTCGTCACCGGGTTCGGCGCGGCCTCCGATGCCGTGCACCTGACCGCACCCGACCGCGAGGGACGCGGCCTCGCTCGAGCCGCGACGACCGCTCTCCAGCAAGCGGGCATGCCCCGCGTCGACATCGTCAGCGCCCACGGGACCGCGACACCCTTCAACGACCAGGCCGAGAGTCGCGCCATCGCGCGTGCGCTCGGCCCCGCAGCCGACGGTGCGTCCCCGGCTTTGCCGGAGCGTGGTCGAATCCTGGACGTCGTCGTACATCCGTTCAAGGCGCAGATCGGCCACACCCTTGGCGCGGCCGGAGCCCTCGAGCTGCTGGCGACGGCCGACGCCATCGCCCGCGGCGTGCTGCCCGCCGCCGCCGGGGAAGGGGAGCTCGACGCAGAGGCAGCCGTTCGCCTGCTCTCGCGCACCGCGGCCGGCGCACCGCGCGTGGGCCTGAAGCTCGCCGCGGCCTTCGGCGGCGCCAACGCCGCCCTCGTCGTCTCTGACCGCCCGGCCTCCGCCGCGACCGCGCTCCGCCCGGCCTACGTCCATGCGGCCGTCCACGTCGACCGCCTTCCCCCTATCGAGGACCTCGCCGCAGCCCTCGGCTCGACCGCCGACCGCGTTGCGCGCGCGGACGAGCTGGCGCAGTGGGCACTCGCGGCCTGCGCCCGACTCCAGGCCGCTGCGGGGCCCCTCCGCGGAGCCGGCGTTGTCGTGGGCAGCGCGCTCGCGACGCTCGAGACGAACGCCCTCTTCGCGGCGCGCATTCGCGAGCGCGGCGCGCGCGCGGCCGAACCGCGGCGCTTCCCCCACACTTCGCCCAACGCCGCGGCCGGCGAATGTTCGATTGCCTTCGGCCTCACCGGCCCGAGCTTCTCCCTCGGGGGCGGCCTGCACGCGGCGCTCGAGGCCCTGGCGGCTGCGGCGCTCCTCGTCGAGGCAGGCGACGCCGACCGCGTCGTCGTCGTCGCGGCGGACGCCTCCGGCCCGGCGACGCGAGCCTTCGTCGGGGATGCCCTTCGTAGCGGCGCCGTGGCGGTGCTCGTGTCCTGCCGCGGCCGCGAGGAAGGGGCGATCGCCCGCGTCGGGGCCGTGCGCCTTTGCCGGGGCGAGCCGGTGGCCGCTCCCGTCCTCGCCGGCCATGCGGCTCTGCTCCCGCTGGTCGCCGCGGCGGGTCCTTGCGAGCTCGCGTGCGCGTCGCCGCCCGACGCGGTCGCTCGGGTGGAGCTCCTTTGACAGTTCGGCATCGCGCCCTTCGTGGCGCCCGCCGGAGGTGACAAGCTGGCAAATGCCGGACGGGGCCTGGTGCGAGTGAGCAGCCTGTCCGCCGTGTGACCGCGAATGCGCGCCCTTTGGCCGGCCGATGGCCCACACTTTGCTCCAAGTTTGGCTCCCGAACCTTCGACCCATGATCCGCCCTACCTTCTTGCTTGTTCTCCTCGCGCTCTCCCTGGGCCTGTTCGGCTGCTCCAAGACGTACATCCCCAACACCGATGTCGAAGACACCAGCGAAAACCGACAGATCATCCTCTTCTGCGAGTCGTACCGGCACGCGCTCGAGGACAAAAGCGTCGCCCAGCTGCTCAAGATGATGAGCCCCGCCTACTTCGAAGACGGCGGCAACACGAAGAACGAGGACGACGCCGACTACGAGCGAACGCGCGACTTTCTCACGGGCGAGTTCCTCAAGACCAACGGCATCCGTTACGAGATTCGTTACCGGCGCATCACCGAGACGCCCACGAACCACATCTACGTCGACTACACGTACGCGGCGGCCTGGAAGGTCCCGGGTGTGAAGAACGACGAGTGGCACCACAAGGTCGCCGACAACCGGCTCGACCTCGTGCGCGACGGCGACACGTTCAAGATCCTCGGGGGGATGTAACCGGCCGGGAGCGGCCCCCGTCTCTCCGACTATTGGCCCCGCTGTGCCGCGACTCGGCACACCAGCGATGCTAGACCCGCTCGCGAGTGGCATTCACCTTCGCCCACGTCTCCGACCTGCACGTCTCGGCGTTCGGCGACACGCTGCACGACCGCTCGAGGCTCATCCGGCGTAGCGCGCGCATCGCGGACACGGCAGACACGCACTTCGAGACGTGCTGGGAAGAGGCGAGCTGGCGCGTCCTCCGCGAGCGGAGCAAGAAGAAGCCAGCGATCGAGCTCGTCGACCCCGACGGTTACGCTCATCCGGTGCCGCGCGCCAAGGACGGTGGCGGTCTGCTCGACCCCGTCGAGCGCGCCGCGGCCAAGGCGTGCCGACTGGAGGCGCGCCGCGCGCGCACGCTGGTCGAGTCGAAGCCCGGCGAGGGCGCGCTGGCCCTCATGCTCGAGGCGACGCCCACGAACACGAACCTGCGCCTGTTGCGGGCGGCGCGCGCGGTCGCCGAGCAGGACGTCGATGCCGTGCTCATCACCGGCGACTGCACCGACGACGGCGATGGCTGGGAGCTCGTCGAGGGCGCGTTCTCGCGCTGGCACGCGCGCGGCGACCTGCTCGCCATCCCGGGCAATCACGACCTCTATCTCTTCCCGATCGCGAGCAGCGCACGTCCGACGCCGACCCACGCCAGCAAGCGCGCGCGCTGGCGCGATTTCGCGGCCCGCGCCGGGCTCGAGCTCGAGAGCTGCGGCGCGTGGAAGCGCGTCGTCGAGGACGCCGACGCGGTCATCGTGGGTCTCGACTCGTGCGCGCGGCGGCAGCGAACTTTCTTCCGGCAGAACGGCGCCATCGGCCAGGATCAGCTCGCGTGGCTCCGCGAGGTCGGCAAGTCGCGCGAGTGGAAGGACGCGCGCCACAAGGTCGTCCTCTTCCACCACCACGTCGTTCCGCTCCCCGTCGGCGTCGGCAAGCGTGCCCCCACAGAGATCGGCATGCGCCTCGATGACGGCCGCGCCTTCGCCGAGGTACTCGCCGAGATCGGAGCCACCCTCGTCATGCACGGGCACCGCCACGTGAGCGAGCGGCGCCACCCCGCGGGCTACGATTTCGAGCTCCTCGCTGCGCCCTCGCTCACGCTGGGCTGCAAAAGCGGCGACGCCCCATCTTTTTGGCGCGTCGAGCTCGACCACCGCGTCCACGCCGAGCGCGTGCGCATCCCGGTCGAGGCCGTCGAACAAGAGAACGACCCCGGGACCGACCCGCCGCCTCCGCCGGACGACTAGCGCACGCCCCGCGGGGCTTTCGCGCGTCCTTACTCGCTCGTCGCGTCGCCGGCCTCGCTGTTCGTCGCGCCGGCTTCGGCGGGTGTCGGCGCAGCCGGCGGGACGAGCCACGCGCATTTCGGGTCGCTCTCGGGCGAGAGGACGAGGTTCGGGCCGCCCTTGGCGCACGGGTGGTCTCCGATGGCTGCGACGCACGCGTTGACCGCGGCGGCACCGGGGTCACTCCCGGAGGCGAGGCCGTGCAGGCAGGCGATGTCGTAGTACCGGATGCACGCGTCGACGTCGGTGCCGGAGGTCGAATAGGGCGGCTCCAGCGAGACGCCGCACGCGTCGGCTGCCTGGCAGCGCGCCGCTTCCACTTGCTTGCAGGCGTCCACGCCGACGGCGCTCGAGCTGCACCCTGCGAGGGAAGCGGGCCCCAAGCCCGCGAGGGCCAGCGTCGCCTGCAGCGCCCCCCCGAGCGCGAGCCTGTGTACGCGGGGGACCGGGCCCATGGCAAGCTCGTACTACGCGCGGTGCGCGCCCCGCAACTTTGCCGCTACGCTCCCGCTCGTGTTCCCCCCCGCGATGATCCTCGCCGCTGGCCTGGGCACGCGCCTGCGGCCGCTCACCGATGTGCGCGCGAAGCCGCTCGTGCCCGTCGGCGACCGACCAGCGCTCGCCCACGCGATCGAGCGCCTGCGCGCGGCCGGGGTTACCCGCGTCGTCGTCAACGCGCACCACCGCGCCGAGGACATCCGCGCGTTCGTCCTCGCGCTCGCCCAGGCGAGGGGCGGCGTCACCGTCTCCGAGGAGCGCGAGCTCCTCGGTACGGCGGGCGGGCTGGCTCGGGCGCGCGCGCTGCTCGGCGAGGGCGACGTCCTCGTTTGGAACGCCGACATCCTCGCGACGGTCGATCCGCGGGCGCTCGTCGAGCACCACGCGCGCGAGCGGGCGGAGGCGACCCTCGTGGTCCAGCCGATGGCGCCCGGCGCGGGAAGCGTGGGGCTCGACGCCGAGGGGCGCATCGTGCGCCTGCGTCGCGAGCGCTTCGCCGAAGAGGCGAGCGGAGGAGAGTTCCTGGGTGTCCACGTGCTCGGGGCGGCGCTGCGCGCCCGCCTGCCCGAGCGCGGCGGGCTGGTCGAGGATGTGCTGCTCCCGGCGCTCGCGCGCGGCGAGACGCTGCGCGCGATGCCGTACGCCGGCCGCTGGCACGACATCGGGACGGTCGCGGCCTACCTCGCAGCGAACCGCGCGTGGCTCGAGCAGCGCGGGCTCGCGAGCTGGGTGGGCCCAGGCGCCCACGTCGCGGAGGCGGTCACGCTGGACGCATGCATCGTCGGCGCGGGCGCGGCCGTCGTGGGACAGGGCGCGCTCGCGGGGTGCGTCGTTTGGCCCGGAGCGCGCGCCGCGGCGCCGATGCAGGGAGCGGTCGTCACTTCCTGAAAAACCAGACCATCGCGGCGAGGAGCATCCCGACGAGGACGACGCTGCCGGCGACCCACGCCACGAGCGCTCCGCCGGTCTTCGGCGGCGCCAGCGACTCTAGGAGGCGCCGCCCGAGCTGGGCAGGCGGTTCGGAAAGGACGACGCGGAGGCCGCACGCCGAGAGGAATCCCTGCACCGACTCGAGCAGCTGCGCGTAGTGCCCGGCCTCGAACGGCGCGCCCTGGTTGAAGCGCTCGCGGCAGATGGCTTCCACGTGATGAAACGTCCGGAGCTCGGCCGCGCCGTCGCGCTGGTTGACGTGGCCGACGACGATGGTGGGCATGTTCGGCTGCGGCGGGATGAGGCGCACGTGCTGGAGCGCCTGCGCCCCGCCCCCGGTCGACGGTCCGTCGGGAGCCGTCAGGTCGGGCGTGTATTCGTACGGTCCGATGCGCAGCCGACCGACGGTGGAACGGAAGCTCTCGGCGAGATCCGTCGCCTTGACCGAGTACTGCGTCTGCAAGTGTCTTCGATCCGCCACGATCGATCATCGTAGCGCAGCACACGAACTCCCTGGGTCATTGCGGGTAAAACGACTCGATCTCGCTCGCCCCTCCAACCACAACGATGCTGCCCAAGGGGCTCACCGCGGCGCGCGCGTTCGTGTGCGGGACCTTCGTGGGGACTTCGGTCGCGGCGGTGGATGTGAGGTGGAATACGTGCGTCGTTCCCGTCCCTCCGGGGCCTTCGCTCCCGAGGACGAGACCCTCCGTTGGGTTCCAGGCGAACGCCTGCGCATTCCCGATCGCCACCGGCAGCGATGACCACACGGTGGGGGTGCACATCGCGGTGCACGCGAGGTCAATCAGGCGCACGCCGGCGTCCCGTCCCGTCGGACCGAGGCCGCCGGCGACGAGCACGTGCTGCGCATCATCGCTAGGGGGGAATCCGGTCGCACCCGCGCCCACGGAGGGGTCGGCGCCGTAGGCGAGGGGAGATCCCTTGGTCGCAGGCAGCGGCCCCAGGATCTCGACGCCCTGCGCCATGGCGCTCCCGCCGGTCACGACGAGGCCCCTCCCGGTGACCCACGTGGCTCCCGCGCCGAGCCGGGGAGCGCTGAGCGTGGCCCAGGACAGCTTGCCGGTGACGTCCGCCGAGACGCTCGTGTCGCTCGGGTTGATGACCAGCACAGCGGCGGTCGGCGCGCCCGTCGTTCGCGTGGCGCCGACGATGTACTCCGTCCCGGTGTCGGAGACGATCGTCTGACCGCCGGCGACGTCCGCGAAGGTAGCGCCCGTGGGCGGCGTCACGTCCTGATAGGCGTTGGCGGAGAAGTCGAAGTACGTGCCGCCCTGCGAGTCGATGAGGAGCGCGACCGTTCCGACGAACGCGACCGACTCGGGCGCGCGCGTGACGGTGGGTGGAGAGGCGAGCGGAGAGAGGGCTTCGCAGTCGTAGAGCTGGGTGCTCAAAGCGATGGCGGAGTCGCTCCCGCCGCCGACGAAGAGGTACTGCCCCTGGACCTGCGCGAGGGCCGGCGCGGGGCGGGAGTCGGAGAGGGGGCTCGGCATGCGCGCGAGCTCGCCAGTGCGTTGCACGAAGACCGGAAGGTTGATGCTCTCGAGAGCTCCGTACTGGACCGGGACCGTCGCGCCGTATACGAGGCGCTTGCCGGTGTCGTCCAGGCCGGAGACCTCGAGAATCGCCGAGGCATTCTCATCCTGCGTGCCGAGATCGACTGTGCTCGTGGGCAGGTGCGCGGAGGCGAGCGTCGTCACATGGCCCGAGGAGTCGACCGCGTCGACGCGCAAGGTCGTGGGCGCCGGGGCGCGCGTAAACGTGTCGGTCTCTCCGCCCGTGTTCAGCTGGAGGGTGCCCTGAGGCGTGTTGGTACAGGCCGCCACGAGGAGCGGCGGAAGGAGGATGGAGAAGGCACGCACGTCGGCGCATTTACCACGAGGCGAGAAGCGCCGTCTGCCGTGCGTGCTAGGAGGCTGTCCTGGTCGCTGGGGTCCCGAGCCTCGGCGAGGCGCGTCAGCCGAGGGGTCTCGCGTGGTCCGTCTCCGCATCCAGAGGTTTCAGCCGGACCCGATCGCGATTGCGCGCGCTCTGGGCGGTCCGGCTGCGCGTGCTGGCCTGGCGGTCCTCGCGAGCCGCCCGCAGGGGGCGCTGCGGCCCCGCGACGCGCGCTACAGCTTCGTCGCGTGCGATCCGGTGGAGGTGAGCGACGACCTCGTTCCGCCGGCACCGGTCCACCCCGCGCCGGGCTACGGAGGGGCGATAGCGGCGCCTCGCTGGGTCGGCGTCGTGCCGTACGAGGCGCTGCGCGGGATCGAACGCCCCGGCTGGTCGCGGACACCCGACGAGCGCCCAGGCAGCCCGTTCGACCGTCCCTTCTGGCACAGATACGCGGCGGCCGTGCGCGTAGACCACGAGACAGGAGAGGTGACCGTCGAGGCAGACGACGCCGCAAGCGCGGCGAGCCTCGCGCGCTCGCTGCACCGCGCCCCGGCGGCGGCCGGCGAGTGGGCGCTCCGGCCGCTGCCCGCGGAGGAGCCCGACGACGCGCACCGCGCGCGCGTGCGCGAGGCGCTTCGGCTGATCGCCGCAGGGGACCTCTACGAAGTGAACCTCGCGAGGCGGATTCCGTTTCGGTTTCGCGGCGATGCGCTCGCGATGTTCGAGCGGCTCCTCGCAGAGGCGCCGGCGCCGTGGGGGTTCCTGATGACAAACGGCGATCGCGCGGTGTGCGCCGCGAGCCCCGAGCTCGCGCTCTCCATGAGAGGTGACGAGCTACGTACGGGTCCCATCAAGGGAACTCGCCCGCGCGGGTGCGACGCATCGGACGACGCACGGCAGGCCGCCGCGCTCGCGTCGGACCCGAAGGAGCGCGCGGAGCTCACGATGGCGGTCGACGTGCACCGGAACGATCTCGGGCGTGTGGCGGTGCCCGGGAGCGTGCGCGTCCTCGGCGAGCCGCGCGTCATGCCGGGGACGACGGTATGGAGCCGCGTGGCCGAGGTCGTCGCGCGCCGCCTGCCGCACGCCACGCTCGCGGACGTGGCGCGGGCGATGCTGCCGTGCGGGAGCATCACGGGCGCTCCGAAGGTGCGCGCGATGGAGGTCATCGCGCGCCTCGAGCCGTGGAGGCGGGGTGCGTATACCGGCGCGGTCGGCTACGTGGGTCGCGACGGTGGGCTGGAGCTGGCGATGGCGATCCGCACCATCCAGTTGCAGAAGGCCGACCCCCACGCCGCCGAGTCCGAGCGGCTCGCCTGGTACTTCGCCGGCGGCGGCATCGTGGCCGACAGCGTGCCCGACCGCGAGCTCGAGGAGACGCGCTGGAAGGCGGTTCACCTGGATCGACTCGCGCGGCCCTGAAAAAGGGCGCTGGTGCGCGCGATTTGGTGAATAGTACGTGCGGCTCATGAGTCTCGCCGAGCGCGCCCGATCCTCCATCGCGTCCGCGCTGGAGGGGCTCGCTCGCGCCGGCGAGCTGGGCGAGCAGGGCGCGCGCGCGCTGGAGGGCGCCGCATGGGCGGTCGAGCGCCCGAAACGCGCCGATCACGGCGACCTGGCGACGAACGTAGCGATGGCGCTCACCAAGCGCGTGGGCCAGCCGCCCCGCGCCATCGCCGAGGCTCTCGTGCGAGCCCTCGTCGGCAGTGACGTCATTCGGTCCGCAGAGATCGCCGGGCCGGGGTTCGTAAACCTGCGGCTGCACGCGAGCGCGTTCCACGCCGAGCTGATGGAGATCCTGCGCGGCGGCGTAGCATGGGGCCGCGCCCCGGCGGCGACGGGCGAGCGCGTGAACCTCGAGTTCGTGAGCGCCAATCCGACCGGGCCGGTGACGGTAGCGAGCGGGCGAAACGCCGTCTACGGGGACACGGTCGGCCGCTTGCTCGAGGCGGCCGGCGCGCGCGTCACGCGCGAGTACTACATCAACGACCGCGGCAACCAGGTGCGCATGTTCGCGGAGAGCGTGCGCGCCGCGGCTGCGGGCCGCGAGCCGCCCGAGGATGGGTACAAGGGAGCCTACGTCGGCGAGTTAGCGAAGTGGTTCGAGAAGAGGCGGCCGGAGCGCCTGACGGGCGACGTCGAGGCGCTGGGACGGGAGTGCGTGACGTGGATGCTGCGCGGAATCCCTGGGTCGGCGACGCTCCCGGGCATTCGCCCCAGCCTCGCGGCGCTGCGTGTGAACTTCGACGTCTGGTTCAGCGAGGAGTCGCTGCATCGCTGGGGCGCCGTCGAGGCTGTGATGGCGGAGCTGCAGGCGCGTGGCTGCCTCGAGCGCAAGGACGGCGCGCTCTTTTTCAAGGCACCCGAGGGCGCGATCGAGGACAAGGACCGCGTCGTTCAGAAAAGCGATGGCACGTGGGCGTACTTCGCGTCGGACGTGGCCTACTTCGCCGACAAGGTCGCGCGCGGTTACGACCGCCTGATGATCGTCCTCGGGGCCGACCATCACGGGTACGTTGCCCGCGTGCGAAACTCGCTGGTCGCGCTTGGCCTCCCGGAGGAGCGGTTCGAAGCCCTCCTTTACCAGCTCGTCTTCATCACCAAGGGCGGCGTGACGGTGGGCATCGAGTCGCGCGTGCATCCGGACGGGCTGAAGCCGGACGACTGGGCGAAGCTCGCTCATCCGGACGAGCTGGCGATGGCGCACCGGCTGGGCGACTTCCCGGATGTCCTGAGCGAGGCAGCGCGTCAGCGTGAGCCCCATCGCATCGTGTTCTACGTGCAGGAGCTCGCGCGAGACTTCCAGAGTTACTTCACGCGCCTGAAGGGCGAGAAAGGTCCGATCCTTCCGCCGGCGCCGCTCCGCGCGGAGCCCGGCTGGGAGAAGCGGTGGGACTTCGCCAAGACGCGCGCGCGGCTCGCGTGGATCGAGGCGCTCCGAATCGTCTATTCGAACGCGTTGAGCCTTATCGGCGTGAGCGCGCCCGAGCGAATGGATCAAGCCGAGCTCGGGGAGCAGGGGCCGATGGAAGCCGAAGGGGAGGACCTGTGAGCAGAAACACCTACATAAAGTTGGCCGTGCATCGGCGCGCGCGTACAGCATAACGATGTGACGACGACGACTGCCATGCACGAACCCGGATCGATCCGAAACCTCGAGCGCCTCCAGGAGGCCGACGACGAGCCGAGGATGCCGCGAGGGGTCACGCTGGCGCTCGTTGGGCTCGGGGGCGCGGTCGTAGCGTTCGCGACGCTCGCGCTCGGCGGTCGGACGAGCCAGCCCCAGACCGCCAAGACCGACCCTCTCGGGGAACTGGTCTCGGCGCAGCTGCGTGCGCAATCGGCGCCGTCGGGCGCGGCCCCGTCGACCGCAGCTGCGGTGCGGGCCGCCACGGAGCTCTCGCCGCGCGACGTGACCTTCCCGCAGATGCTCAGTGACGACGACCACCCGCCCACCGCGCTCGCCGCCGTTCGGACGAATCCTGCCGCCTCTCAGGCGGGGCCGGCGACGCCGCCCACGCAGCCGCCGCCGCCGACCGACCGCCTGCCGGTGGTGCCGCTCCCGGCGCAGGCGGTCCTCGAGGCGACACCGATTGTGACGCGTCCACGCGACGCGCTCACCAAGGCGGCGACCGATGCGGCGCAACTCGACACTGCGGCCCCGGCCGAGGCGCCGGCCGGTCACGAGGGCGGGTATCAGCTGCAGGTGAGCAGCTTCCATACGGAAGGTGAGGCGCAGGCGTTCGTCGATCAGCTGCGGGCGCGCGGGCACAAGGCTTACGTGGCCCAGGCCCACGTTGCGGGTCGCGGTACGTGGTACCGGGTGCGAATCGGCCCGTTCACGACGCAGCACGCAGCTTCGCAGTACCGCGCAAGCTTCGAGGCGCGCGAGCACGTCGTGCCCTTCGTCGTACCGCCCGATCCGGCGGTCAAGAGTCGGTGAATCGGGATGGTCTGACAATGCCGTCGCTTCGTCGTTGCGCGAGGTGAGGCGAGCTGACCGGACGGGCCTTAGCTCATCCATGGGGCCCGCGGCCCGGCACGAACGGACAATCGGCGCGAGCGTCCTCCCGGATCGAACGACGCGCTCATGCGCTGCCAAGCGCTTGGGACCGCACCGCTTTCGGCGCGGCTCGCGCCGGCAATGCGCTTCGGCTCGGCGCGCCCGCCGGGCGTTCGTAGGCAAGGTGTGGCACAAAAGAGGAGAGACAAGTGCGCGCTTCCTTCACGTTACCGCTCTGGCTCGTTGCCCTCGTTCTCGCGGCCGTCGCGCCCTGGTGCGTGCAGGCATTGCAGGCCGCTCTCGAGCGGCGGCTGCGCCGACGCACTCTGGCGATCCTCGCTCCGGTCCGGCGCGTTTCTGACGCGTCGGAAGCTAGACGTCGTCAGCCATCTGACGGAGAGCTCGGGGCTTGATCGGCGCATTGCAGGCCTTACTCCTAATGGTACGGAGAGTGCAGCGCGAGTGGGGGCCTCGCTCGGGGAGCGCTCCCTGAGCCTCGCGCGGTGTTCCGCGCACGTCGTCATCCTGCACGTGACCCGCATTCGCGTGTCGCACCTTTCTTCGCGCGACTGTCGCCGCATCTGCATCTTCGGCCGTAACTCTAAATAAAGCGGCGTTGCTACCGCCTGGGGTGAAACATCGATGGCACGTCTGTTCGGAATCATCGGTAACCGTCCCGATCTCGCGGCGCGCGTCCTCGCCTTCGAGGCGGAGGCTCTTCGTGCGCGCTCGAAGGGCACGCCGCTCGGCTGGGGCCTCGGCTTCTACCAGGGCGGGGAGGTGCTCATGCGGCGTCGCCCTATCGACGAACGCCCGGAGATCGACGTGGCCAGGCTCGCTGCAGATGTCCGCGCCGACCTCGTTGTCGGCCACGTGAGGCAGGCGACCGTCGGCGCCTTGCGTACGGAGAACACCCATCCGTTCCGGTACCGCCAGTGGCTCTTCGCCCAGGCGGGCACGGTGTCGGAGTTCGAACAGGTGCACGATCGCCTTGTCGCGAGCGTGCCGGAGTTCTTGCGGAGCGGTATCCGGGGAGATACCGACGCTGAAGTCGTTTTTCACGTCTTCCTTTCGTTTTTGCACGACGCAGGGCGACTGAACGACGGACTGGTAGAAGGTTCGCTCATTCGCGAGGCGCTTCGCTCCAGCCTCGCGGTCGTCGATGGCATGACCGCGGAGGTGGGTGTCGACGCCGCGAAGCTCAACCTGATGGTCTCGAACGGCGATCAGCTGATCGCTTTGCATCGGAGCGACGCGGCGATGCGCTTGCGGGTGCTCAGCGGCAAGGGCGACGCCGACCTCGTCATCGGGGACGACCCGCAGCTTCGGCGCAAGATTCCGGAGCTCAGTCGCATGCATTTCGCCGTGGCCGCGAGCGACTTCGACGACACGCCTCCGAACGGCCGCTGGAAGGCGGTGCCCGAGTGTGCGATGGTCACGATGTCGCGTGACGAAGATCCGCGAATCGAAGCTGTCTGAGCCCCCCTCGGGCCGCGGCGCGTTCTCGTCCGTGCGCTGGGCGCCGACGGCTAGCGCGGCGATCCTTCTGGGGCTCGCTTCCTGCGGATCGAAGCAGGTGGGCGCTACGGTGGAGGCGCCGACGCTGGCGCGTACGGAAGACAGGCCCACCCGGAAACCGGACGCGGTCGTCGTCGAGCCGCCGGCGGCCATGCCGACCGCGGTTTCCCGGGCCGACGCGCGCGGGGTCGTGATGCTGCGCGAGCCCGTCGCGGGCGATGCCGTGCGAGATCTCGTGGCCTCGGTCGTGGATGCTTGGCAGCGCGAGTCGCTCGACGCGCTGTCGTCGTTGCTCACCGCCGACGCGGGCCCCTTCGAGGCGCGAGGACGGGGCCGGGCCGCGCTCATCGAGGGCTGGCGCCAGCGTCTGCGCGCGCATCCTTACGGCAAGTTGGCCGGGGTCGAGCTCGTGCGCCCCGAGCGCATCGAGCGCTGGGAGTCCGACGACCTCGGGTCGCCGGACGCGCCCGCCCGCCCGCCGGACCTGCGCCCCGGGGAGACCTACGTCCGCGTTCCGGTCGAGGTCGGCCGCGTCGCCGGCGAGAAGTTCTTCGACGACGTGATCGTCCTCGTCGTGAGGCGTGACGACGGGAAATACAAGATCGCTGCGTACGGCGAAGTCGCCGCGCCATGACCTACCGCCGCCGGTAATCTTCGACGCTCACGCCGTAGCGCTTCAACCATCGGTGAATCTGCATGCGTTCCTTGCCGAGCTCGCGGCCGACGGCGGCGAGGTTTCCGCGATGCCGCGCGAGCAGATCGCACAGCTCGAGCTCGGTCGGGATGCCCCGCGTCGGCGCAGCGCGTCGCCACGACGGGTCGGCGATCAAGGCCTTGCCGGGTGAGGCGGGCTCCGGCGCGTCGTCGCGAACGCCGTAGGTCCGCGTGCGCGAGGCGATCGCGTCGGGCAGGTGAAGGACGTCGAGGACGTCCCCGTCGGCGAGCGCCACGGCGCGCTTGATGCCGCTCTCGAGCTCGCGCACGTTGAACGGCCAGTCGTGGTGCAAAAGCGCGACGACGAACGAGAAGCTCATAGTCAGCTCCGGGCGAGCTTGCGGCGCGTATCGAGCACCGAACAGGCGCGCCAGCTGGTGGATGTCCTCCTTCCGTTCGCGAAGCGGCGGTAAGACGACGTTGTGTTCGCTGATGCGCGCGAACAGGTCGCCACGGAACTTGCCCTCTGCGACGTACTGCCGGAGGTCGCGATGTGTCGCGCACACGACGCGCAGATCGACGCGCTCGGGCGCCGTGCCGCCGAGTGGGAAGACTTCGCGCGACTGAAGCACGCGAAGGAGCTTCGCCTGCGCCTCCGAAGGCTAGGCGTGCGTGCTGGCGGCTGACTGCTTGCTCGGGAACGACGATGTCCGCCGTCGTGTCGCGGCCTATGACGGCCAACGGAGGGGTCAGCGGGTACGCGGGACGGAACTGCGCGAAGTTGCGCGCATAGAGAAGGACGAGGCCCGGGCGGGCGACGTGCCCGTTTCCCAGGTCCAGGCTCGCCGAGCGCGTGGGGTCGAACGGAGAAGAAGAGCCCGTGCTGCGTCCCCGCATGCCGTTCGCCCGTACCTTATGCGAGACGGAACGGCGGCTCCCCCACCACCTCGACGGATCCATCCCCCTCGACGATAAGGGCCCCCCCCGTAGGGATGCCGAGAAACAC
>CALKVG010000185.1 GCA_937998045.1 uncultured Myxococcales bacterium
CCGGAGCGCTCCGCAGGCTCCGTACGGCCCCGCGCCGAAGAGGAAGTCGCGCGGGCGGGCGAAGTAAAGGCCACACCTGGATCTGGCGCGACCCAGACAAATGGCCAGCTCGGATCCGAAAGCTGCGGCAAAGTCCCGGGCGAGGGGCTTCCGACATGACGGGCGCGCGGCTTGCTGTACGCTTGAGTCAGGGCGCCCGTGTGCCCTCTCCACAGGGCGCGCACCTGCCAGCGATGACGACCGCCGCCTACGCCGCCTATACGGACGCATGCACGTTCTTCCTCGACGAGAACGGGGTCTGCCTGCGCGTGGTCCTCACGCGACGGTCGCCAAACTCGGTCACCCTCGGCGGGCGGACGCGCGCGGACGCCGCCGATCGGTGCGTCGGAGCGCAGTACGTCGCGTCGATCGACCGCAGGACCGCAGGTGGATTGGTCCCGATGCCGAGGGCCGGCGCGCCGCTGCTCTTTGCGTACATCGGCCCCGACGGGCGGATCGCCGTGGTCCGGACAGGCCCCCTCGTACGCTTCGAGAACCTCGCCGAGCGCGAGACGATCGAGCCCGATGCGTACGAGATGGAGGAGAGCATGACGGCCCCGCTCCGGCAGTCCGGGGAACGAGGCCGCGACCCCGCGACATGGGCGCCCGTCGGCTCGGCGCTCATCGCGGACATGGACGAGACGACCCTTCGTGGCTCGGTGCCAGGCTGGACGGACGGCGAGCCCACCCTGCCCTTCGCGAGGATCCGTCGCTCGACCGCGAGCAGCGGGGACCCCGAACCCGTCACGGCCCGCGCTCCGGGACGCGGGGGACCGCGCCGCGGCCCGGCCCGGCGCTAGAGCCGGTTTTACAAATGATCGCGGCGTTCCCCCAGCTGGAACCGGCTCTAGCCTCCGCCGATCGTCGTGCCTCCGGCACGACGAGTGACGGAGAGGCCACGGAGACGGTCTCGTGGGGGGCTGCCGCCCGCTATCGCGCCGCGATTGCTGGCTACGTAAGAACCGAGCCATTTCGGCGGTCTCGCGCAGGTAGGCAAGGGACGCCGATGGACACGTGGGCGGTAGAGTGCTACTGGCCCCGGCGACTTCCCTCCCCTATCCATCGGAACGCATGCTCCTCGCCACCCTCGGCGTCGCCACTGCTCCGCAGGCCATCAACGTCGACGTCGACCTGACGTTCGTCGTTCAGTTGGTGCTTTTCGTGGGCCTGACGCTCATCCTCAAGCCTGTCCTCTTCGACCCCATGCTCAAGCTCTTCGAGGAGCGCGAGAAGCGCATCGACGGAGCCAAGGTGCAGGCCCGCCGGATCGACGAAAAATCGGCGACCGCCCTCGCGAAGTACGAGGGAGAGATGGCGAAGGCCCGCGCCGCCGCCGCGGCCGAGCGGGAGAAGATCCGCGGCGAGGCGCTCCGGCGCGAGCAGGAGATCCTCGCCGGCGTGCGCGCAACTGCCGGAAAGGTCCTCGACGACGGCAAGCGCGCCGCGCAGGCCGAAGCCCAGCGCGCGCGCGCAGCCCTCAAGGCGGACGCGACGGCGATCGCGCGCGAGGTCGCGAGCCGTGTGCTCGGGCGGGAGGTGCAGCCGTGAAGCGCCGACTGGTGCTGCTGGCGATGACGCTGGTCACGGCGTGGTCGCTCTGGGCCTGGGCACAGGAGGGGACGCGGCCTGGTCTGCGCACGACGCGTCCGCCGTCGCCGCCCGCTGCGCACGCCCAGCACGCGCAGGAAGGGGCCGCGCACGCCGACGGCACGTCTGCGGCTCCGCCGGAGCGTGGTCGAAAGCTCGGCGGAGCCGAGCGCGAGGAGAGCGAGGGTCCGAAGCCGCTCAACTGGACGGAGTTCGGCACCGACACGCCGCCGTACCTCGCCATGGTGATCAACTTCGCCATCCTCGCCGTGGGTTATTACGTCCTCGGCAAGAAGCCGATCGCCGCGGCGCTGCAGGCCCGCCGCGACGGCATCGCGAAGGAGATCGAAGAGGCCGCGCGCATGAAGGCGGAGGCCGAAGCCCGCGCGAAGGTGTACCAGGCGAAGCTCGAGAAGCTCGAGGACGAGGTCCGCACCGCGCGCGAGGGTCTGGTGCGCGCCGGCGAGGCCGAACGCGACCGCATCGTCGCGGACGCGGAGGCCAAGGCCGAGCGCATGCGCAAGGACGCGGAGTTCCTCGTGGCGCAAGAGCTGAAGCAGATCCGGCAGGACCTGCTGCGAGACACGGTCGAGGTAGCCGTCACGGCGGCCGAGGAGGTCCTGCGCAAGCGCGTGTCCCACGCGGACCAGGAGCGCCTGGCCGAGGATTACCTCGCGGACCTCGGCGGCAAGAGAAGCCCCCCCGACAGCCTCCGCGTCCCGCGGCCCGAGGCAGGGGAGCCGTCATGAGCGTGTCCATCGTCGCGCGTCGTTACGCGCAGGCCCTCCTCGAGCTGGGGGTCGAGCAGGGGGACCTCGACAAGCTCGTCGAGGAGCTGAGCACCATCGCGAACGCCTGGAACAGCAGCCCCGAGCTCCGCAACGCGATCGAGAACCCCCTGGTGTCGCACGCCGCCAAGCGCGCGGTCATGCGCGAGCTCTCCGAGCAGATCGGGGCCAGCCCGACGACGCGCAACGCGATGCTCCTCCTCATCGACCGCCGCCGCACGAAGACGCTCCCGTACATCGCGCGCACGCTCCGCGAGCTCGCCGACGCGCGCAAGGGCATCGTCCGCGCCGAGGTCACGACGGCCGTCGTCCTCGCCGACGCGTACTACGCTCGCCTGCAGTCGCAGCTCGAGAAGATGACCGGCAAGCGCGTCGTGGTCGACCGCGTCGTCGACCCGGACCTCATCGCCGGCGTCGTGACGCGCATCGGCGATCGCATCCTCGACGGCAGCCTGCGCACGCGGCTGCAGTCGCTCAAAGACTCCCTGATGCCAACGGCGTGAATCTCGCTCTTCACGCGACTTCCGAACGAAGGAACCGACGATGCAGCTCCGGGCCGAAGAGATCTCCTCGATCATCAAGAAGCAGATTCAGAACTACGAGAAGGCCGCGCTCACGACCGAGACCGGCACAGTGCTCAGCGTGGGCGACGGCATCGCCCGCATCTACGGTCTGGAAGGGGCGATGGCCGGTGAGCTGCTCGAGCTGCCGGGCAACCTGATGGGCCTCGTCCTGAACCTGGAGACCGACAACGTCGGCGCGGCGTGCTTCGGCGAGGTGACGAACGTCAAGGAAGGCGCGGTCGTCAAGCGCACCGGGCGCATCCTCGACGTGCCCGTCGGCGAGGCTCTCGTCGGGCGCGTCGTGAACGCGCTCGGCCAGGCGGTCGACGGCAAGGGTCCCATCGACACGCCGCATCGCCGCCGCGTGGAGGTCAAGGCCCCGGGAATCCTCGCGCGCCAGCCGGTGAAGGAGCCGCTGCAGACGGGCCTCAAGGCCATCGACTCGATGGTCCCGATCGGACGCGGGCAGCGCGAGCTCATCATCGGCGACCGGCAGACCGGGAAGACGGCGGTCGCGATCGACACGATCATCAATCAGAAGGGGCAGAACGTTTACTGCTTCTACGTCGCCATCGGCCAGAAGCAGTCGACCGTCGCGAGCGTCGTCGACAAGCTCACTCAGCGCGGCGCGATGGAGTACACGACCGTCGTCATGGCCGGCGCGAGCGAGATGGCGCCGCTGCAGTTCATCGCGCCGTACACCGGCGTCACGATGGCCGAGTACTTCCGCGACAGCGGCCGCCACGCCCTCTGCGTCTACGACGACCTGTCGAAGCAGGCGGTCGCGTACCGCCAGCTCTCGCTGCTCCTCCGCCGCCCGCCGGGGCGCGAGGCTTATCCCGGCGACGTCTTCTACATTCACTCGCGCCTGCTCGAACGCGCCGCGAAGATGGCGGACGAGTTCGTTGTCGTGAAGAAGGACGTCACCGACTGGGACAAGCGCGGCGACGCCAAGATCCACAAGGGCGAGCTCGGCAAGCACCACGCCGAGGCGGAGCTCAAGGCGAAGGGCGACGGCGCGTACCACATGCTCCGCAACCCGCGGTCGGGAGGGTCGCTTACGGCGCTGCCGGTCATCGAGACCCAGGCCGGCGACGTCTCGGCCTACATCCCGACGAACGTCATCTCGATCACCGACGGGCAGATCTTCCTCGAGACCGACCTCTTTTATTCCGGCGTTCGCCCGGCCATCAACGTCGGCATCTCGGTGTCGCGCGTCGGCGGCAGCGCGCAGATCAAGGCGATGAAGTCGGTCGCCGGTCGTCTCAAGCTCGAGCTCGCGCAGTATCGCGAGATGGCCGCGTTCGCGCAGTTCGCGAGCGACCTCGACAAGGTGACGCGCGACCAGCTCGAGCGCGGCGCGCGCCTCGTCGAGCTCCTCAAGCAGGGCCAGTACGAGCCGCTGGCGGTCGAGAAGCAGATCGTCATCATCTACGCGGGAACGCGCGGCTACGTCGACCGCCTGGAAATCAAGCAGCTCGCGGCGTACGAGAAGGGCCTGGGCGACTTCATCGAGAAGAAGTACCCGGGCGTCTTCGAGACGCTGCGCACGAAGAAGGCGCTCGACGACGAGACGGAGAAGCTCCTCAAGAAGGCCCTCGAGGAGTACGGGACCGCGTTCGGCTCGTCCTCCAAGCCGAGCTGAGGACGGGAACCACGCCGCCATGCCGTCGCTCAAAGCCATTCGAAAGCGCATCGCCAGCACCAAAGCGACGCAGAAGATCACGCGCGCCATGAAGATGGTCGCGGGCGCCCGCCTCACGCGCGCGCAGCAGCGCATCGTGGCGCTGCGCCCGTACGCCGTGAAGACGTCCGACGTCCTCCAGTCGGTCGCGCGGACGATGCGCGGCGCCGCGGACTCCAGCAACGAGTCGCCGCACCCGCTGCTCGCGCGACGACCGGAGAGCCGGGCGCTCGTCCTCGTGCTCTCGGCCGACCGCGGGCTCTGCGGAGCGCTCAACACGAACGTCAACAAGAACGCGGAGCGGATCTGGCGGGAGAAGGAAGCCGCCTCGATCGACGTGCGCTTCGCGACGCTCGGGCGGAAAGGCCGCGAGTACCTGACGCGCCGCAACGCGAACATCGTCCAGGACTTCCCGCGCATCTACGACGGCCTCGACCTCGACAAGGCGCGCATGGTGACGCGATGGCTCGTCCCGCGCTTCGAGAGGGGCGACGTCGACAGCGTCTACATCGTCTACAACGAGTTCAAGAGCGCGATCACGCAGAAGGTGGTGCTCGAGCGCCTCCTCCCCGTGGTGCCAGAGGGCAACGGCGCCTCCCACGACGAGAAGGTCGCTCCGAGCGAGTTCATTTACGAGCCGAACCAGCCGGCCCTGCTCGAGCGCCTCGTCCCGATGTACGTCGAGATCAGCATCTACCGCGCGCTCCTCGAGAGCCAGGCGAGCTTCTTCGGCGCGCAGATGACGGCGATGGACGCGGCGACGCGCAACGCGAAGGAAATGATCGCCAGGCTGACGCTCGAGTACAACCGCGCGCGTCAGGCGGCGATCACCAAGGAGCTGATGGAGATCATCGGCGGCGCCGAAGCGCTGAAGGACTGAGCTCGTTCACCCGCCGAGCGTCGCGCAGAAGAGCAGCGAGCCGTCCGGGTCCGTCTCCGTCCACACCGCGCCGCCCTGCGCTCGCAGCGCGGCTTCCGCGAAGTACGTCCCGAGGGCGCGCATCGCCGCCTCGGGCGGGGTCGGCTCGCTCTCGTCGGTGGGACCCTGGCGCACGCGGATCGTCACGGTGGAGGCCCGGAGGTTGATCTCGATGCTGCCTCCGGTGCGCGCGTGGCGCAGGGCGCGCTCGAGAAGGCGGTCGAGGGCGCGCGAGAGCAAGTCGGCGTCGGCGCGCACGCTCTCCGAGTCGGCGTACCAGATCATGCGCACGCCGCGCGAGGCCGCCTCGGGGGCCGCGGCGCGTACGAGGCTGCCGAGCAGCGTCGAGACGTCGACTTCGGTCATCGACACGCGGCGCTCGCCCGACGCCAGCCGGAACGCGTCGGCCATGTCGGTGACGATCCGGATAGCGCGCGAGTTGGCGGCGCGGCAGTCCTCGAGCGCGCCGCGCATCGACGACGACGCGTTCTTGCCCAGCTCGTCGAGGACGAAGTCGAGGTTCATCGAGATCGCCGCGAGCGGCGTCTTCAAGTCATGAGCCAGGAGCCCGGCGACGTCGTCGCGGGCCGCGTGGAGCTCGCCGGTCCGCATCGTACGTGGGCGCACGACGTTCAACGCTTCCGGCTTCATGCTCGCCGCCATCCGGTGTGCCCTCATCGTGACGTACGGTCCGAGCCGTGAGGGGATTAAGGCTGAAGTGAGAGCAGAACGGCGTCCTGCGCGGTGGCGGGCGCGGAGCGCGCTCGGTTGGACAGCGCAACCGTTACCCGGTCCCCGACGCGGGGCACAGGCAAGTCGCCGACCTGCTGGGTGATCCCTCCGACCGTGCCACCCCATGCCCGCACGTGCAGGACCTCCGGGCATGACCCGTTGCGGCATGCGCTCGGTGCGACGTCGAGCGTCGTCTGGAAGACGCCGCCCAGGTCGCAGGTCTGTACGGCGAGAACCGTGCCCAGCGCGTCGGCTCCGACCGGGACCGTCCCCGGAGCCGACCGGGCGGAAGCCGAATGCCCGGCCACGACAACGATCGCGACGAAGAGCGGGACGGCACTTCTCCGGCTGCGCCGGAGCGCGGTCGATGGCTTCACGAGCGCGCGTGCGGCCCGGCGCTGCGGCCGCGCCCGCGCCGCAGCCGCGACGGCGAGGAGCGCCGCCAGCGCGGCCCACGCATCCCACGCGCGCGTCCTGGCGCCGGCGACGCTCGCGGGCCCGCATCCGCCGGAGCGCTGCGTCGAGCCCCCGTAGTCCTGCTCGATGCCGTCGACGTCGTCGGAGGAAGGCGCTCGAACGCTCGCGTCTCCGGGCATCGTGTAGGCGTACATCAGCGGGCCCGCCTCGTCGTGCACGTCGGCCAGCCCGAGCGAGTGGCCCGTCTCGTGCGCGACCACGTGCTGGAAGTCGAAACGCGGCTCGTCCTCGCCGGCGCCGTCGTCGCCGGACGACGACCCGTCGGTGGAGACCGGAGAGACATTCTTCCCTGCGCGCGCGCTCGCACCGAGGACCGCGAACGCGTGCTTACCGTTGATGACGATGTCGGCGTCGATGATCGCGCCGGTCGCCTCTTCGTAGCTCAGCACGGTCACCGCCAGCGCGCCGCCGGCGGCATCGAACCCGTGCGGAGCGAAGAGCACCGTGTTCTGTCCGTCCACGGCGATCTTCCCCTCGGACGAGCTGACCGTGCTCGATAGCGCCGGCGCTCCGCCCTGCCCGCTCCACGCACCGAGCGCCGCGGAGACCGCGTCCGCTCCGCCCGGGACCGCGGCGGCCACGGTCGGATCGACGACATACGAGACGCTGGGTTGCGTCCACTTCACCGGCAGGCCCGCGGTCGTGTGCTTCAACTCGAACGCCGTCGCGGTCGCCGACGAGAGCGTCAACCCGAGCAAAGCGCACACGAATACTGCCGCCGAACGACGTCGCTCGCCGTACATCGGACTCCTTCCGCGCCGCCCACGAGGCGGGCTGCCCCCTTCTCCCCTTAGCGAACGGCAGCGGCGTTGCGTTCTTTAGCGAAAACGTTCACCCGGGAACGAAGCCACGCACCTACCGGGCCATCGCCGGATCGACCCCAGCGGGATCCACCGCCGCGCTGGCATCGCGAGCGCCCTCGGCGATCTGCGATAGGAGCGGCGCAGGCCACAACCCGAGGAGGAGCGCCAGCGCGGCGAGCGAGGCGAGCAGGGCAAGCTCCCGCGGTCCGGGGCGGTAGAGGGCCGCGGGCGACGCGGTCGAACGGCCTTCGCCGGTGCGCGGCGAGCGCGAATCCGGGACGCGAAGCAAGACCAGGCGTGCGACGCGGACGTGCGCGGCGGCGGATGCGACGAGCGAGGCGGCGAGGAGAACGGCGAGCACCGGGTGCCGCGAGAACCCGCCGGCGAGCACGAGCAGCAGGCCCCAGAAGCCGGCGAGCCCGGGGACACCGAGCGACAGCGCGAGCGCGACGGCGAGCAGGAGGCCGAACAGCGGCACACGTTCGGCCATGCCCGCCAGGCGCGCGAATTCCCCCACGCGACCGCGCGGCTCCAGCGCGACCGCCACAGAGAGGAGCATCGCCGCCGCCAGACCGTGCGCGAAGAGCCCCGCCACGGCGCCCGCCGCCCCCTGCGGCGTGAACCCCGCGACGCCGAAGAGCCACGCGCCGGCGCTCGCCACAGTCGAGTACGCGACGAACCGCCGCAGATCGCGCTGCGCCATGGCGCAGAACGAGCCGTAGGCGACGCTGAGGACCCCCAGCGCCGCCAGCGACGGGCCCGCCCATCGTGCGCCCTCGGGCATCGCGCCGAGGCCCGCGCGTACGAGCAGATACGGTCCGAGTACGACGACCGCCCCCGCGGCGAGGATGGCCGCGCCGCCGGGAGCCTCCTCCAGGGCATCGGGAAGCCAGCCGTGCAGCGGCACGAGGGGCGCCGCCGTGGCGGCCGCGACGAAGAGGAGCGCCCACGCAGCGTCCACGAACGGCACGTCGAGGATCGGCGGCTTGTTGGCGAAAGACGTGCGCGCGAGCTCGGGGATCGACATCGTGTGCGCGATGGCCGAGCCGTCCACGAGCAGCGTCCGCCCCGACGCGCGCGAGAGCGCCACGAACACGGCGAGCATCGCGCCCGTGCCGATCGCGCCGTACACGGCCAGCTTCGCCGCCGCGTGCTCGCCGCGCGCCCCTCCCCAGCCGCCCACGAGCATCACCATCGCGACCAGGACGAGCTGCCACGCCACGAAGAGGACCACCATGTCGAGCGCGACGAGCGCGGCGAGGGTTCCGGAGTTGAGCAGCGCCAGCGCGCAAAAGTACCCGTCCCTCCGGACGCTCGGCGGCTGCGGCGCGACGACGGCGACGAGCGAGACCAGCGTCGTCAAGAGCACGAGCGCGATGCTGATCCCGTCGACGCCCAGGTAGAGCTCCGCGCCGATCGACCGCACCCACACCGATCGCTCGATCAGCTGGAAGCCGTCGTTGCCGTCGAGACGCCCCACGTCCGGCACGAAGTGCTGGTACGCCCAGATCGCGAGAAGGAGTTGCGCGACCGACAGCCCGATCGCGGTCCTTCGCGCCAGCGCCTGGTCGCGCTGGCCGGCCGCGCGCGCGACGCCCACGACGAGCACGACGAGCAGCGGCAGCCCGACGAGCAGCGACAGCGCGTGTTCGCCGGCCCACCCGAGCGCCGTCGGGATCTGCGCGCGGAAGCCCATCGCGACCTCGCCGGTCTCTTCGTCGGTCGACGTGACCACCACGTGACCGAAGGCCTGGCGCACGCGCGGGTCGCGATCCGGCATCCACGTGACGGCGATGTCCTTCGAGCTGCCCGGGGCGAGCGTCGCCGTGGTCGCCGCGCCGTCGACGAAGCGCGCCGACAGCCTCGAGGGCGAGCGCACGTCGTCTTCGTCGCCGCGGATGGCGATGCGCGACACGATGAGGGCCTCGGCACCGACGTTCAGGACCGACATCGTCCCGACCCAGCCGCCCTGCCCTGGCGTGAGGACGAGCGGACCGCGCTTGCCCCCCGGCAGCGTCAGGACGATGCGCCCCGACGGGCGCGGCGACGCCGCGGCGCTCGCGCCGGCGAGCGCCAGCCATATCCCGACGACGGACGCGAGCAGGACGAGCCAGCGGGGGGGGAAAGGTCGCATCGCGCGCTCATCCCACCGGCCACAGCGCATGCACGAGCGCCGCGAACCCGGCCACGCCGAGCAGCGTCCACACGATCCTGGCCATGGAGCCGCCGACGATCGGGGCGAGCCGGTGCGCGGCGCGGGTCATCCGGACGGCGACCGCGTCCGCCGGCTTCGAGAGGCCGTGCGCGTCCGCCGTCGCCACCGTCCACGCGCCCGCGCGCGCAAGCCCCGCCAGCGCGCCGGCGACGGCTTCGACCACCCAGCGCTCCATGCTCGCGAACCAGAGCCCGAGGCGCTCCGGGACCACGACGAACAGGAGCTCGCCCGGCGGGCCCTCTCGGCGACGCTCGTGGACCCCGTGTCGACCGCGCTTGGGCTTAGCCGGAGACGTGCCATCGCCTCCGCCCCACGCCGCTCGCCGCGACGCGAGCAGGTGAAGTCCGGCCGCCGCCAGGCCGGACGCCATCATCGCCTCGAGGTACGCTCCGGTGCCGCCGATGCCCAGCGCGGCGCACGGGACCGCGACGGGGGCCGCCGCGAGAACCGCGAGGAATTGAGGCCCGACGCCGGGCACCCGCGCCGCGACACGCGCCGCCGCCAGCAGCGCAACCGCGCCGACGGCGAAGAGGGCGGTCGTCGCGTGCGGCGCGAGCGGCGTCAGGTTCGCGACGCGGACGAGGAAGTAGGGACCGAGCAGGGCGGGTCCCGCGCCGCACACGACCGCCGTGAGGACGCGCGGCGATCCCGCCGGCGGAGGCGGCGCGCTCATGGCGACCGCGGCGACGAGCCAGGCGAGGAACGCCGCGGCGACGAGCGGCATCCCCCCCGGAAGCACGCGCGCTTCGAAGGCGCGCCTGACGAAGGCGTCGCCCCGGCGGTCCCGCAGCGAAAGCTGGTCGGCGATCGACCGGAACGCCAGCGTCGGCCCCAGCGGCACGAGCGCGATCTCGTCGCCCCCTTCGAACGTCACGCGCGGCACGACGGACTCCTCGGTCGCCGCTCCCCGCCGGATCCGGAACGAGTGGCTGCCCCCCTGCACCGGCACGCCCACGAACGGTGCGCGCAAAGACTCCTTGCGGGCTTCGTCGACGAACACCTGCGCCCCGGGCGACCCGGTCATCGTCAGCGTCCCGCCCGGCGCGCGTTCCGCGGCTTCGTCGCTGCCCGGCGGCCGGGCAGGAACGCCCCGCGGCGCCGGGTCGCTTCCCATGCGCGCGGCCACGAACGCCGGCTGCACGTCGGGGGCGAACTCGTCGCCGTCCCACGTCCCGCCCAGCCCCCAGAAGATGGCGACGGCGCCGACGACGAGGGCGGCAACCGCCACCGCCCCGCGCGTCGCCGCGATGCGCGCGGCCCGCGGATCGGTCCACGCCGCGAGCCACGCGGCGCACACCGCGGCGAGCGACCACCCGATCGCCGTCGTCACGAAGCCGTCGGCCAGGAACGCGACGAGGGATGCCCCGAGCGTGAGGTGGATCCACGCCCACACACGCCACCCGCGCACGCCGGCGAGCCGCTGCGGGACGAGCAGCGCGGCGCCGAGGGCGAGCACGCACGCGAGGACCGACGCCGACGCGGCGAGCGAGTCGAACCAGAGCGCGACCGAGACGTCGAGCTGCCCGATCCGGCTGTTTGACCCGAGCGCCTGGAAGAGCGCCCGCCGGCCCGGGCTCAGGCGCGCGAGGAGGACGACGTGGGCGATCGTCGCCGTCAGCGCGAGCGCGAGCGAGATGACGGCGGTCCGCCGCGCGGCGTACGCCGGGCGTCGGCGCTCGACCAGCAGCTGCCACATGGCACCGGCCGCCGGCCACACCACAATGAGCCACAGCGTCCGCGAGAGCACCAGGCGCTGCAGCGAGCCGGCGTAGTCGGGCATGGTTCGTCGCGACCTCCAGCCTACCTGTTCCGCAACGGCGACGAGAGGAGACGTTTACAAAAAGGGGCTGAGTCGCCCGTCCGAGCCGGAGGCGGCAAGCCCGTGACGAAGCCGGGCGGCCACCGCGACGACCGCGAGCGCGACCGCCGCTACGAGCCCATGGCTCACGAGCAGCTGCACGGTACGGGCGGGCCCCCACCAGGTCCAGAGCGCCGTCGCGGCGAAGGCGGCGACCGCGAGCGGCGACAGCCAAAGCGCGGTCGCCCGCGTGCGCTCCGCGAGTCGCGCCGGGGGACACGCCCAGCGCACCCACGCACCCAGGACCGCGAGACCCCACGTCTTGGCGAGGAGGAGGAAGGCGCCGGCAAGCTCGAGCGCCGGTCGCGCGTCCTGCTCGGCCGCCCCCCAGCCGGGGAGCGCCCACCCGCCGAGGAAAAGGACGCTGGCGAGCCCCGCAACGAGCAGGGCGTGAGCGCGGAACGCGGCCGACAGCCAGGGTCCGCGCGGCGCGGTCGCCGCCGGGCCTTCGAGCAGGGAGCGC
Source organism: uncultured Myxococcales bacterium (assembly GCA_937998045.1). Lineage (GTDB taxonomy): Bacteria > Myxococcota_A > Polyangia > Polyangiales > Polyangiaceae > Palsa-1150. Next base: position 12,129 of record CALKVG010000185.1, read on the forward strand.
AGCGACCCGGGCGGAGCGTCCGCGTCGTCCGGGCCCTCGGCGGCGGCGGGCGAGCACGCGAGCAAGAGGGCGAGCGCAACGAGCGCCGCCGGGCTCCGGAACGCGAGCCAGTCCCACGGCCATCCTCCTTGCGCGCGCGCGATCTCCTGCACCCGCAGCGACCCGGTGGTCACGACGACGCTCGCGACCGCCGCCGCCGCCGGGACGTGCTGCCAGAGGACCTGCAGCGCGGCGCGTACGCCCCACCATCCCGACCCGCTCGCCACGAACGCTGACGACGACGCCACGGCGGCCGCAGCGACCAGGAGCAGCGCCACGTCGAGCCGCGCCGCGAGCAGGTACTGCCCGAAGGGCAGCATGGCGAGCAGCGCGCAGACGAGCGCGTCGACCACGGCCGGCGCCCCCGGCTCGGGGAACGTATCCCGCGCGACGGCTCCCAGCGCGCGCGCGAGCCGCCTCGGCGGCGAAGCGGGCCCGCGCATCGTCTGGAGCTGCGCCCCCACGCGCGACACAATCCGCTGGAGCCACACGGACTGCATGAGCGCGTTGGGCGCGCCGAAGAGGAGCGCCACCGCGAGCGCCGCCAGGACCAGCGACGCGGCGCCGAGCAGCTGCACCGGCGGCGCGCGGCGGAATCCCTCCACCGAGACGGCGCGGGCGACGAGATCTTCGTCGTGCCAGCGCGCTGCCGACGCGACGGTGCCTCGGCTCGCCCACGCGGAGAGCCTCACGCCGGCGACGGCCTCGCGCTCTCCCGGCGCCGGCACGACGTCCGCTGCCGTCGCCACGCGCACGCCGTCGAACGTCGCGAGCACGTCGCCCGCCTCGATCCCCGCCGCCCGCGCGCGCGACTCCGCGTCGACGCTCTGGACCAGGAGCCCCGACGGCCCGGGGCGCGCGCGCACGCCGATCCACGCGAGGAGCCGCGCGCCCTCGCGCTCGCTCTCCGCGTTCGACGCGCGCGCGCTCGGCCGCACGTCGAGCGTCACTTGCGGCAAGACGCCCGCGACAGGGGGCGCCCCCGGAGCGGCCGCGGCGAACGCGACCTCCAGGCTTCCCTCGAAGGTCGTGTGGACCGTGCGGTCGCCCGCGCCGCAGAAGAGCGCCTGCGTCTCTTCGCCGAACGCGACCTCGACCTGGCCGGGCGCCGTCACGACCCCGGAGACGACGATCTTCGCGCCCTCGACCGCCCGTTCGCCAGGACGATGGAGCGTGCCCTGAAAGGTCACGCGGGCGGCTTGCCCGACGGGAAAACCCTCCCCGGCGATCGCGACGCGGTCCCCGAGCTCCACCTGGCGCGGCGTCACGTCGACGACCTTGAGGAGGGCGGGCCCGGGGTCGACCGCGCAGGATCCGGCCCCCGACACCAGCCAGACGACCGCGACGGCGAGCAGCGCCGGGGCCAGGCCACGCCCGAGAGAAGCGAGGCCGCGGACCGGAGACCTGGGCGACTTCATCGGTTCGACTTGTAGATCGGGGAGGCCTGGTGGGTCGAAATTCGAGCAAAAGCCCGTATCCTCGGCGTCCGTCGCCCGGAGGGCCTCGAAACCATGAGCGCACTGACCCAATCCCCCGCCTGGAAAGCACTCGCGAACCACCACGCCGCCATCCGCAGCGTAGAGATGCGTGACCTCTTCGCGCAGGACCCCGAGCGCTTCCCGCGCCTCACGATCGAGGTCGAGGACCTGCTCCTCGACTACTCGAAGCACCGCCTGACCGGGGAGACCATGGGCCTGCTCCTCGACCTGGCGCGGCAGGCGCGCGTGCTCGAGTGGCAGGCCAAGATGTTCTCGGGCGAGAAGATCAATCGCACCGAGGACCGCGCCGTCTTGCACGTCGCGCTGCGCAACCGCAAAAACCGCCCCATCCTGGTCGACGGCAAGGACGTGATGCCCGAGGTCAACGCGGTCCTCGCGAAGATGCGCACGTTCTCCGACTCGGTGCGCAGCGGCGCGTGGAAGGGGTTCACCGGCAAGCGCATCACCGACGTCGTCAACATCGGCATCGGCGGCAGCGATCTCGGGCCGGCGATGGCCAGCCAGGCGCTCAAGCCGTACTGGCAGCCGGAGATGCGCGCGCACTTCGTCTCGAACGTCGACGGCACGAACCTGGCCGAGACGCTGCGCGAGGTCTCGCCGGAGCAGACCCTGTTCGTCGTCTGCAGCAAGACGTTCACGACGCAGGAGACGCTCCTCAACGCGAGCAGCGCGCGCGCCTGGATCGTCCAGAAGCTCGGGAGCGAGGCTGCGGTCCGCCGGCACTTCGTCGCCGTGTCGACGGCCACCGCCGAGGTGAAGCGCTTCGGCATCGACCCCGACAACATGTTCCCTTTTTGGGACTGGGTCGGCGGCCGCTACTCGCTATGGAGCGCGATCGGCCTCTCGATCGAGCTGATGATCGGCGCGGACCGCTTCGAAGAAATGCTCGCCGGCGGATTCGCGATGGACGAGCACTTCCGCCACGCGCCCCTCGAGAAGAACGCGCCCATCGTCATGGCGATGCTCGGCATCTGGTATTCGAACTTCTTCGGCGCCGAAACGCACGCAATCCTCCCCTACGACCAGTATCTGAGCCGCTTCGCCGCCTACTTCCAGCAGGGGGACATGGAGAGCAACGGCAAGCGCGTCGACCGCGACGGCCACTTCATCGAGGACTACACGACCGGTCCGATCGTCTGGGGCGAGCCCGGCACGAACGGCCAGCACGCCTTCTACCAGCTCATTCACCAGGGGACGCGCCTCGTACCGTGCGACTTCCTCGCGCCGCTCGAGACGCACAACGCCCTCGGCAAACACCACGAGGTCCTGCTGGCGAACTTCTTCGCCCAGACCGAGGCGCTCATGCGCGGCAAGACGATCGACGAGGCCCGCACCGAGCTCGAGGCGCAGAAGCTCACAGACGAACGGATTCGCGAGCTCGCGCCGCACAAGACGTTCCCCGGCAACCGGCCGACGACCTCGATCGTCTTCGACAAGCTCACGCCGAAGACGCTGGGAATGCTGATCGCTCTCTACGAGCACAAGATCTTCGTGCAGGGGATCGTCTGGAACATCTACAGCTTCGACCAGTGGGGGGTGGAGCTCGGCAAGCAGCTCGCGAAGAAGATCGAGCCGGAGCTCGAGGCGCCGGGCGCGGTGACGTCCCACGACGCGTCGACCAATGGCCTCATCAACCGGTACAAGCGCCACCGGCGATGATCCGTCTTTGCCGTACGCGCTCATCGCTTCTCCCGACCCTCGGCCTCGCCGCCGCCGTCGCCTCATGCGGGGCCGGGAAGGGGCGCGGCGCCGTGCAGGCGCCGGGGCACGCTTCGGCGCTCAGCGCGGAGTTCGAGCCTCTCCCGAAGAACGTCCTGATGTGGGCGGGCGTTTCGCATCCCGCGCGCATCCTGCCGCTGCTAAAGGCGGCGGGCGCCCTGCCCGCGGGGCTGGCGAATCTCCCGGACTCGTCGGTCGTCTCCGCGGCGATGACCAGCGTGCCGGTGGGACCGGTCGTCGATCTCGAGCGCCCCGTGTACATCGCCCTGATGGGGCCCACGGGCGAATCCAGCTTTGCCGTCTCGGCCGCGCTCGTCCCCGGAGACGCGGCGACCCGGGCGCTCGAGGACCACTTCTCGCTCGAGGGAGGCGGCGAAGGAGTCGTGCGACTCGTCGCGCGCGAGACGCCCTCGAAGGACTCCGACAGCCGCTGGTGCGCGACCGTCCCGGGCGGCGACGGCGGGCGGCGCCTCGTGTGCGCGTCGACCGAGGCCGCGCTCGGCGCGCTCACCCCCCTTGTCTCGCACCCGTTCGGACCCGGCGCGCAGACGAGCGACGTGCACGTCGAGCTGTCGCCGCTCGTGTGGCAGCGCGCGGCCAGGGGCCGTTCGAGCGACCCGAGCCCCTCGGCGCAGCGCGGCTATCGCGAGGGGGAGCGCTTTCTCGGCGACGTGGGCGCGGTCGCGGTCGATGCGTCGTTCGACGGCAACGACGTCGACGCGGCGCTCACGCTGCGCTTGCTCGCGGCCACCTCACCGCTCTCGTC
>CALKVG010000186.1 GCA_937998045.1 uncultured Myxococcales bacterium
GTGCGCGGGCATCGACGCCGTCCTCCTCTCTGCCGACGAGCAGGTACCCCTCGGAACGGCGCAGGTGCTTCTGACGTATGCGAGCCCCTACGTCGGCCTGGCCGAGGGCGCCGGCCCTTTCCTGGTGCGCGTCGGGGCCGGCTACGGCGCGGGGGCGGCGCGGTTGTCCGGGCACCCGGCGGATCCCCACGGCGGCGCGGCGACCGTCGCCGGCGCGTGGATGGCTCCGTACGGGTTCGGCCAGCTCGGGCTGGCGCTCGGGTCCTCCTTGCGCGTGGAAGCGCGCGTGCTCGCAGGTTGGGTCGTCGCCCCCGTCGTCGGCGAAGTCGAGGGCGGAGGGGACGTGAACCTGGCGGGCTTCTGGACCAGCGTGCAAGCGGGCCTCGCCGTCTCCCTGTGAGCCGCGATAGAGCGGACCAGGGCCGGGGGCGGCCTGTCGGCGGACGACCGCTCCCGCAGTCCTTTCGCAGGTGAGCCCCCGATTTTCGGAGGTTGGAAAATTCTCAGCCGGAGACCTCATCCATCGAGGGAAGGCTTCCGGGATGGGATGTTGGCCCACTTGTCACAGAGCACTCACGGGAGATTGTTACCGATGGCGCCGGCCGCGCTCATCCGCAGGCGAACGAAGCCCGGACGAGCCGCTTACCGCGCGAAAGGATCTCCCCATGAAAAAGACAGCCCTTGGGTTGGCGCTCCTGGCCACCACGATCGCCACCCCGGCGCTCGCACGCGAAGGCGAAGTGCCCCGTGGCATTCCGCATCTGGATCACGTCTTCATCATCATGATGGAAAATCACGGATTCGGACAGATCATCAACAATCCGAACGCTCCGTTCATCAACAAGTATGCAAAGTCCGCGAACCTCGGCACGAATTACTTCGCCGTGGCCCATCCGAGCCTGACCAACTATCTGGAGGTCGTCGGCGGCTCGAACTTCGGGGTCCAGACGGACAACTACCCCGACTGGCACAACGCGACGTGCACGCCGAACCTCGCGAGCGGGATCACCGCGACGGACAACCCGGCGAGCCCGCTCATCTGCCCGATCGCGGGCGACGGCATGGACGCGCCGACGCCGGCCCAGGACTCAACGAACGAGACGCAAGGGCCGCCCCCCGAGAACAACATCGACGGCGTCGCCTCCTACGACGCGGCGGAGACCACCGGCAAGACGATCGGCGATCAGCTCGTCGCCGCCCGGCATAGCTGGAAGTCGTACCAGGAGAGCCTGCCGATCGGCGGCGCCGACACCATCGACTACAGCGATGGCTACTACACGAACAACACGAACTTCAGCACGATCGCGCCGGTGCTCAATCCACCCCTCGCGTCGAGCGACATCGTGGCGCTCTACGCCGCAAAGCACGACCCGTTCGTGTACTTCAAGAGCGTGCAGGACGGCACCAATCCCGAGAACAGCCTCGCGAACGTCGTCTCGTTCGAGGGGTCGGACGGCCTCTGGGCGGACCTCGGTCGCGGTACCGCCCCTTCGTACGCGTTCATCGCCCCCAACCAGTGCAACGACCAGCACGGCCGCGGCAACGCGGGGCCGTTCTGCAACTTCGACCCGAACGACGACGGTACGCAGGCCGGCCTGAACCCGGCGCTCATCTACCGCGGGGACGTGACGGTGCAGCGGCTCGTGAACGCCATTCACGGCTCGCGGTCCTGGCGTGACGGCAACGCTGCGATCGTCACGGTCTGGGACGAGAACGACTACAGCCTCGCGCCGAACATCAATCAGGTCGTGGTGATCGTCGACACGAACTACGGCGACCACGGCAAGACCAGCGCGCGGCGCTACACGCACTTCTCGCTGCTCAAGTCGATCGAGGCCGGCTTCCGCCTGCCCTGCCTCAACCACGCCTGCGATAAGGACACGGACGTCATGTCCGATCTGTTCTCGCGGTAAGGAACGACCGAAAGGGATGGGCCGAGCCGGCGGGGCCACGGGCCTCGTCGGCTCGCGCCCGCTACATCGCGGACGGGTCGGTGCAGTAGCCGTTGACGCACTGGACGCCGGCTGCGCTCTGGCAGCAGTCGACGGGCGCTTCGCAGCGCTCGTAGAGCTGCGCGCAGCCCGCTGGTCGATCGGTGCACGAGAGCCCGCCCGCGTCGCCCATCGGACGGCAAAAGCCGTCGCAGCACTCGTCGCCGCCGGCGCACGCGTTGCCATTTGTCTTGCACGGGTCGACGACCCACTGCCCCCGCATGTTGCCGGCGTCGAGCTCCTGGCCGGGCAGGTAGAAAGCGGGATGGCTCGGGTCTTTTCCCGGCGACGGGTGGAGGTCGACCGCGGCGACCCACAGCTTCTTCGGCGTGGGCTGTCCGCCGTAGGGGTCGCCGGGCAAGACGTTGCCGTACATTCGTCGGGAAGTGAAGACCAGCCAGTAATAGCCGCCCGAGGGGATCGGGTTGACCGTCGGTTCGTAGTTGAGAACTGCGTCCGAGGGATGGTCGGCGTTGGTGGGGAGGTAGCCCACGCCGTTGAGCTGATCGAGCCGGACGGGGGCGGTCGGCCCGGGCGCCGACGGGACGTCCACCGCCCAGAGCTCGGCCTGCGCTCCCTCCCACGTCGAGAATACGCAGTTGGCGGTCGTATTCGGAGTGGGCATTGCCGTGCAATTGGTACCCTGGGTGGCAGGCCAGCTTCCGGTGTTCCACTTGAGCGACTTGTGGAAGATCAGCCACTGGCTTCCCGGAAGGAACTGCGGCCATCCCACGTAACTGGCCCTGGTCGGGTCGCGATACACCTCGCGCAGGTTCGAGAACGCGTACGGCGGGGTTCCGCAACCGACCCCGCCGTCCGACGCGCCGCACGAGAAATCCATCACGGCGAGGCTGTGCCCCGACCCTGGGCTGACTCCGTTCGTCGTCGCGCCGGTCCAGAAGTTGAAGGCGAGTTCCTTGCCGTCGGGCGAGAAGGCTGGCATCGCGGCTTGCGTGACGACGCCGTCCCATCCCGCGGCGGGGATGGGATTGCCGGCCGCGCGATCGAACAGGTGGGAATCTCCGAAGTACGCTTCGCGCACGTAGTTCGAGCTCGCCATCGCGAAGGTCCCGTCGGGGTAGGGCGCGGACCAGACGAATTTGTGATCGTTGGTATAGCCGCCCGGGGAGGCCATGCCCGAATAAGGCGCGATGACGGCTCCGCTGTTCTTCATGTCCCACGACGCGCCCTCGCTGTAAGCCAGCGTCGCGCCGCTATAGGCGGCAAACAGCGTGGACCCATCGGCGGAGAGCTCGTGGCAGACGACGCACTTCGTCGCCGCCGCGGGCAGCGCCAGCTGCGGCTGCGGAGCGCCCGGCCTGATCGCCAGGACCGCGCCGCCGACACCGCTCGGAGCGAGCGACGTATCGTAGGAGTCGTAATAGACGGTGCCGTGCAGCGAGGCAGAGGCGATCGTCCACTGTTCCGAGACGGGGCCCACCGCGCCCGAGTCGTCGGTGATGACGAGCTCGACGCGAAGCGGGTCGCTGAGGTTGTTCCTCGTCGCCGTGACCCACGCGGACGGATCGATTGGTTGGTTGACGAGGGCGTCGCCGGAGTAGAAGCCGCGAAACTCGAAGTATTTCTGCGTGAGGTGGATGTATACGGCGGTCGCGCGACGGTTCGTCTGCCATTGCAGTAGCGGAGGGAGGAGACCGCGCGGCCAGACCGTCTTGTCGTACGGATAGAGCCAGCCGAGATCCGCTGCGCTGGCGGGCGGTGTGGCGTTCGTGGCGAGGGACGCTTGCACGCCCGTGCTCACGGGGCCTCCGAAGCCGCTGCCCCCGACGCCGGTGGCTCCGGGCACGACCGCCCCCGCCGGTGCACCGTTTTGCGTCGACGCGACGGCGATCGTGACACGCGTGGTCGCCTTCGCAGACCCGACCCGAGCCGTGACGTGTCCCACGCCGGTGGCGGATCCCGAAGGCGTGAACACCCCGGTCGCGGGATCCTGTCTCTTATACACATCTGACGCTGCCGACGATCTTACGCGTGTA
>CALKVG010000187.1 GCA_937998045.1 uncultured Myxococcales bacterium
CGACGAGACTCACCTCCACTTCGTCTCTTTCGCCGGCGGCCTCTGCGAGATCGGCGCACCCCCGAGCTCGACGTTCGCCTTCGACAACGAGCGGCCGCGTCACAAGCGCTGGCTGGAGCCCTTCGCCCTCGGCGATCGCCTCGTGACGGTACGCGAGCTGAAAGGATTCATCGACGATGGGGGCTACCGGAACCCCTCTCTCTGGCTCTCGGACGGGTTCGACTTCGTGCGGACGCGCGGAGTCACCGCGCCTCTGTATACGAGCTACGAGGACGGGCACCTCGAAGCCTTCACCCTCGAGGGCAAGCGCAGCCCGAGAGACGACGAGCCCGTCGCGCATCTGAGCTATTACGAGGCGGACGCGATCGCGCGCTTCCTCGGCGCCAGGTTGCCCACGGAGGCCGAATGGGAGTTCGCTACGTCCGCGCTCTGGGACCCGGTCGGCGGGAACTTCGCCGAAGACGGCGTCCTTCGCCCGCTCGCCGTCGCGCGAGCCGGAACGGACTCGGGCGACATTCATCAGCTATCCGGGGACACCTGGGAGTGGACGAGCTCCGGCTACGAACCCTTTCCCGGATACCGTGCTCCATCCGGTGCTCTGGGCGAGTACAACGGCAAGTTCATGGTCAACCAGGTCGTCCTGCGCGGAGGATCGTGCCTCACGCCTCGGCGCCACATCCGCGCGTCGTACCGGAACTTCTGGCACCCCGAGACCCGCTTCCAGATGGCGGGCGTCAGGCTCGCGCGAGGAGCGTCATGACGTCGGCCGAACCGCTCGTGGAGGGCGCGTCGGTGGCCGAGGACGTGCTGCGCGGCCTGACCGCGCGGCCGAAGACCTTGCCGCCCTACCTCTTTTACGACGACACGGGGTCGCGCCTATACGAACGCATCACCGAGCTCCCCGAGTACTACCTGACTCGAACCGAGCGCCGTATCCTCTCCTTCAATGCGCGCGACATCGTCGCCCGCGTCGCGAGGGGCGGCGATCCGGCCGCCGTCATCGAACTCGGCGCAGGGAGCGCCACGAAGACCGCGATCCTCCTCCGCGCGATCCTCGAGCGGCAGACCCGTTGCCTGTTCGTCCCGATCGACGTCTCGCGGAGCGCCCTCGCCGCGGCGCAGCGACGCCTCGGCAGGGACCTCCCGATGGTCCACGTGCGCCCGTTGCCGATGACCTACGAAAAAGCGCTGCTCACCCTCGGACACGTGAAGCCTCCGCGCGTCGTACTCTTCCTCGGCAGCAGCGTCGGCAACATGGCCGACGACGAAGCGTCGGCGCTGTTTCAGCGCGTTCGCCGCGCCCTCCCGGGCGACACATGGCTGCTCGTGGGGACGGACCTGCGCAAGGACCCCGACGTCCTCCGGGCCGCCTACGACGACGCGGCCGGAGTGACCGCGGCGTTCAACAAGAACCTCCTCGTACGCATCAACCGCGAGCTCGGCGGGCGCTTCGATCTCGACCGATTCCGCCACCTGGCTCGCTGGAACGCCGAAGCGTCGCGCATCGAGATGCATCTCGAGAGCACGCAGTCTCAGGAGGTCGCGATCGACAGCCTCGGCCAGCGGATCGCGTTCGACGTCGGGGAGACGATCCACACCGAGTCGTGCATCAAGTACGACCTCGCCCGCGTCGAGAGACTCCTCGCCGCGGGTGGCTTTGCCCTGGACGCCGTCTTCTCCGACGACGAAGCCAGATTCGCGGTTCACCTGGCGGTCGCGTCGATCAAGTGAGGTAAGCGAGATGCACAATCGGGAAAACACACCGGTCGATCTGTCGGATCCGTGCGCGCACGTGACAAGCTCGATGCCACGGTCGGTGCATAGGCCCGCTGCGGGCTGTGAGGAGTGCCTGCGGATCGGAGGTTCGTGGGTTCATCTGCGGATCTGTTTGACGTGTGGGCACGTCGGGTGCTGCGACTCCTCTCCAAATCGGCACGCGACGGCGCACAACCGCGCCACCCACCACCCGGTCGTCACTTCGGGGGAGTTCGGGGAGACGTGGGCGTATTGCTATGCGGACGACCGCATTCTGTCCGACGAGTAGCATAGCCGCGCAGTCCTCGCAGTCGACGCAATCGGCCGATTGCGCCCGGCGCTACGCAAGAATCGTATCCGCGTGGCGCCAGCTTTGAGTCGAAGCGCGTGCACGCCGTGCCGCAGTCTCGCGCGGCGCGCGATAACGCACTCGGCACGATCCGTGGAGTGTCGCGGAAGCCATGAAGAGAAGCCCCTTCGTATCGTACGTCGTTGCGGCAGTCGGAGTCGTCCTGGCGACCGCGTGCGGTTCGACCGCGCCTCCGTCCGAGTCGCCGTCGGGCAGCGGAGGCGGGAGCGGATCCGGATCCGGCGGACCCCGCGACGCGGGCGCAGCGGGCGATTCGACGACGCCGTCCGGCTCGTCGTCGGGGACTGCGTCGTCATCGGGCTCCGGGTCGTCGTCCGGCTCCGGGTCGTCGACCTCGTCCGGGTCGCCGGGGGGGTCGTCCTCGGGATCGGGGTCCAGCAGTGGTTCCGCCGTCGACGGAGGTTCGTCGTCGGGATCCGCGGACGCCGGATCGCCGGACGGCAGCGACCAGAGTGGATTGGGCGGCATGACCAACTCCTGGGGCACCATCGTTGGTTCTCCTGCCATCCCCAAGCTCCTCGCGCTGACGAGCAACTGCACGGCGGCGAATGCCATCTCCAGCGATCCCGGGGATTTCGTCCTCGACAACGGAATGTTCACCCACGTGTGCAGCCTGAAGGGTGGGCCGGGCAACACCGGTGGTGCCGTCTATTTCACGGCGGACATGGACATCGACTGCGACGGCCTCATGACCACGCACTGCCCCGGCACGGGGGCGGACATGGATCCTTCGTACTACGGGCAAACGTCCTTCCACGGTCCGAACAGCGGCTCGGACTCGCTCGGCCCGTCCCTGGCGTCGGAGAACACGCCCTACGTCGTCATCCCGGAGGAGGTCGTCTATCCCGGGCTCGACCAGATGAACGGGGGCAACATCGTCGCGGTCATCTACAACAATCAGATCGAGTTCGCGGTCTTCGGCGACCAGATCGCCGCGCAACCGGGCCAGAAGGGGGAGCCCATCGGCGAGGCCTCCGTTCGAACGGCCAATGGCCTCGGAATCCCGTCGAGCCCCGCGAGCGGAGGCGTCGGCGGGGGTGTGACGTACGTCGTCTTCGTGGGGCAGGGTTCGCAGCCCGCCGACATGGAGAACATTCCGCAGGTCCAGATGATGGGCGCGCAATTGACGGAGGCTCTGCTGACCAACAACCCGTGAGCGCGGTCCGGTCACCACGCCGCTTCGAGGCCGATGCTCGGGAACGTGATGGGGCCGATCTCCGACGGTGTGCACTGGAGCGGGCCCGGGCCGCTCGGCCCGAAGAAGTTCGTGACGCAGTTGGTCCCGATCGTCTCCTTGCTCAGCAAGGCGTTCAGCCACTCGAACGCGAGCGTCAACGTCCCGCCGAGCGCGTTCCACTTCTTCTCGACGCGCAGGTCGACGCGGAAGAAGGGCGGGCCGCGGGAGTCGGGCGGCCCCTGGTTGCCGGTCGTCGTCGAATACGGCAGACCGGAATAGGCGAGGAGCCGCGCGCCGGCGCGCCAGCGACTGCCCAGGTCGGCCGCGAGGACTACGTTCGCCACGTGCGTTCGGTCGAACTCGCTGAGGCGCCTCGACCAGGTGTCGCCGTAGTACGAGTCCCTCTCGGTGCGCGAGAGCGTGTACGAAAGCCACCCGGAGAACCGCTTCGTGAGCGGGCGGCGCACGAGCACTTCGAGCCCGATCGACCGTCCCCCGAAGGTGCAGGTCGACTCCCCCGCAGGGCACGTATCGTAGAAGTCGGCGAGCCCGGTGTAGTCGTGCACGAAGACGTTGCCGGTCGCCGTGAACTCGGCGGGGAGCTTCACCTCCGCCCCCGTCGTGTATTGAAATGCGGTCTGCAGTCCGCGCGAGAGCTGGGAGAACTGCAGCCCCGGCGAAGGGAAGGGGATGTTGCTCGCCTGGTGGGCGACACCGAGCGCGACCACCCACGCGAGCGACGGCGCAATCTCCCAGCGCGCGGAGAGACGGGGATCCGCCGCCCCGACGGCGCGCGACTCGGCGGGGACTCCTCCGAGCGAACCGTTGCCGGGGTAGATGGCCGAGAAGAGGTCGATCCGCAAGCCGGGGTGGAGCTCGACCCGCGGCGCCGGGCGCCACACGAGCTCTGCATACGCGCCGGCGTCGAGATCATCCTGGAGGAACGCGGCGGAATCGCCGCCGAACGTCGGCCCGCCGATGCCGCCGAGGGGACCGTTCGCCGGCACGACGACGCGATACGGCTCGAAGAGCGCGTCGGCGCCGGCGCGAACGTCGGCGTCCGGGCCGAGGCGCTCCGACCACTCCGCGCGGGCCGCCACCGTCTCGTTCTCGATGTACGTCGAGTTGGCGGCGTTCGAGGCGTCGCCCGCGGCGGAGCGGTCGTAGCCGAGCGTGACCGCGACGCGCAGCGATCCGGTGGCGCTCGTCCGGTGGTCCCAGCGCAGGTCCGCGCGGTGAAACTGGAGACCGAGGATCTCCACCATCTGGCCCGTATTCGCGCTGCGCACCGAGAGCGAGTCGTAGCTGCCGAAGACGAACGCGCCGAGCTCGTCGCCGTTGCCGGTCCGCCAGCGCGTGCGGGTCTGGTAATCCCAGTAAGCGAGGCTCGTGTCTTTCACGAACAAGGAGAGGAGCGGACCCGGGTAGCCGTATCTGCCCGACGCGAGGAAGTCGCCCCGTCCCTCGGCGAACGGGGTGCTCGCGAGCGCGCCGCTGTCCAGCAGGCGAACGCTCGCCTCTGCGCGGGGTCGATCCGGTGTGGGCACGACCTCACCGGAAAGAATCCCGCCCGAGAAGCGCCCGAAGCGCGCCGGGTATCCGCCGGGGTAGAAGTCGACCTTGTCGATGAGCCCCGGATGAACGACGGCGGCGCCCACGCCCAGGTGAAACAGCGCGGGGACGCGCACCCCGTCGATGAAGAACCCCGTATCGCCCGGCGGCGCGCCGCGCACGAGGAAGTACGGGAGCCCGCTCACGAGCGGCGTCACCCCCGGGAGGGCCTCGATCGCGCGGAACGCGTCCCCGAATGCGCCGGGCAGCTGCCGGACGTCGGCTCCGGTCACCTCCTGGTGTCCCGGGGCGGGGCGCACGCCGTGGACGTTGACCTGTTCGACGTCGCGCTCCGCAGAAGGATTCGGGGCCGGCGGCGCCGCCGCGGGGGGACTTGGCGCGAGGGTCGGCGCCCCGTGGGCGGGCGCGATCTTCCCAGAAGAAGGTGCATTTCCGGGCGGTTCGAAGTGGATACGAACCCGGATTCGCGCGTCCACCGGGACCCCTGCGCGACGCGCGGGTTCGAAGCGCCAGGACGCCGCCGCGTTCAGCGCTGCCCCGGCGAACGGCTCTTCGCCCTCGACGACCCGGCTCTCCGACACCTTGCCTTCGCGATCGACCCGCAGCTCGAGGAGCACGCTGGCGCTCCCCGCTGCCGACGCGGGATAGGGCACGGGGGCGTCGTCGCTCCGCACCGGCGGCTGCACCGCGGGTTCCTGAGCGGCGGCGCGTGACCCCAAGGCGGCGAGCCAAAGCGCGACGCACACCCCCGCCGCCGCCGCTCGTCCCGCCTTCCCCACGATGAGCGTAAACCCTTAGCACCGAACTCTCCCTCCGTTCGGGCCAGGGGCTCGTGCTAGGTGTGTGCCCCCGATTCATGCAAGTTCACTTCGAGAGACGGCGGTCTCGATGAGTCCGGGGCCGCGCTGGCTGTACCTCCATGGCTTCGCCTCGGGACCCGGGTCGGCGAAGGCGAAGCGCCTCGCGGAGCATTACGCCGGAAAGAGCGTCACCCTCGAGCGGCTCGACCTACGACAGCCGTCGATGGAGCACCTGCGGCTCTCGGCGATGATCGCGCACGTTCGCGAGGCCATCGGCTCGCACGCGGACCGCGCGGTCCTCTTCGGCTCGAGCCTCGGCGGCCTCACGGCCGCGCGCGTCGCCGAGGAAGACGCGCGCGTGTGCGCCCTGGTCCTGCTCGCGCCGGCCTTCCAGATGGCGCAGCGGTGGCGGGCGAGGCTGACCGATGCGCAGTGGCAGAAGTGGCAGACGACCGGGTACCTCGAGACGAAGGACCACGCTCGCGGCGGCACGGCGCGCGTCGACTTCGGATTTGCGGAGGACGCGGCGCGGGTCGACGCGCGCGGAGGCGGCTGGCCGGACGTGCGCGTGCCGACGCTCGTCGTCCACGGAACGCGCGACGACGTCGTACCCGTGGAGGGGTCGCGAACGTGGGCGGCCGGCAAACGGCACGTGCGCCTCGTCGAGGTCGACGACGACCATGAGCTCGTGCCGTCGCTCGACTTCATCGCGAGCGAGGCCGACCGTCACCTGGCGGCCTTTCTGCCCTGAGCGCGCCTCACGTTCGCCGACAGCTTCGGTCGGCCCGTGCCGGAACCGAGCGCCAAGAGAGCGCCGTCCCCCGGGTGGGGCGGAGTCCCACCAACGACAGGCGCACGTCAAAGGAAATCGCGCCCTAGGCGCCTATATAGACGGGAGAGACGAGGCGGCCGACCGAACGGACCTCTGCGCCACCGCGAACGCCGCCCGGCTCGATGAAGCCGTCCTTGGATTCGCGCCGGCGCGGCGTCGACCCGAGCGATCGGCCCGCCGATTTCGACACGCCGCACTCGAAGAAGAGCGACCGGCCCGTTCATGCTGGCGCTCGGCCCTTTCTTGCCAGCGAAAGGCCCGTCGGTTGTCGCGGGGCGGCCGTTGATCATCGCGGGGCGGCCGTTGATCATCGCGGGGCGGCCGTTGATCATCGCGGGGCGGCCGTTCGTGGTGGCGAGCGAACCTCCAGGATCGGCGACGGGTCGTGCGGTAGCGATCGACGGTCCCTGGTTCACGACAAGAGGTCCTCTCGCTCATGAAAGCGACCCGTCGCGCACGACGACGGGGCCACCAGGCAAAGAGAACGGCAGGGTTGGAGCGACAAGCGGTCCATCGATCGTCGACGCCGGTCCGCGAAGAGGTGAGGGAGGCCCGCTGGTCAGGAACGACGGTCGTCCACGAAGATCAAGAGGCCCTCGGGCCAGCGCGAACGGTCCGCCGGCAAGAACGGAAGGCCCGCGGGCGAGGAGCGATGGGCCGTCATGAGTGACGAGCGGTCGTCCTCGGAGACCCGACGGTCCGCTGGCAGAAGCCGAAGGACCGTTCGCGAAGACCAACGGCCCGCAACGGAAGGCGAACGGCGGTCTCGCTAAGAACAAAGGTTCATCAGGAAGGACGAACGTCCCGTTGGCAAACGACGACGGCTCGCAAGCAATGAACGACGGCCCGCCAGCAAGAGACGACGGCCCGCCAGCAAGAGACGACGGCCCGCC
>CALKVG010000188.1 GCA_937998045.1 uncultured Myxococcales bacterium
ATGATGAGGTGGGCGTGCCGACGGCTGGGCGCGACATGAAGCTCGTGCATCGGGCGAACCGTGCCGCAGTACTGCCGCTCGACGGAATCGATATCGCGCCCCCGATCCTGGACGTCGCGTCGGATTCGGCGCAGCAAGCGGATGTCGTCGTCCGTGTCGACGAACAGGCGCAGGTCGAAGGCGTCGCGTAGCTCGGCGACTGCGAAGAGAAGTATGCCCTCGACGACGACGACGCGATGCGGTTCGACACGCCGGCGCATCGGCTGACGGGTATGCGTCGCAAAATCGTAGCAAGGACATTCGACCGCGGCGCCCGCCTTGAGCGCCCGGAGGTCCGAGGCGAGCTGCGCGTTGTCGAGGGCGGCGGGCTCGTCGAAATTGACGAGGTCGCGCTCCTCGGCCGTCAGATGGCTCCGATCGAGGTAGTACCAGTCGTGCTGGACCAGCGCGGCTCCTCCGGGGGGGAGGGCGGCGACAATTTTTCGCGCGACGGTCGTCTTGCCGCTGCCGGTTCCCCCCGCGATGCCGACGATGGTGGGGGCGCTCATCCGTGGCTCCCGTGGCGTGAGCGTAGCGCACCCCGCGCGCCCTTGCCTTCGGCCTATGTTGCACGGACAATTGAGGTCTGATTCTCCCGGCGAAGAACCACGTCCGTGACTGCAGGAACCTGGTCGGAGGCAGGTGGCGCGCCTCCGTCGGGTCGCGAGCGCTCGACGTGAAGAGCCCCTACACGGGGGAAACGGTCGGATCCGTCTGCCTTTCGTCGCCGGAGGACGTCGACGCCGCCGTCGCCGAAGCGCGGCGCGCATACCCCGGCTGGGCCTCGACGCCCGCGAAGGACCGGGTCGTGCCCCTCCGCCGCTTTCGCGAGCTCGTGACGAACGTCGCTGACGACCTGGCCGAGGTCATCGCGCTCGAGTCCGGCAAAACGCCGGCCGAGGCTCGGGCCGGGCTCGAGCGCGGGCTGGAGGTCGTCGACTTCGCCGTGAGCCTACCCAACCTCGACGAGGGCGGCGTCCTCGAGGTCGCACGGGGGGTGACGTGCGAGGCGCGCCGCGAGCCGCTAGGAGTGGTCGCGGGGATCACGCCGTTCAACTTTCCGGCGATGGTCCCGATGTGGATGTTCCCGATCGCGATCGCCCTAGGGAACGCGTTCGTGCTCAAGCCGTCGGAGAGAGTGCCGCTCACCGCGTGCCGGATCGGTGAGCTCATGGTCGAGGCGGGCCTCCCGTCCGGCGTGTTCTCGGTGGTCCATGGTGACCGAGCGACGGTTGACGCGCTCGTCGATCACGCCGACGTCCGCGCGGTGGGGTTCGTCGGCTCGACCCCCGCGGCTCGCGCCGTATACGTCCGCGCCACGGCGCTCGGCAAGCGGGCGCTCTGCCTCGGCGGCGCAAAGAACCACGTCATCGTCGCGCCGGACGCCGACGAGGCGCTCACCGTACGCGGCGTCGTCGATTCTTTCACCGGGTGCGCAGGCCAGCGCTGCATGGCAGGCAGCGTGCTCGTGACGGTGGGTGCGGCCGCGCGTTTCGTCGACGCCGTCGCACGGTCGGCCGCAAAGATCGAGCTCGGCAAGACGATGGGGGCGCTCATCGACCCGCCCGCTCGCGCGCGCCTGGTGCAAGCGATTGGCCGGGCCGAGTCGGACGGCGCAGAGGTACCCCTCGACGGCCGAGGCGCACGCCCTCCCGCCGGCTTCGAGGGTGGAAACTGGATGGGGCCGACGATCATCGACCGGGTGCGCCCCGACATGGAGTGCGCGAAGGTGGAGCTCTTCGGCCCGGTGCTCACTGTCATTCGGGTCGACACCATGGACCAGGCGCTCGCCCTGGATCGCGGGAGCCCGTACGGCAACGCCACGAGCGTCTTCACGACGAGCGGCGCCGTAGCTCGCTACGTCGCGGAGCGAGCGACCAGCGGGATGATCGGAGTCAACGTGGGCGTGCCGGTTCCGCGCGATCCGTTCTCCTTCGGGGGCAGCAAAGAGTCGAAGTTCGGCAGCGGCGACATCACCGGCAGCGGCGCGCTCGATCTCTGGAGTCAGTGGAAGAAGATCACCACGCGGTGGGTCGTGTCTCCCGACGCGAACTGGATGTCGTGATTGCCATGACGACGATCAAACCGAAGCGCAAACAACCCAAGACGATCGTCCTCACGTCCCACCCGGGCGGCCATGGTCCGAAGCCGATCCCCGTGGTGTGGGGCGCCGAGGACCCGATGGTCCGGGGCCCGCTCATCGGGACAGTGACCGCGCGCGCACACCGCAACGTCATCGGAACGCACGCGGGCTCGTATTCGGTGTACCGGGCGGTCGCGGTGGCCGCGGGCGCCCTCGACCCGCTGAAGAAACCAGACCTCACCAATACGGCGCCGACCCATCGCATCGGGCCCCATCCGCAGTGGTTCGATGGGACGAAGATCGTGTCGCTCGATCCCTTCGGCGCAGTCGTGGGCGACGCATTTCGCACGTACTTCGAGCAGGGTTACGACATCCGTCCGACCATCGCCATCACCCGGGCGCGCATCCACGTGCCCGAGCTTGCCGCCGCTGCCCAGGCGAGTCGAATCCAAGTCGATGGGAAGGTGCTTCGAGACGGCGGCGCGATCGACGTCGTCAAAGCCGCTATCGAGCCCGTGTGGTACTTGCCCGGAGTCGCTGCCCGATTCGGCTGCCCCGAGGCCGACCTGCGACGCACGCTCTTCGAACACACGGCGGGTATGTTCCCCGAGCTGGTAACGCGCGGGGACCTCGAGGTCTTCTTGCCCCCGATCGGCGGAGCGACGGTCTACATGATCGGAGACGTCACCAGCATCCCGGATGCCAAGAAGCCCCTTGCTGTGCGCGTTCACGACGAATGCAACGGGTCCGATGTCTTCGGGTCCGACATCTGCACGTGCCGCCCGTATCTGACGCATGGCATCGAGGAGTGCGTTCGATCGGCGCAGGAGGGCGGCTCGGGCGTGATTGTCTACAATCGCAAGGAGGGCCGCGCCCTCGGCGAAGTGACCAAGTTCCTCGTTTACAACGCACGGAAACGGCAGGACGGCGGCGACCGCGCCGAGCAATATTTCGCGCGCACGGAGTGCGTCGCCGGCGTGCAGGACATGCGCTTCCAGGAGCTCATGCCCGACGTCCTGCACTGGCTCGGCATCAGCAAGATCGACCGCTTCGTCTCGATGAGCAACATGAAGTACGACGCGATCGTGCGCGCCGGGATCGAGATCGTCACGCGCGTCCCCATTCCGGAGGAGCTCATCCCACCCGACGCGCGCGTCGAGATGGACGCGAAGATGGCGGCCGGGTACTTCACGGAAGGCACGGTTCCCGACGGCAACGAGCTGGCGAAGCCCAAGGGCCGGACGCTCGATGCATGAGTCCCGCGGCGGGTCGAACGCAAGCCGGTGAGGAGCTCGCTTACTTGAGGAGCGCGCGCGCCGTCCGCGAGCGCTGCGAAGCGATCTTCGTGGCCGCCACGAAGGGCGACGTCGAGCACTGGGCGGTCGACGAGGAGCAACTGGCGAGCGTCGTCGACCGCGTGGTCCGGACGACGCTCGCGACGTACGGCGACGTGCGGTCGATCCCCTACCACAGCCGCTGGAGGCACTTCGGCGCCGGAGGGCTCGACCGCGTTGCCAAGCTCGAACAGCGCCTGCGGAGCCTTGCGCCCGAAGACCGCTTGGTCGCGGCGGTCGACCTCGTCGTGCCGAGCGTCCTGCTCGACGCCGGTGCCGGCGACCGCTGGTCGTATCGCGACGAGCGCGGACAGCAGTACGGCCGGTCCGAAGGGCTCGCCGTGGCGAGCCACGATCTCTTCGTGAGCGGCGCCTTCTCCAACGACGCGTCCGGCGATC
Organism: uncultured Myxococcales bacterium; assembly: GCA_937998045.1. Taxonomy (GTDB): domain Bacteria; phylum Myxococcota_A; class Polyangia; order Polyangiales; family Polyangiaceae; genus Palsa-1150. The sequence goes on from CALKVG010000188.1 coordinate 3,856, forward strand.
CGTTGCGCGCCGACGGCGCTGCGCTGGAGCGGGTAACCGCGGCCGTGCTGGCGAGGGGGCTTCAAGCCAGCGAGAACAACCCGCTGGTAGGCCTCGAAGGCCGGGCGGCGGTCCTCCAGCGACTCGGCGAGGTGGTTCGCGCGAAGCCCGAGTATTTCGGCGCGGCGTCGAGCGGTGATCGCCGCGCCTCTCGCGTCGGTCACCTCGCGCTGTATCTCGCGAGTGCCGCCCAGGACGGCGCGCTGCCCGCGGCGCAGGTGCTCGCGGTGCTCCTCGACGCCCTCGGCCCCATCTGGCCGGGTCGCGAAGCCTACGACGGTACGAACCTGGGGGACGTCTGGACGCATTCGCGCTTCGGCCGCGTGCCATTTCACAAACTGTCGCAGTGGCTCGCCTATTCGCTCTGCGAATCGCTCGAGGGCGCGGGCACGCCGGTCGCCGACATCGACGAACTGACGGGGCTGGCCGAATATCGCAACGGCGGCCTGTTCGTCGATGGCGGCGTGTTGGTTCCGAAGAGAACGGAGATCCTGCATCTCGAGCACGACGTGTCGTCCGATGTCGTCATCGAATGGCGAGCGCTGACGGTCGCGCTGCTCGATCGGACGGCCGCGGCCGTGCGGGTGCGCCTCGGCGTTTCCGCGAGGGAGTTGCCGCTGGCCAAGGTGCTCGAAGGCGGGACCTGGCGCGCCGGGCGTATCCTCGCGCTCGAGAAGCGTCCAGGTGGGCCTCCGCCTCTCCGCGTGCGAAGCGACGGAACCGTCTTTTGATCTGCCCCGAAACAAGGGATCCCATGGCTTCCAACGTCACCGTCATCGACCATCCTCTCGTTCAGCACAAGCTGACGCTGTTACGCGAGAAGCAACGGAGCACGAGCTCGTTTCGCGCCCTCCTCGCCGAGATCAGCATCCTGCTCGCGTACGAGGTGACGCGCGATCTCCCGCTCAGTTACCAGACGATCGAGACACCGTTCGCGACGATGCAGGCACCCGTCCTGGACGGAAAGAAGATCGTCCTCATGAACATCCTCCGGGCCGGGACGGGGATGGTGGAGGGCATGCTGCGGATCCTCCCTTCGGCGCGAGTCGGCCACATCGGCCTGTACCGCGACCCCGAGACGCTCGGTGCCGTCGAGTACTACTTCAAGATGCCGCGGGAGATGGCCGATCGCGACGTGATCGTCGTCGATCCGATGCTGGCGACCGGCAACAGCGCGATCGCGGCCATCGACCGCGTCAAGACGGCGAGCCCACGTTCGATCAAGTTCGCGTGCATCGTCGCCGCGCCCGAGGGTCTGGCGAACTTTCACGAGACCCATCCGGAGATTCGCGTCTACACCGCAGCAATCGACGAGCGCCTCGACGCCGACGGGTACATCCTTCCTGGCCTAGGCGACACCGGCGATCGGCTCTTCGGGACGAAGTAGCGAGGCCGGTGTGCGCTGCTCCTCGGTGATCCTCTGCGCCTGTTTGCTCGCAGGTTGTCGTCGAGGCAGCGCGCAGGAGGACGCGGGCCCGGCGGTGATCGCCGCAACGGACAGCAGCCCGGCCAAGAAGCCTCCGCCGGTTCGCGCTCCGCACGTCACGACGCCGGCGCTGCCGGACCTACCAGCGCTCGCCGCGCACCAGGCCCCTGCCGTGCCGCCTCCGGACGCGGATCTCGGCGGGCACCCGTGCCGCGCCGTTTGGACGGGGTCCGAGGCCGCGCCGCTCGCGTGCGCGCGTTCGCTTCTCTTCGGTTCGGACCACCCGGCGGGTGCCGTGCCGATCGTTCCGCGCGACCGCATGCGCTCGGATCCGTCGCTCTTGCCAGCGCTGGTCGACCATCGGCTCGAAGCCACGGAGGGACCGGTACGCAACCAGGGAAGCGTCCCCGCGTGTACGGCCTTCGCAGCCGCGACCGCTCTCGACCATGCCCTCGCCCGCTGGGGCGGAAAGAACCCCGCGATCAGCGTGATGGAGATCTGGTCGCGGTATCACTCGCTACACGTCGAGACGTCTCTCACCTCCAACATCGGGCAGGCGCTCGCGTCGGAGAGTCAGTGGCCCTTCCGGACGAGCGAAGCCATCTCGTGGATCCCGTGCAGCGACTTCGCGAAGCCCCCGCGCGACGGATGCGGCAAACCCGTGGACGACGCGCGCGCGCGCTCGGCGGCCGCTGCCTCCATCGGTGAGTTCACCGAGGTCGAGTACCTCGCGGCTCCCCCCGATACGTCGGTCCTCTGCAGCAAAATCGCGGCCGGACAGGATGTCCTCGTTTCGATGGAGCTTCCGTCCGCATTCGTCCCGAAGGGCCGTGCGGGCGTGCGGTATATCCCCCACTACCTTAAGTCCGGAGGTGCCGACGCAGGGCATGCGCTGGTGCTCGCCGGTTATGTGCACCTGCCGCACGGAACCTACTTCCTCGCTCACAACAGCTGGGGAGCTGGCTGGGGCGACGGCGGCTATGCGTGGATTCATGAGGCGACGCTCAGGCAATGGGTGCGCGAGGTCGTCGCGCTCGACGCCGAGCCCGTCGAGCGCGGCGAAACGAGCCGACCACGCCCCAGGCGTGCGGAAACGACGTGCGCCGGCGATCTCGTCCCGGACAGCATCCGTGGAACGTGCGCGCTCGCGTGCCCCGACGGCAGTCCGCGGCACGACGGGGTATGCGCGATCGCCGGCCAGTGTCCGGCGGGATACGTCAATCTGATCGGGGTCTGCGCGCTCGCCGCACCGACCGGGAGCGGGAGAGATCCGGACACGGGAGTCGCCTGGCGGTGCGGGCCCGGGGGGGTGCAGTTACGAGCTGCCGCGCGCGCTCGACCCGGCGTGCACGGGCGCCACCTGCCGGGCGGCGTGTCCCGCCCCCGACTTTCGGATCGCGAGAATGGGCGACTCGCTCGTGTGCGTCGAGTAGAGAGGACGCGTGGCCTCCAGGGGCAAGGGGAGTACGCGGGGAGCCGGTGCCACGACGAGCGCGGGCCACACCGGCGACCGCCCTCTCGGCTGGATGCACCTGGCCGCGGTCGCGGTCGGCGCGACGATCGGCGTCGGGATCTTCTTCACGCCGGCGGCCCTCGCGCGAGTCGTGCCGAATCCGATCTGGCTTCTGGCTCTGTGGGTGTTGGGCGGCGTCGCCTCGATCTGCGGGGCGCTCATCTTCGCCGACCTCGGCGTGCGCTGGCCGCGCGCCGGCGGGATCTACGTGTTTCTGCGCGAGGGCTTCGGCGGACAATTCGGAGAGGCCGTCTCCTTTCTGTATGGCTGGCTAGAGCTTCTGGTCGTGCAGCCGGGCGCGATGGCGGTGATCGCCGTCGTCATGATCGACCATGCCCTTTACCTGTTCGGACCCGCACCGTCCGCCGCGAGAAGCGGAGGCGCGTGCGCGGCCATTGCTCTCTTCACCGCCGCCAACCTGCTGGGGTTGCGAACCGGGGGACGCATCCAGATCGGGATGGCGGCGCTCAAGCTCGCGGGGCTGTCGCTCCTCATCGTCGTGAGCGTGGTCTGGGGTCACGGCGCACGGGTACTCGCAGCGCCGTCGGCCAGCCTCGCGCCTCCTGGTTGGTCGTCGTGGCTGATCCTCGGGATGGTCCCTGTCCTCTTCACGTTCGGCGGCTCGTATCACGCGACGTTCGTCGCCGGATCGGTGCGCGACCCCGAGCGTGACATCCCGCGTGGGATCATCGGAGGGATCGCGACGGTGCTCGTTACGTACCTCGGCGTGAACGTCGCCTACCTCGCCCTCCTCGGTCAGGATCGTCTCGCCGCGAGCGGAAGTCCGGCGGCCGATGCCATCGGGGTCGCCCTCGGGGGCGCGGCTGGGAGGGTCGTCGCCGCAGCCATCGTCGTCTCGGCCGCCGGGATCTTGAACACCGTGTCGCTGGGATTTCCGTTCGTCGTGTACGCGATGGCAAGGGATGGCGTCTTCTTTCCATGGGCGGGGCGCCTCGATCCGCGCACGGGTAGGCCGGCGGCGGCGGTGGCGCTGCAAGGGGCGCTCGCCTGCCTCGCGGTGCTCGTCGGATCTTCTCGCGTCGATGTCTTGCTTACGGGCATCGCCTTTGCCGACGCGACTTTTCAAGCCGCAGTCGGCCTCGTCCATCTGCGCTTCGGGGCCGGGCGTTACGCGCCGCGGATCGCCGCGTGGACGTTTCTTGCGACGGAGCTCGGCGTAGGATTGGGCTGTCTCGTTCAAGCGCCCACGCAGTCGGCCTACGGGGTCTTCATGCTCGTTGTCGGCGTCGCCGCATGGCGCATCTGGAGGCGATCGTGACCTTGAGATGGGAACCGGCCGAAGGGCGACTCGTGCTCCCGAACGGTGCCGCACTCGAGGCGAGGGTACAGGGCTCACGCGCCGGGCTGCGGTGGCGAGACGGCGCGTTCGAGATCCATACGACGTCTGCGGGCACGATCCCCGCTGCCGGAGAGGACGAAACGGTCTCGCTCGTCGTGCGGCATCCGCTCCCGGCGCCCGCGGTCGTCTGGGTGCCTCACCTCGCCCCCGAGCCCGGCGACGTGATCGGGGACGCGGTGTTCCGCTCGCCGGCGGTCGTCGTCGCCGACGACTCGATTGCGGTGGCCTTGATTCCCGATCTAGACGACGTTTCGCGCGCGGCCGCCTGGCGAGCGTGGCTGGACTACGACCATCCGCAACGGACGGTGACGCTGGCGGCCGGCGCTTACGAGGCCAGGGGGCACGTATTCTTTGCAAAGCGGCCGTTGGCAAATACCCCGCACCCGGTCGCCCTGCGCTTGCACGTCATCGCCAGCAGCGACCGGCGCGATACCAGAAATCCCTATGGCCTGGCCTCCCGGTGGATCTGGAGCCGCTGGGGTCGCCCCTGCATGCTGCGCGCTCCCGCGCCGCCAACCTCGGTCCTCCTCGAACGGATCGTGCGCTGGGCCTTCTCGGCGGAGGGCTGGGGCGAGAGTGTATGGCAACCCGTCGACGTCCCCGGCGCCTCGTCCGAAGCGGGCGCGCCCGTCTTCATCGTCGACGTGACACGCCACCCATCCGTGCCGGTCGACCAGCGCCGGTGGCGCGAGCCGTTGAGCATCTGGAACCAGGCGTGGTTTTCGACTCAGCGCTGCGCCAACGGGCTTTTGCGCTATGCGCGCCAGGTCGGGTCCCGCGATCTGGGGGATCGAGCGCACATGATGACGCGAATCGCACTCGCGGCTCCCCAAAGCGACGGCCTGTTCCCAGCCGTCTTGATCAAGGGCGGGGGCGGGGAGGGGTGGCGCTGGACCAACTCGGACCGGCGTCCGCCGGGCGCCTCGGAACGCGCGTGCCACATCGTAGACGCCGCGTGGACGTGCCGGATGCTCCTCGAGTGGCACGCGCTCACCGGGGACGCGGAGGCCCTCGCTTACGTCCGTCGATTCGCCGCGCGTCTGACGGCCTTGCAGCGCGCCGGCGGAGCCTTTCCGGGATGGGTCGAACCCGATGGTCGCGTCCCACACGAGCTCGCCGAAGGGCCCGAGTCGGCCGTCGCGCTCGCGCTCCTGTTCGAGCTCGGCGAGATCGAGCCCGCTCGCCGCGGGCTCCCGTTTCTCGAGGACGTCGCGCGTGTGGGCCGGTGGGAAGACTTCGAGACATACTACTCGTGCGCGCCCTGGGGTGCACCCGAGATGCTTGGTCGGCGCATTCAGCGCAACGGTGTCTACAAGCAGAACACGCTGTCGATCTACTGGTGCGCACAGGCCTTCTTGCTGGCCTGGCGTGCGACGGGCAGCCGGTCGAATCTCGAGATGGCGCGCCGCTGCGTCGACGAGCTGTCGCTCTACCAGGCTGTATGGGATCCCGCGTTCTTGCCGGCTCCAGCACACGGCGGCTTCGGAGTCATGAACGGCGATTGCGAGTGGAACGACGCCCGACAAAGTCTCTTCGCCCTGCTCTACCTCGAGCTCGGGCGCGAAACCGCGGACCGCGAGCTCACGGAGCGAGGCATCAGCGCGCTGCGCGCGTCCTTCAGCATGCTCTACTGCCCGGAGAACGCCGCTCTCGCGCGCGCATACGAGCACCGGTTCCCGTTCTTCGGCCCCGAGAGCTACGGCTTCATGATGGAGAACCAGGGCCACGACCCCGCCGAGCCGATTGGAACGTTCGCGATCTACAGCTGGGGAAACGGATCCGCGCTGGCCGCCGCCGCGGCCGTCTGCGATCGATACCCCGAAGTCGCGTTCGACTGCGGTCTCACGCCGTCTCGAGGTCCCGGGCCGGCGACGCGGAGCTCCGCTTGACGGCGAGCCTCGTGCGAAGGACACGCGACGCTTACGTTGGCCTCGAAGACCCGACGTGGGACGAATGGCGCGACTGGCATCGTGCGATGCTCGCGGAGCGCGAGTCCGCCATCGCGCACGCCGGCCTGGATCTCGGCGCGTACGCCGACGATCGGACGACCTGGAGCGACTCCTGTTTCCGGCAGCTGTTCCTCTTCATGTACGACGAGGCGCTGTACGACCGGGAAGCGAGGCGCTACCGCACCGCGGAGCTGGTCGAGCGCTGGCGCGCCCGGTTCGGGCGCGTCGACTCGGTTCTCCTCTGGCACGCGTATCCGAGGCTGGGTTTCGACTCGCGAACGCAATTCGACTTCTACCGCGACATGCCCGGAGGCTTCGAGCAGCTGCGGCGAGAAGTGTGCGAAGTCCTCCATTCTCGAGGGATCCGAGTATTCGTCGATTACAACCCCTGGGACCGCGGGTCGTACGAGGAGCTCGGCGAAGTCGTCGGTTGGTTGGACGCCGACGGCGTGATGCTCGACACGATGACCGCCGTCCCCGAGGAGCTTGTCCGCGCGGTGTCCCGGCGGAAGAACGGCGTCGTCTTCGCCCCCGAACTCCGGCCGGCCGATGCCGACTTGGGCCGCGTTCGCCAGTCGTGGGCTCAATGGTTCGACATCGGGGACGCGAGCACCCCCTCGATCTACCGCCATCGCTGGCTCGTGCCCCGGCACATGCAGCTCGCGATACGGAGGTGGGATACGTCGCGCAAGCAGGATATCGTCTACAGCTTTTTCAATGGCACGGGACTCATCCTGTGGGACAACGTGTTCGGGACGTGGAATCCATACTCCCGGGAGGACCGGCGGCTCATCGCCGAGACCGCCGCCGTCTTCGACGGCTATGCGGATCTGTTCGTCTCCGGAGAGTGGCTGCCGCTCGTCCCCAGCGGCGCTCCCGGTGTGGACGCGAACCGCTGGAACGAGCGGCCCACGGCGAGTCCGGGCCGCGCCGAGCGCCCTCCGGCGTCGCGCGCGATCCTGACGCTGCGCAACCGCACGACCCAACGCGTGCACGTTCCAGTTCCCGAAGATGCCCCACGTGGAATGGGGTACTTCGCGTTCTGGGGGGACGTCCACGAAGTCTCCGCCGGCGACGCCGTGGCGATCGAGCCAGGAGGCACGCAGGCCCTCGTGCTCGACGATCCCGTGGCGGCACGGCACGCTCTAACCCGGTTCGTCCGCCAGTCGACCCGCGCCGACGTCGATCTTCCCGAGTACGATGAACGCTGCCCGCGGCCGCGCGCGGTGAGCGTGCCAGGGCCGAGGGCCACGAACGCCGCGGGAGCGTCCGCGCGCCTCGCGGGGACGATCGATCTCCCGGAGGCGACCTTCGACATGAGAATCCGCCACGATCGACGTGAGTGCGGTTGCTACCCCTTCGGGGCGAGGGACGACGTCGCGTGGGGCTGGTTCTACAAGGACACGGTGGTGCACGAACTTCGCGTGAGCCTCAAGCGCTTTGCGATCCGCGCGACGGCCGTGACGAACGCCGAGTATCTCGACTTCGTGCGCGCGAGCGGGTACCGGCCGCAGGACAGCGAGAATTTCTTGAGGCACATCGTGCGGTCGAAGGACGGTGCCCTCCCCGCCAAGCTCCCGGAGGAGCAAGCGCCCCTCCCCGTGACGTTCGTGAGTCTGGCCGACGCGAGGGCGTTCGCCGCCTGGCATGGTCAGCGCCTGCCCACCGAAGCCGAATGGCAGTGGGCGGCGGAGGGCGCCGGACTGCACCATCGCTACCCGTGGGGGGAAGGCGAGAAGAGCTTCCCGGGCGGGATTCGTCCCGCCGGCGATCCCGCAACGGCCACCCCGCAGGGTGTCCTGGGCCTCTCGGGAAATACATGGGAGCTCACCGAGAGTGAGTACACCGACGGCCATACTCGATTCGTCATGGTCCGCGGCGGCAGCTTCCTGCCTCCCGGCGAAAGCGAATGGCTCGTTGCACGCGGCGTGCGCCCGAACGACTCCCACGCCAAGTACCTTCTCTTGAGCGATGGCCTCGATCGAAGCGAGGCCGTCTCGTTTCGAACGGTCGCCGATCGGGCAGAGGGAGAGTGATCGCGCGAACTGCGGCACGACGACGGAGCGTCTCGGGACGGAGCGCGATCGGTGCGGAGTACCCTCGATGCTCGCGTCCGCGGGAGCTTCAGGAGGGGTGCGTGGCCGCCTCGGCGCGACCCTGCGCGTTGGCGGACGACGAATCCGACGTCACGCGCGCGACCTCGGCGTCCATCGTGCCCTGCGCGATCTTGGACCACATGAGAATGTCGGCGCGCAACGACCAGAGGGGATGATCGAACGAGGCCGGCTTGTTCTTCTCGAATACGAAGTGCCCGAACCACGCGCAACCGTAGCCGACGACGGGCGCGAGCACGAGGAGCGAGGGGCGGCGCAGGACGACGGCGCCAACGACGCACCCCATTGCGAGCGAGGTGCCGACAAAGTGCAGCTTACGGTTCGTCGCGTTCGAGTGCGCGCGGACGTAGACGTCCCAGAACTGCTCGAAGGTCTCCGGCCGCCAGTCATCCATGGCGCCAAGCATGGCGCCAATACCGCGCTTCGTCGAATGCTTTGGCGGAGCTCTCTCGTGGCTCGTGCCCTCTCGCTCTGCTCGGTTGGCTCGATGGTGCGACATTCGCGCACGCGCCTTGACCGGGGCGATCGAGCTCGCCGGCAGTCCCGACGCAAGACCATAGGCCTAGACTTGCGCGCGTGACCCTCGACGACCTCGCGGCGATCATCCGAAAAGCTCAGCTCGCGACGCTGGCCAAGGAGGTGCCGCGGCCGCAGGCCTGGACGTACGAGCTCAAATGGGACGGGTACCGCATCCTCGCCTTCAAGGCGGCGGATGGCGTCCGGCTCATGAGCCGGCGGCATCAGGACTGGACGGGCGAATTTCCTCAGGTTGCTCGAGCTGTCGGAAGGCTCTTCACGACCGAGTGCGTCCTCGACGGCGAAGTGTGCGCGATCGGGCCGAACGGCCTGCCGTCGTTCCAGCTCCTGGAAGACGTACTGGAAGTGCAAGCAGAAGCTGCCTAGGGTGCCCTAGTGTCCCCGAGTCGCGGGTGAAGCGGATCGAACGCGCTCGCGACGAGGTGCTCGGCGTAGGCGATCTGCGGCATCGTCACGCGATGCGCCCCTGCCCGCACGAGCTTCGGCACGTAGTCGGACCGCTCGCAGCGTGCGTGGACCTCCAGCACCGCGTTCATCGCGCTCGCCGTGAGCGTGACCACGATGTTCTTCTCGGCCTCCGGCAGCACCGCGAAGAGGCGCTTGGCGCGCGCCACGCCGGCTGTCCGCAGCGTCTCTTCGTCGCGCGCGTCCCCGGTCGCCACGAGAAACCCTCGCGCCCGCAGCGCCTCGGTCGTCTCGGCGTCCTGCTCCACGATGACGAATGCCTCGTCGCGCTCTTTGAGCGTCTCGGCGATGTGAGCGCCTACGCCACCCCCGCCACAGATGACCGCATGCCCTTGCATCGTCTCGACCTGTTTCATCCTGCGGATCTCCCGAAAGTGCCTCAAGAAGTGGCTTTCCATCATTAGATCGGTGAAAAGCCATCCCCAGTACCACGTGACCAGGGTTCCCACGTGGAGGACTCCGAGCTGCACAAAAAGGGCGGCACCCTGCTTCTGCTGCTTACCCAGGTACGCTAGCGTCTCGACGCTCAATGCGAGACCGTCCGCGAGGCCGACTCCCATCGTGATCGCGAATCCGATGCCGCCCGCCACGATCGTAACGACCAGCACCCAGGTGAACCGAACCAGTCGAGTGCGCGCGGCGCGGAGCTCGTTGGTCTCAGCGTTCATCGCCCTCCTCACCTGCTGAACGTCGATGATTCACCCGTATACGGAGCTCCGGTTCATCAACGATACTATCGGATTCGGGGTGGTCGCGACAGCGCTCATCCCCCGCGGCACCATCACGTGGACGCGAGATCCTCTGGATCGCGCGATCTCGCCGGAGGAGGTCCTCGCGCTCGGCCCCCTCTTCCGGGCCGAGATCGACAAGTTCACGTTCATCGACGGCGCGGGCGCGCGCGTCCTCTGCTGGGACATCGCGAAGTACGTGAACCACTCCTGCGAGCCGACCTGCCTGGCGCCCGGCTTCGACTTCGAGATCGCGGTCCGCGACATCGCGCCGGGTGAGCAGCTCTGCGACGACTACGGGACACTCAACCTGCTCGAGCCTTTCGGATGCGCGTGCGGCTGGGCGGAGTGCCGGAGGATCATCCGGCCCGACGACCGCCTGCGCTTGGCGGATGCGTGGGACGACCTCGTGCGAGCTGTCTTCCCGACCATCGGGCGCGTGGATCAGCCGCTCTGGCCTCTCGTCGCGAGGCGCACGGAGGTCGAGGCGGCCGTCCTGGACGCGACGCGCGTCCCCTCGTGTCGCGCTCACTTTCCCATGGCAGCGGCCGCGCCGCCGCCGGTCCGCGCAGAGAGCGCGTCGAACGGAGCGCGCGCAACCAGCCGGCGTGTGTCACGACGGCCGGGAAGCTCACCCGCCTGAATCATTGCGGGAGGAAATACGCGTGGCTGCAGGCGTTGCCGGCGGCGGTGCACTGGTCGGACGTGTCGCCGTACGTGCCAAGCGGATCGCCCGACCCGCGGCACTCCAGCGTATCGGCCGATTGATAGAGCACGGTGACGTTGTCTTCGTGGCAATCGAGGTATTCGAGGACGGCGCTTCCCCGGTACGTCAAGTCCACGAGGTCCGGGCCCCCGTTCGTCAGGACGGTGTCGCTGGGTGAGCGTCGCGACGGTGCCCCCGCCACCCGTGAGGGTCGTCACCTGCGCGACGCCGAGTTGCCCCGCGGAGCCTCCGGAGATGCTCACCAGGTCTCCAACGGCGAAGCCGCTCCCGGCGCTCGCGGAATGGGGCGACGCGGAGACGAGCGACGTCGTCACCGTGCCCGCACCTCGTCAGCGTGAGGTTGCCCGAAGAATCGATCGCGCAGGTGGTCGAGAGGAGGTCGCTCGAGAGGGAGCCCACCATCCGGTCGGGGGGGGAGACCTCCGGACCCGTTGACGAGCAGGCGAGGGCGGCGAAGAATCCCCCCAGGAGGAGGGGTCGTGCGAGCGAAGCGGCACGCGTACGGGCGCTGCGGATCCTCAGGCAAATCATGTGTGTGCGCGGTTCCTTCGGCGAGCGGTTCCGCGCACGCGTGCAATCCGAAGACCAGCGCGTCGACGTCGGAGGTGGTCGGATACTCGGCGTCGATGCACACCTCTCGCAGCCGCCCGAGTGATCGCTGCCCAGGCGGCTGCCCACCTATTCCCTTTGGAGGCGCCTGGATAGTGAAGTCGAAGTTCCGGACAACCCGGCGGGTCGCGGTCTCTATCGTTTCGCTCGCCGCACTGGCGGGGAGTTCCACGTGGGCGCGCGCCGAAGGTTTGCGGTCGCTCGTCATCGTGGGGGAGGGGGCGGATGGCGAAGAGCTCGCATCAGACATCGCGTCTCACGTCAGTGCGCCGTATCACCTGAGCGGTACTACGCCTTTCCGTAAGGCGCTGGGGGCCTCGGGTCGCTCGGCTGCCCTGGGCGCAGCGGCCAAGACACCGGCGGCGGACGCGAAGCTCGTGGCGAAAGCCCGCGCGGCCGCGCAGACCGCCCACGTCGACATGGCGATCCTCCTGCTCGCCAAGCGTTCGAAGAAAGCCGCTGCCGTGCACGTCTGGCTCGTCAGCGCCTCCGGGACGGGGGCTGCGGAGGTAGACAAGGACGTGTCGCTCGGGAGCAAAGCCTCGGTCGACGACCTAGCGGACGCCACCTGGAGTGCGGTTTCCTCGGAGCTCGGCGCCCGGGACGACGCGGCCCCCAGCGCGGTCGCGACCAAGTCCGCATCGAGCACGACCGAGAGCGGAGGCGAAGCTCCTGCTGCCGGCTCGAAAGACACGCACGCGGATGCGCCGCCGGACGCCGATCAGGGGACGTCGGAGGCCGGTTCGCGCGAGGGCGCAGACCCCTTTGCCACCTCGCTCGCGGTTCTCAAAGCCTCGATTCAAGGAGGCTCGCGCAACTTCGACTACGTCGACCGGCTCACGTCCACCCTCCGGCCGTACAGCCTTACCGCCGCGCCGCTCGCGGCCGTCTCCGCGGAGGTATACCCCGCCGCTCGCACCGGGACCCCTTTCCTCAAGGACCTCGGCGCCACGGTCGACTACGCTTTGGCGTTCGGCCTCGGGTCCACCGACTCCGCGGGGACGAACGTGAGCACGTCGTGGAGCGCGTTCGACCTCGGGTTGCGGGAGCGCATCCCCGTCGGGCGCCAGGTACTCCTCGGTGTCCACGGCGGGTACGGCGAGATCGACTACACGTTCTCGGGGAACCTCAACACGACGGCCGAGCTCCCCTCGGTGCAATATCGCTTCATCCGCGGCGGCGCGGACGGCCGCGTAGCGCTCGGGATCGTGAACGTCACCCTGTCCGGCAGCTACCTCGCCGTGCTCTCCACGGGAGCCGTCGGTAACTACTTCGGGCGAGCCACGGTCGGCGGGGTCGAGGGGAACGTGGGCGTTTCGCACGGCTTCGGGCACGGGTTCGAGGCCGGAGTCGAGCTCGCGTATACCCGCTTCTTCTACACGCTAAACCCTCAGCCTGGGGACCCATACGTTGCCGGTGGCGCGCTCGACCAGATGGCGCGCGGATCGGTGAGCGTCGCCTACGCGTTCTGAGGCGCGGGTCGCCAGCCTGCGCCCGAGGGGTCAGCGTCCGTCGGCGGAAGCCGACGGTGCGGCCGACTTTTGTTCTGGATGCATCGTTCCGGTGCCCCGGTACGTTTGCGGTGGGTGCGCTGGAGACGCAATGGTGGCGCAGACGGCCCCGCGGACGGTTCGAGTTGGCCGTAACGTACGGCGCAGTAGAGACCTGGGAGACCGTCATGCCGCATCCTGCTGGTTTTCGCTTCGGAAGTCTGGTGGTTGCGTCCTTTGCCGCCTTCGCGCTCGTCGCCTCGTGCGGCGGCTCGTCGGGTAAGAACGGCTTCGGGGACCAAGGCGGCAGTGGCGGTGGGAGCACTAGTAGCGGAGGGGGCGGGAGCGGGTCGAGCGGCGGTAGCTCGGGGTCGGCTTCGGGTTCGGGCGGAATGTTCGGCGGGGGCGATGCTGCGGCCGGGCCGCGGTCGCTCGACGCCGCATGCGCCTCGACGTCGTCGAAGGGCCAGCAATCCCCGCTCGACATCTTCATCATGCTCGATCAATCCGGGTCGATGAACGACATGGTCGCGGGCGGGACGACGAAATGGGCGGCGGTGACCTCCGCGCTCAACACGTTCGTCATGACTCCCCAGCAGGGTGTCTCCGTCGGGCTGCAGTACTTCGGCCTTCCCCCCAGCGGCGGCGGCGGCGACGCGGGCTCCTGCATGAACGGCGGAACGTGCATGTCGAGCGCGGATTGCGGCGGGGGAGTTTGCATTCCCTTCGCGAATCGCTGCTTCTGCGGGGGCGGTGGCGGGTTCGGAGCGGACTCCTGCAACGGTCCGGACTACGCCAGGGCCGAGGTCGAGATCGCACCGCTGCCCGGCGTCGCCAACGCGATCTCGAGCTCGATCAGCATGCACATGCCCAGCACCTCCACGCCGACGTCCGCCGCTCTTCAAGGCGCGACTCAGCACGCGTCCGACTGGGCAAAGGCGCACCCGGGCGACGTCTCCATCGCGGTGCTCGCCACGGACGGAGACCCCACGGAGTGCGACACGAACATCGCCGACATCCAGATGATCGCTTCGACCGCGGCCAGCGGCACCCCGAAGATCCTGACGTTCGTCATCGGCGTCGGTACGTCGAGCGGCAACCTCAACGCCATCGCGATGGCGGGCGGCACCGGGCAAGCGTTCATCGTCGACACGACGATGAACGTCAACCAGCAGTTCCTCAACGCGCTCAACATGATCCGGGGCACCGCGCTGGGATGCTCGTATCAGATCCCCGTCCCGGCCAGCGGCACGCCCGACTACGGGCAGATCAACGTCCAGTACGTCTCGAGCCCCGGTGCGATGCCCGTCGTCATCCCGAAGGTGAACGACTCGTCGCAGTGCCCGTCGAGCGGCGACGCCTGGTACTACGACAACAACTCGGCGCCGACGAAGATCCTCCTCTGCGATTCGACCTGCAAGTCGGTCCTCGGAACGTCGACCGGCGAGGTGGACGTGCTCATCGGCTGCGCGACGATCGCCAAGTAAGCCTTCACGTCGCGAAGGACTTCGCGGGCGCGCGAGGTCGACCCTCAAAGGACACGATGGATGACGACGGGGCTGCCGGGCCCTCCGTCGGTCGCGATGCCGACGACGTAGACGACGTTCGCTCCACTCGGCTGGGCCGTCAGGCTCACCGAGTGGGAGCCGGCCCCGTAGGGGCTCACGACGCTGATCCCCACGGCGTCGGTGGGCGCGTCGACGCGGAGAGGAGTGCCGTCGGCGAGTGAAGTCTGGCTGGTGACCGTGAGGAGCCCGGTCGCGGTCGCGAAGTCGGGCATTTCGCCGACGCCGGTGCCCCCGTCGAGGACGACGACGACGCCGCCCTGCAGGGCAAAGGTCGTCACCGTTTGCATCCAGCTCGCGCCCAGCGCCGCCATCGTGCCCGCGGGAGCCGATGGTTGATCGTGAACGAGGAGTACGCCGTAGCTGGCCGTCGTGAGCGTATTCGGGACGTCCGCGTCGTTGGTCGTGCTCGTGATGGCGAGCGTCCTCCCGAGCTGGGCCGCGACGCTGGTGAGGATCGCCTTCGAGTGGCTGACGGCCGTGGCCGCGGCGTAGCGCTCGTAGCTCAGGACATTCAGCGGATTGCTCTGCGCCGTGAAGACGGCGTTCGAGAGGACGCGCGCCTGTGCCGTCCCGGGCACGGTCGTCTGGTAGTCGTGGCCGATGAAGGCGATGCCTCCGGCGCTCGCGCCCACGCACTGGGACGCGAAGCAGATCTGCGACGGGCAGACTGCCCCGCATTGGCCGCAGTTGAACGGATCGCTGGTGACGTCGACGCACTGTTCCCCGCAGCCGAGGAGCGGGGGAGCGCAGGGAACGCCTCCCTCGGCGCCGCCGGCGTCTAGGGGCGTCGAACCGTCGTCGCCGGCGGTCCCGTCGTCGCCGGCGGCGTCCCCGCCGCCGCCCGGTGCATCGGCGCCGCCCCCGGATGCGTCGCTCACGGGACCAAGCGAGCCGTCGTCCGGCGGGCCACCGTCGCTCCCCGCGGCGCCATCGCCCGACAGGCCGGAGTCGCCGCCCGCGCCGTCGTCGCCCGACGGTCCGCCTTCCTGGATCGCAGCGGCGTCGCCTGCTTCCTGGATCGCAGCGGCGTCGCCCGAGCTGCCGTCGCGCCCCGACGTACCGTCAGGGGCGCTCCCTCCGTCCGTCGACCCGCCGCCGCTGGCGCCATCGCCGTTCGCGGCTCCGTCGTCTCCGCTCCCGCACCTTTCAGCCGCCGGGACGCAGCGCAGACCGCACTGGACGTACCCCGCTGCGCACTCGCCTCCCACGATCCCGTTGCCAACCCCGCAGCCCGGGCCGGTGGACGCGCCGGCGAGCCCGAGAACGAACGCCACCAGCGCGCGCGCGAACGTCCGGCCTCTCATGGAGCGCCTCCTCCCGGATTGGCTGGGGTGAGCGACGTCGATCCGCCGTCGGCGTTCCGCACTTTCGTGATCAGGAACTCCACCCGCCGGTTTTGCCGCCAGTCTGCCTCGGTATGCCCGAGGGCGCGCGGTTTGGAATCTCCGTGGCCCTCCGTCGAGAGCCGGCCGCTTTCGACGCCGAAGCGCTCCAGCAGGTATTTCACCGCCTCGGCGCGCGCCCTCGACAGATCCAGGTTGTGCTGCTCGCTTCCCCGCTCGTCGGCGTGACCGCTGACGTAGACCTCCTGGATGTCCGGATTGGCGAGGATGAACTTGGCGAGCTTCTGGAGAATGGGCCAGGACGCGTGGTGGACGTGCCCCGAGTCCGTGTCGAACAGGATGAGATCGTCGTATTCGATGCGGTCTTCGACGACGCGCACCTGGTCACCTGCGGGCGGGCAGCCGTTCGTCTTCGGGTCGTCGGTGTGCACTCCGGGCACGTCGGGACATGCGTCGTCGGCGTCTGCGACCCCGTCGCGATCGCGGTCGGGCGGGGGAGGGGAGGACGTCACCGGAGGCGGTTCGACAGGAGGAGGCGGCGGCGGGAGCGCCGCGGTCTCGACCTCGGGCCGCCGTCGCTCGGCGCCCAGCGCCACGTGCAGCCCCACCGAAACGACGTGTGCGTCCTCCGGCCGTAGGGAGTCGCCAGGCTGTACGACCTGCGTGTACCCGATGTAGGGGCCCGCGTCCCAGCGACCGTTCCCGAGGCGCCAGTCGTACCCCGCCCGCACGTCGAACCCGAACCGGTCGAGCGTGCCCGTGCGCACGTAACCGAGGTTGGTGCACAGCCAGGGCCCCGCCACGTCCGTGAACGGATGCAGCCGCACGCCCGGCATCACTGTGAGGGCCATACCGTCGCCGTGATCGGCCAGGCTCGGGTCCGCGGGCGCCGCCGCGTGCGAGAGCCAAAGGCTGCCTACCTCCAGCTCGGCGCCGAGCGCCCGGGGGCGCCCGAGCTCGACCGCAACGACCCCCTCGGCGCCCGCCCCGAATTCCCGTCCCTGCGGATCGCCCAGTGCGTGCGCGCCGCCGGCCTGCGCGTGCCACAGCAGGGCGTCGGCGGCGGGAACGGACCGCGGCCACGCCACGCACAGCGCGGACGCCACGAATCCAAGGATTCCCAAACAAGCGCGCACGACATGAACAACGGCTGTTCGCGCGCGAGAGATAACGGCACGCGTTCTGCAGTGGATGAGTCGCCAATTGGCCTAGGGCGCGACGCGAGCATCACGGGTGAGGTGGAAGGGACGGACTCCACCCGGTCCGTACACGTTGATAGGTCGGCGTCGCCCAGTGGGTGCGGCTCGGGCGGCGTGATCGAGAAGCCAGAAAAGGAGCCGCTTCGCGAAAGTCCAAGACCGAAGGAGATGAAGAAGGCCGGCCGAGATGACACGACCGCACGACCGCACGCCAAATCAGCCCGTCGTTCATAGTCGCCGGCCCGCTGTTGTTGGACGGGGACCCGTTGTTCCTGGACGGCGGCCCGTTGTTCTTGGTCGGCGGCCCGTTGTTCCTGGACGGCGGCCCGTTGTTCTTGGACGGCGGCCCGTTGTTCCTGGACGGCGGCCCGTTGTTCCTGGACGGCGGCCCGTTGTTCCTGGACGGCGG
>CALKVG010000189.1 GCA_937998045.1 uncultured Myxococcales bacterium
GTACTGGACCGCGGGCTCGGGGAGGGGGGAGGGCGCTCCGGAGGCGAACGCTTCGTAAAGAGTGATTAGCTCCGGCAAGAATACGGAATACACGGAGACGCCGTCGTGGACGATCTGGTGCACGACGACGTACAGGCGGTGGTCGTCCGCTGCCATGCGGACCAGCTTGGCGCGCACGATAGGACCGCGAACGAGATCGAGCGGTCGCCGCGCCTCCTCCGTCGCGACGCGCGTGGCCTCGGCCTCTCGTTCGCCTTCCGGGTACGCGGAGAGATCGCACGCCGGCAGCGAGAATCGCGGAGGGGGCTGAACGATCTGGACCGCCTCACCGCCTATCACGTCGAAGGTCGTGCGCCAGGCCTCGTGCCTCCGGACCACCTCTGCCAGGCCGCGCTCGAGGGCGCCTACGTCGAGCGGGCCCCTGCGGCGAACGGTCAGGATCTCGTTGTAGAGGGGCAGATCGGGCGCCAGCTTGGAGTGAATCCAGATGAGCTCCTGCTCGAAGGACAGGGGGACGCGCGTCCCCGCAGGGCGCGGCGAGATAACGCCTTCACGGCTCGGAGCGCCGGCGCGCAGCTTCAGATACGCCTCAAGCAAGCGACGCTTGTCGTCGGTCAGCGAACCGGGCGAGTCGATCCCGTTCATCGCGGCCTCTCGAAGGTGAGGGGTAGCGCCGTGAGGCCTCGCAGCCCGAGGTTGGTCCGCCAGCCGAGCTTGCCCGTCGCAACCTGCAGATTGGGCAGACGCCGCAGGATCGTTTCGATCGCGACCTGGCCCTCGATGCGCGCGAGCGCCGCGCCGAAGCAAAAGTGCGGGCCCCACCCGAACGCGACGTGACGGTTGTCGCGTCGGGCGACGTCGAGCACGTCGGGATCCGGGAACCGCTCGGGATCGCGGTTCGCCGCGCCCATGACGGCGATGACCGCCTGGCGCTTGCGGATCGTCTTTCCGCCGATCTCGACGTCTTCCGGAGCGAGGCGCGCCGTCTGCTGGCTCGGGCTCTCGTAACGCAGGAGCTCCTCGACGGCCGAGGGTACGAGCGAGGGATCGGCGCGAAGCCTCTCGAGCTGGTCACGATGCCGCAGCAGCGTGAGCATTCCATTGCCGATGAGGTTCGTGGTCGTCTCCTGACCGCCGACCATCGTCACGATCACGTTCGCGATGATCTCGTCGTCCGAGAGCCGGTCGCCCTCGACTTCCGCGCTGAGGAGCGCGCCGAGCAAACCCGGATTGGGGCGCTCCCGCTGTTCGGCGAGCGCCGCGCGGAAATACGTCGTCATCGCCTCGACGCTCTTGACGACGCGCGGCGCCCGCTCGGGATTGTGCTGAAAATTGCCGAGCATCTCGGCAAAGTCCTGCGACCAAAGCTTGAGTTGCTGGAAATCGGACGTCGGGAGGCCGAGCATCTCTGCGGTCACGATGCACGGGAGTGGTTCGGCAAGATCCGCGATGATCTCGATGCGTCCGTTCGGAATCGCCGCTTCGATGAGGCGGTCGGCGATATCCTGGATATGCTTGCGCAGCCCCTCGACGCGGCGCGGAGTGAATGCGTGCGACGCGAGGCTACGGATCCGGCTGTGAGCCGGGGCGTCGAGGAAGAGCATCTGCCGGACCATGACCTCCGCGATGGAGGTGAGGGCGGAGAGGCCCATCGCCTCGAGTGTCTCGGGCGTGGGGGTCCGGTTCGCGGAGAATTCGTTGAGGACGTGGACGACGTCTCGATAGCGCGTGACGACCCATACGTGGAGGAACGGATCCCAGTGCACGGGGGCCTCGGTGCGCAGCTGTTCGTAGAGCGGATACGGGTCGGCGAGCACCTCGGGATCGAGGAGGTGATACAGGCTCAGGGGGCGCTGCGCGACGACCGCGGTCACGAGGCCACCGCCTGCCCGGTCTTGTGGAGCAAGCTGCGCGTCTCGTCTTCACTCATCGCGTCGATCTTCTCCACGAGGAGCCGCTCGATCTTCGCCGAGAGCTGCGCGACGGTCGGCGCGTCGAAGACGTCGCGCAAGCTGACGTCGACTCCGAATTCGTCGCCGATGCGAGCGATGAGCTGCGTTCCGAAGAGCGAGTGGCCCCCGACGAGGAAGAAGTTGTCATCCACGCCCAGTCGGTCGACGCGCAGAAGCGACTTCACCAGACCGGCGACGCACTCCTCTACCTGTGTCTGGGGCACCCGCATTTCGGAGTCGCGAAGTGTGTTGGTCGGGTTCGGCTCCGGCGGCGCGGCGCGATCGATCTTGCCGTGCGCCCCGAGCGGTAGCGCCGGGAGCTGGACGAAGACTGCGGGCACCATGTACTCGGGCAGGCGGACGCGCAGCGCGTCCTGCAGTCCCGCGTGCGTCGGTCGTGCGCCGATGGCGGGCACGACGTACGCGACGAGCCGCTTCTCGCCGCCGCCGAGATCGCCGGCGACCACGGCGCTCCCCGCCACGGCGGGATGACGATTCAGCGCGGCGACGATCTCGTTGGGCTCGATGCGGAAGCCGCGAATCTTGATCTGGTCGTCGCTCCTCCCCACGAAGGCGATCTGACCGTCGGGCAAGCGGCGGGCGAGGTCGCCGGTCTTGTAAAGGCGGCCTCCCTGCCGCCGCGGGTGCTCCAGGAACCGCGCCGCGGTGAGCTCAGGCTGGTTGCGATATCCGCGAGCGACCCCGACTCCTCCGATGTACACCTCGCCCGCGACGCCGGGCGTCACTTCTTGCATCGCCTCGTCGAGAATATGAATTTCCGTATTGTCGATCGGTTTCCCGATCGTCGGGCGCCGCTCCGGCTGCTCGTACGGATGGACGATGCCGGAGGTGGCTACCACGGTGCACTCGGTCGGCCCGTAGTTGTTGACGAGGACGAACGGCAGCTCCGGCGCCGGGTACGCGTGCAGCGTATCGCCGCCCGTCAACATCCAGCGCAGCGACGTCGCGGCCGGCCACTTGAGGCCGATCAAACGCTCGGCCATCGGAGTGGGCACGAATCCGATCGTGATTCGGTGCGCGACCAGCCAGTCGCGAAGAGCCTCCGGATCGGTGCGTGCTGCATCGTCCGGCATGTGAATGCTCGCGCCGGCCGCCAGGTAGGGCCACACCTCCCAGACGGCGGCGTCGAAGCCGACGGACGCGACCTGGCTCGCACGGTCCGTCGAGCGCACTTCGAACACGCGCTGGTGCCAGAAGACGAGGTTCAGCAGGCTCTCGTGGGAGATCTCGACGCCCTTGGGGCGGCCGGTCGACCCGGACGTGTAGATGACGTACGCAAGGTCCCGGGCGCGGGGCGCCGGCGCGGGAGGATTCGCGGCGCGCGGCCCGTCGAGGTCGAGTGGCTTCCTGGCAGCGGTCCCGTGCGCCGCACGTTCCTCGCCGACCCGGCCAGCCGCCGGCCCGAGCAAGATCAACGGGCATCGCGCGTCGCTCAGGATGAAGGACGAGCGCTCGGGGGGATACGACGGGTCGAGAGGGAGATAGGCTCCGCCGGCCTTCAGGACGGCGAGCGCGCCGACGATCATTTCTGCGGATCGATCCGCGCAGACACCAACGACGACGTCGCGACCAACCCCGGCGGTGCGCAGATCGGCGGCCAGGTCGTTCGCCCGCTCGTCGAGCTCGCGATAGGTAAGGGTCCTGGCGCCCGCGACGACAGCGGGTGCCTCCGGCGACGCCAGCGATTGCGCGTGCACGAGGTCGGGAATGGACCGGTCCTTGGGAAACGGACGTTCGTCCGCGTTGCAGCTCTGTACGCATTGCCGCTCTGCCTCGTTCAGCATATTCCTCACTTCCGGTTGGAGTGCGGGGGGAGATAGGGTAGCGCGGGGGCGCTGCGCGAGCAGCGCGGCGAAAGAACGGGAGCGTTAACATTTTGGCAAGAGATCCTTCCGAGTCGGCAAGGTCCGCCAGCTACCAGGCGCTGGTGAAGGTGCAGCGCGGCGGAAACCGAATCCCGTTCTTTTGCGTTCATGGGGCCGGAGGGAACGTCCTCAACTTTAGAGATATTTCGCGCCGCATGAACCCCGCACAACCGTTTTTCGGATTGCAGGCTTTGGGCGTGGACGGCTTCAGCCAGCCGCATGGGTCAATTGATGAAATGGCACGAGCCTATTTGGCGGAAATCCGGGATGCAATTCCCGACGGTCCCTATCTCTTTGGCGGATACTCGGCAGGCGGAATCGTCGCGTATGAGATGGCGCGCATCCTGACGCTGGCCGGAGAGCGGGTCGCCCTTCTCGCGCTCATCGACACGATGCACCCGCGCGCTCCTGTCCGTCGGACCGGAGTCGGCGTGCGACTCGATCGCTTGCGGAGGGAGGGCATGGCTTACGTCATCGAAGCGTGGGAGAGGCGGCGCAGAGACTGGACAATCCGGGAGGACCTGCGCAAAGTCGAGCGGCACATCGCTCGCGGAGAGACGATTCCCTTCGCCCTGCGTAACGCGCACCTCGTTCGGAACTTCCGACGGATCGCGGGGGCGTACGAGCCCAAGCCCTGGCCTGGGCGGGCGACGCTCTTTCGGGCGGAGACCATCGGCTACCTCTATCGAGACGCGGGCCCCACGTACGGGTGGGACCGCGAGGTGCTGGGCGGTGTCGAGGTCGTCGCCATGCCGGGCGACCATCACACGTTGCTGCTCGGCAAGAACGCCGAGCCGCTGGCCCGCGCGCTCGACGCCGCCATCGAGCGGGCGACGCCCTCGCTGTCCTGAAGCGCGGCCGACCTCCCGTCCGATGTGGTTCACTTGGTTACGGCACCTCCGACTGGAAGCGCCGCGGTGTAAATGTTGCGCAAGATTGTTCAGGCCCCGGCCATCCTGTGTGCATGAGTCGTGGGCAACAGCCTCGTTCTTCGGTCGCGGGCGTCGCCCTCGCCGTGGGCCTCCTCTGGGCAAACGCATGCGGCGTCGCCAGCCGCGGGAACACACCGCGGGGAACCAGCGACGGCGGCTCGAGCGGGAGCAGCAGCAGCAGCAGCACCAGCAGCGGCAGCAGCGATGCGTCGCTCGGCGGCGACAGCCCGCAATTCTCCGGGGCGGACGGGTCGAGCGCCAGCAGCAGCGGTAGCCCCGGCGACGGCGCCGTGGGCTCTCTCTCCTTCCAGCCGAACAGCGCAACCATCGTCGTCACCGGCACGGCGATGCAGCAAGCGACCTTCACGCTGGAGTTGCGCGATTCCAGCGGCACAACCGTGTCCGTGACGCCCGACTCGGTGCAGTTCGACCGTCCCGACCTTGCGACGGTGTCCGACGGAATGCCCGTCACCGCCACCGCGCCGTCGATGAGCACGCCCTATGGAGGGACCGGTACGATTCACGCGATCTACAAGGGCCAGTCCGCGACGGCGGCGCTCACGGTGCAAGTTCAGGTCACCGACTACGGGCCGGGCATGACCGCGATGAACCCCGCAGTCGTCGCGCTCGGCGGCTCGACGCTCGCCTCCGACCCCGCACCGGGCATCAGCCCCCTCCTTTACCCCTACGACAAGACCGTCTGGCCGCTCGGGCTGACGTCGCCGCTCGTGATGTTGAACGCGCCGCAGACCGGCGACGTTTACCGCATGCATTACGCCGAGAAGAACTACGTCTTCGACGGCTACTACACGCTGTCGACACTTCCGGGTCAGCTGCGCCTGGATCAGGGGGCGTGGGAGCGCATCACCGCGTCGAACGACGCGAAGAACGGCCCGGACCCGCTGACCTTCACGCTCTCACGGTGGGATCACGTGGCCAACGTCGGGTACACGACGTCAACGCAGACGTGGACTATCGCTCCGGAGAGTCTGCAGGGCGCGATCTACTACTGGACGGCGTCGCAGGACGCGCAGGGCGTGCGCCGCGGTCACATCACGCGCTTCCAGCCGGGTTCGGGCGCGACGCCCCAGGTGCTCAACAACGGCAAATGCATGGGTTGCCATGCGGTGAACGCTCAGGGGACGACGCTCGTGGCGGACATCGACGACGAGAACTCGCACGAGTCGGCGAGGGGAGGTGCGAACACCGATCCGTCGGTGGCGCCGTACGGAAACTGGAGCTTCACCCGCCCCTGGGCCGCGTTCGACATCGCGCAGGTGGTCGCGAATCCGGCGTCGCCGCCGACGCTCGAAACGAAGATGTACGGCGCGGACCTGGCGCTCACGCCCGACGGCAAGTTCGTCGTCTTCGGGAGTCCGGCGCCCGTGGCGGCCGGCGGAAGCGCGATCGGCGCGCCAACCACGCCGGGGTCGAAATACCTCTCGCTGGCGCCAGTTACGACGGGCGTCGTCGTCGCCACGAGCGGCCTCGATCAGGTGGGCGTCGACCCGAACATGGGGATGATGATGCCGGCGTTCTCTCCCGACGGGACGAAGCTCGCTGTCGTCGAGGGGCAGTATTACGCGGACAATGTCATCCCCAACGCGGCGAACCCCTCAGGGGGCGTGAACGAGTACATCGGCTACCTCGACTTCGACGAATCGTCGGCGACGTTCGGGCCCACCCTCCACAAGGTGGTCGACGGCAGCGGCACGGCCTTCACGAGCGGACGAGGCCTCGCGTACCCGTCGTTCTCGCCCGACTCCTCGGCGCTTGCCTTCCACGCGGGGACGACCAGCACGGGCTGCAGCGGGACCTGCGACGACCTCGCGAGCGACGACGGCAACCTCTATGCGGTCACGCTCGGCGGCGCGGCGCCGGTGCGCCTTGCCGCGGCCGACGATCCACCCGATCCGAGCGACGCGAACGCGTCGGTCGAGCCGACGTTCAACCCCGTCGTCCGCGGCGGATACTCCTGGGTGGTGTTCACGAGCATGCGGGCCTGGGGGAACGTCCCCTGGCCGGCAGGCACTGGCAGCGGGCACGTGAACGGCAAGCGCAGGCTCTGGGTCGCCGCCGTCGATCTCACCATCGGGACGACCGACCCGAGTCACCCCGCGATCTACCTCGAGGGACAGGAAGCCACCCCGAACATGCGCGGCTTCTGGACGCTCGCCGCGTGCATCCCGAGCCCCGGCAGCGGCGACGACGCTGGCGCCGACGCGAGCGCGTCGTGCACGGCGGGCTTCCAGTGTTGCTCCGGGTTCTGCGTGAACGGGCAGTGCTCCAATACGACGATGGTGTCGTGCGTCGGCGTCGGAGGGGCGTGCAAGACCACGGCGGACTGCTGCAACGCCGGGCCGGTGACCTGCCAGGGCGGAACCTGCCGCGTACCGGTCCAATAACGGGTCGCGGCCACTCAAGGTGGCGCTCGGGGGAGCCGTACTCTCGATGAGGGAGTTTCGGCTTGAGGTGGAGGACGAGTGCCGCCGCGCTGGGTGCGTCCTTGTGCGTCATCGCGGGATGCGTGGCGCCGGTGGCGCAGGACTCGTCGGACGCCGAGACTTCCGTGCCCAGCCCGGCTACCGACGGGACACCGCGGACCGCTACGTACCCGGAGGCGACGCTGATCGACGTACAGGCAAGCACCGGCGCTAGCTACGCGTGCTCCGCCGTACTCGTCGCACCCCGCGTCGTCCTCACCGCGGGCCACTGCGTA
This sequence comes from uncultured Myxococcales bacterium, assembly GCA_937998045.1. Lineage (GTDB taxonomy): Bacteria > Myxococcota_A > Polyangia > Polyangiales > Polyangiaceae > Palsa-1150. The sequence continues at coordinate 7,490 of CALKVG010000189.1, forward strand.
GACGGGATGGTCCTCTGGGACGCCTACGTGGGTGGCGTTCACGCGACCTCCAGTCGGGGGGAGACGTACGACTGGAGCGAGAGTGGGGCGACGATGGTGAATCCCGGGCACCACGATGTCGGCCTGGTCTACCTCGATCAGCCCGTCTTTGTGCCCGTCTACCCCACGATCTCCGCGGCGGCGGTCCCCGACGGCACGGTCGTCGACGACGTGGGCCGAGTGGGCGGGGGGAGGCAGCCCCATGCCTTCTTCGGGGCTCCGGTGACCGTCAGCACGGGCGCGGCCGTGGGCTATCCCTACGACTACTACGGCAGCGCCGTGATCCAGCACGGGGACTCCGGCGGGCCCGTGTTTCTGCCGTCGACGCACACGCTCGTCGCGATAAACTCGGGCGCGAACGCCGCGATGGAAGTGCTCGCTCGCGTCGATCTCGTGGCGACCTGGATCGCGGAGCGCGTTGCAGCGTCGGGCAGCGGGGACGCGCACACCGACGCCGGCGGCGATGCCACCGCGATGCCCGACGCAGCAGCGACCCAGGCGTCTGCAGTCGGCCAAAACGGCGACACACCGGCGCAGGTAGGCGCGACGCCGCTGCCCGGTGGAGCGATGATCGCCGCCGGATGGACCGCGCCGTAGTGCGGCGCCGAGTCACCTCAAGCGAGTGACGTACCACTCACCGCGCCACGCGACGAGCTCGCGAACGGGCAGCGTGCGTGTCCGACCGTCGAGTACGAAGACCAGGTGAGAGCCGCGAGCAATCCAGACGGCCTTCTTCCACGCGTGCGGTCGGGGGGTTACCTGGGCGATCGACGTCCCCAGCTCGAGCGTGACCGACTGCGCGCGACCGAAATTCTCGTGGCGACGGGACGTCGCGTGGATGGCCCTGCGGAAGGGCGCGGCCACGACTCGCTCCCAGTCCTTGCCCGGATCGGCGGCGTCTCGTGTGGCCGTCCAGCCGTCGCGCGGGAACAAGATATCGCTCGCCAGAGCGGCCTCGTCGCCGGCGATCGCCTCGAGCAGATGACGCGCGCGGACGGACAATCCGTCGCTCGCGACCGGCAGGAGATCGTCCGCGGGCGTCGGGGCCTCGGCGGACCGGCCGGCGGCTTCCTCTGCGGCGTCGGTGGCATGCGCAGCGTCGGTGATCGCGGCGTCCACGGCCGCGGCCGGATCGTGCCTCGCCTTGCAGCCGCCGGCCGCGCAGGCGACTGCAGCGACCGCAGCGAGTCGCCGCAGAGCGCGTGGCTGTGGCGACATCACGCGAGAATGGGCAGTGTGACGAGGTCGACGTGCAGCACCTCGTCGAACGCCTTGATCTCGGCGAGACACGCCTCGGTCGGGCGCTGCAAGAGCCGCAGCTTGGCGCACGCCGCCACGCCGCCCTCGAACACGGTGTTGGAGACTTCCTCGACGTTGATGCCGTGGCGCTTGAGCACCGCGAGCACGTTCGCGAACGTGCCTATCTTGTCGAGCATCCGGATGACCAGCTGGAAGCGGGCCGCCGACGACGCCAGGACATTCACGATGTTCGGTACCGTCGCCTCGAGCAAGAACGAGCGGATGATCCGGACCGTCTCGCCCGCGATGGCGAGCTGCGCCTGGTCGGTCGCGGCCGCGATGTGAGGCGTCCCGTAGACGACGCCGCCGGACGGATAGGTACGGAACACGTCGGGCTGGACGTCTATCC
>CALKVG010000190.1 GCA_937998045.1 uncultured Myxococcales bacterium
GATTCAAGGAGTTCAAACGCCTCGGGCTGTTCTTGCGCGACGGCAAGGGGAAGCTGCTCCGGATCGACGATCCCAAGCTCGATCCGATGTGGAAGCGCCTGGGCGAGCTCGGCATGCCCGTGTCGATCCACGTGGCGGACCCGAAGGCATTCTGGGACGCGTACGATCCCTCGAACGAGCGCTGGGTGGAGCTCAAGGATCACCCGCGCTGGTGGTTCGGCGACAAGACGAAGTTCCCGCCGCGCGAGGCCCTGCTCGCCGCGCTCGAGCGCGTCGTATCCCGCCATCCGGAGACGACGTTCGTCTGCGTGCACTTTGCCAACAACGCGGAGGACCTCGATTGGGTGGACGCGCAGCTCGACGCGCACCCGAACATGATGGCCGACATCGCCGCCCGGGTTCCCGAGATCGGCAGGCACGCCCCCGACCGGGTGCGCGCGATCTTCATGAAGCACGCCGATCGCATCCTCTTCGCGACCGACTTCCAGGTCTATGGCCGCATGATCCTCGGTTCGGGCGGCAACGGTCCGGCGCCCACCGAGGCCGACGCGATCGACTTCTTCCAGAAGCACTGGCGCTTCTTCGAGACCGCGGACCGGGACTTCCCGCACATGACGCCGATCCAGGGGAACTGGACGATCAGCGCCATCGCGCTCCCGGCCGACGTCCTCGCGAAGATCTACTTCGAGAACGCCGAGAAGCTCCTCGCGCGGCCCCTGGCTCGGCTGCCGCCGCATGGCTGAGGCGTCCGTCGCAGTCCGGGCGCGCTCCGACGAGCTGCGCAAGGAGCTGGGGCTCGGAGACCTGGTCCTCGCGCAGATCGTCCTGATCGTCGGGTCGACCTGGGTCGGTGTCGCGGGCAAGCTCGGCGACGCGAGCCTCGTCTTCTGGCTGCTCGCCGCGACCCTGTTCTTCGCCCCGCTCGCCGCCGTCGTCGTCTTCCTGAATCGCTGCTGGCCGCTCGAAGGCGGACTCTATCAGTGGGCCAAGATCGGAGTGGGCGAAGGCTGGGGGTTCCTCGTCGCGTGGAACCTGTGGTGGTGGGCGATCGTGAACATGTCGTCGCTCGGCCTCGAGATCGCGACGTTCCTCTCGTACTCGCTGGGCTCGAGGAGCGCGTGGATGGCGACCAGTCGTGCGTTCGTCCTCGCCACGAGCGCGACCGTCGTCGGGTCCCTCGCGCTGGCGTGCGCGCTCGGCCTGCGTGTCGGCAAGTGGGTGCACAACGCCGGCGGGGCGCTGCGCATGGCGGTGTACGTCGCGTTGATGGCGCTCCCGGCGGCGCACGTTCTCGCCGGCCGTCCCGTGGGATGGCACCCCGTCCCCGCGCAGGCGCCGCAGTGGACGCTCTACGACTTGAACGTCCTCGGCAAGATGGGGTTCGGCGCCTTCAGCGGCTTCGAGTACGTCGCCATCTTCGCCGGCGAGGCGCGCGCCCCCGCCCGCAGCATTGCGCGGTCCGTCTTCGTCGCCGCGCCGATCGTGGTCGCGATGTTCGTCCTCGGGACCGGGGGCGTCCTCGCGTTCTCTCGACCCGACGAGATCGATCTGATCGCGCCCATCCCGCAGGCGCTCGCGCTCGGCACGCGCGCGTTCGAGCCGGCCCGCTGGCTGGTGCCCGTCGCGATCGGCGGGATCGCGTGCGGTTCGATCGCGTGGGGCAGCGCGGCGTTCGCGGGCATCACGCGGCTACCGATGGTCGCGGGATGGGATGGCCTCGTGCCGGGCCTCTTCACGCGACTGCATCCGCGCTGGCGCACCCCCGTGTGGTCGGTGGCCGTCGTCGCCGGCCTGACGCTGACGTTCGGCCTCGTGGGCACCGCAGGCGTCGGCGAGCAGGAGGCGTTCCAGCTGCTCGGCAACGCCTGCCTCGTCTTCTACGCGCTCACCTACCTCGTGATGTTCGCGATCCCGCTGGCGCGAGCCCGGGCGCTGCCGCACCGCCCGAGCGTGGGCCTGCGCGTCGCGTGCGCGTCCGGGTTCGCGATGACGCTCCTCTTCATCGTCCTCAGCTTGCTGCCCATCGTGCGCGTCAAGAGCACCGCGGCCTTCACCGCGAAGATTGCGAGCGTGGTCCTCTCGGCCAACGCGCTCGGCGTCGGGGCCTGGGCCTTCGCTCGCGCGCGGCGGCGCGGCTCGGCGGTAAGGGCAACGATTCCGTTGTAGGTTGCGTCCTCGATACCGATGGCCACTCCCGCCGACATCAAGCGCTACCGCGAGAACCTTCAGGACGAGATCGACGGCGCTGCCGTCTACCGCTCGATGGCGGCCACCGAGGCCGACCCGCACCTCGCGACCGTATACCGCCGGCTGGCGGAGGCCGAAGAGCGCCACGCCGCCCTCTGGGAGTCTCACCTCAAGAAGGCGGGAGTGAAGCTCGCGCCGCGCAGGCCCTCCGTCCGCACACGCGTCCTCCTCGTGCTCGCGCGGCGGTTCGGCGCGAGCTTCCTGCTCCCCACGATGGCGAACATGGAGCAGCTGAACAAGCACGTGTACGACCGACAGCGCGACGCGACGAAGAAGATGCGCGGCCAGGAGCGCTCGCACGCGCGCATCCTGCAGCTCATCGCAGGGCAGCCGGGCGGAATCGGGGGCTCGACGCTCGCCCGCATCGAGGGGCGCCATCGCGCCGTCGGCGGCAACGCGCTCCGGGCCGCCGTTCTCGGCGCCAACGACGGCCTCGTCTCGAACTTGAGCCTCGTCATGGGAGTCGCGGGAGCTTCGCTGACGGACCGCGCTGTCCTCGTCACGGGCATCGCGGGCCTGCTCGCGGGGGCGTGCTCGATGGCCATGGGGGAGTGGATCAGCGTGCAGAGCAGCCGCGAGCTCTACGAAAAACAAGTGGGCGTCGAAGAGTCGGAGATCGCGACGATGCCCGAAGAAGAAGAGGAGGAGCTCGCGCTCATCTACATGGCCAAGGGCCTTCCGGAAGAGGAGGCCAAGACGGTGGCGGCACGCATCATGTCGGACGAGAAGACCGCGCTCGAAGCGATGTCGCGCGAAGAGCTGGGCATCGACCCCGAGGAGCTGGGAGGATCTCCGTGGATCGCCGCGGCGAGCTCGTTCTTTCTTTTCGCGGCGGGCGCGGTCGTGCCGGTGCTGCCGTTTGCCTTCGTGCACGGACGCGCAGGGACGGTGGTGTCGCTGGTGGCCAGCGGGGTGGGGCTTTTCGTCATCGGGTTCTTCATCACGCTGTTCACCGGGCGTGGCGTGTTGTACACGGGCCTGCGGCAGCTGATGTTCGGGCTGGGTGCCGCGGGAACTACATTTGCCATCGGGCACGCCATCGGCATGTCGGTGTCTCCCTGACGTGGCGGGCGTCACGCAAGAGCGGTAAATATCAAGGGGGGAACGGTCGATGACGCTGAGCAGCCCTCCTCCGGCTCCTCTCGCCCAGCGCGGCGCGCGCCCGCGTCGGCTGGAATCGCAGGCGCTGCGGGACCAGGTCGCGGAGCTCACGCGGCGGCTGCGAGTCGATCACGACGAGTACGAGCGCGCGTCCCAGGCCTGGTCGGCGGAGGCCGCGGAGAGGAAGCGCGAGGCTCGCAAGGCGCGCGAAGGAACGCTGCGCGAGATCGCGGCGCTGCTCGCGAGCGCCGGCGAGGGCGAGCGCGCGGCGGAGATCGAGCGGCTCCCGTTCGTCCACAAATGGGTCGTGCTGAACGCGCTCGTGGAGGAGCCCGCTCCGGTCGCGGGGCAGGAGGCGCACGCGCCGGCCCCCGAGCGGCCGTCGGCTTCGGCGCAGCGGGCCGCCGAATCGGTCGTGGCTGCGAGTGCGGCGGCTCCGGAGACTCCGATCGCGATGTCGGCCTCGACTCCGGCGTCGGCTTCGACTGCGATCGCGGGCCCGGCGTCGAGTTCGACGTGGACCTCGACCGCGACCCAGGCGTCGATCGCGAGCTCCATCGAGACCGCGACCGCGACCCCGACGACGACCGCGACCCCGAACAAGGGGCCTTCGTCCTCGGCCGCGCGATCGATGGTTCTCGGCGCGCGGGTGGCGGCGGGTCTCGTTGCGCTCGTCGTTGCCGCGGTCGCGTGGCACGTCGCGCATGCGTCGCGTCCGGCGAGCGCGGAGATCGCGCCTGCGCTGGAGCACGAAGCGCCGCTCTTGCCTCCGGCGCCGCCCGTCGACTCGGCCGCCTCTCTCGAGACGAGGCAAATGGTGCCAGAGGCGGTCCCGCCCTCTGCCTCACCGGCGAAGCGCGCGCCGGCGGCGCCTCGCACGCCGAAGGGCAAGCCGAGCAGGGGCGCGCCGGGGGCACGTACGCCGGCTCGCCCGCAGGATCCGAGCGCGAATCCGTATTGACGCGGCGCAAGGGCCCTTCGGGGCGTCGCGCTGCGAAGTAGTGCTCCCCCGATTCTTACGCGCTAAGCTTGGGGCCGCTCGGCTGTTCGGTCGTGCTAGAGCTCGAGCTTTCGAGGCCCCGCTTGAAACACGCATCCGTCTCGCTGTCGCTCGTCTCCTTTCTCTCGGTGGCCCATCTCGGGTGCAGCAGCGGCTCGATGAGTCCAGCGCCTGATTCCGGCGTGCGGGACGCGACGACCGTCGACGTCGTGGCCGAGACGGGGTTCCCGATTCCGGACGCGACGACACCGGACGCGCCGGACGATACGGCAGCGCCGGCGTGCGACGGCTCGGTTCCGGCGGATGCGGGGCCGCCGGCGGGGTCGTTCTGCGCGTTGCCGGGATCCGTGCTGTGGACGGGAGACTGCGCGGCGCCGCACGTCGTACCCGGCGGCCCGGCCTCGGCGCCCGATTTGACCTGGCTGCATCTCCCCGCCGGATTCTGCGCGCATTACTACGGCAACGTAGGCGATGCGCGACAGCTGCGCGTTGCGCCCGGCGGCGAGATCTTCGTGGCGTCTCCCACCACGCCGACGACGGGGGGCTTCACCTTGCAGGCGATCGCCGGCATCGTCGTCTTGCCGGACGACAACCACGACGGCGTCGCCGATCAGAACATCGTCTTCGTGAGCGGCATCCCGTCCGTCCAGGGCCTGATGTTCGCGAACGGCTCCTTCTACTACCAGGAAGACGTGATCACGGACGCCGGCACGCGGTTGCCCAACATCATGAGCGTCCCGTACAAGTCGGGCGACCGGAAGCCGTCGGGAACGCCCCAGGTGGTGACGACCATCACGGCGGAGCAGGCCTCCGAGCACTGGCCGAAGGTCTTCGACCAGGCGAGCGATGGCACGATCTACATCTCGAACGGCGGATCGCAGGCCGACAAGTGCCTCTCCAACTGGCCCACGCGCGGAGCGATTTTCGCGCTCGGAGACGGCGGCACGACGAACGTCGTCAGCGTCGGCTTCCGCAACCCGATCGCGATGCGATGCGAGACCAAGCACAACGTCTGCCTGGTGACCGAGCTCGCGCTCGACTACTCCGGAGACCACGGCGGGCGCGAGAAGCTCGTCCCGGTGCGCCCCGGGGACAACTGGGGATATCCGTGCTGCGCGACAAAGGACGTCCCGTACGCCTCGGTCAGCTATGAGGACGGCGCGGTACCCGACTGCTCGGGCGTCGCGCCGGAGAGCGATTCGTTCATCATCGGCAACACGCCGTTCGGCGTCGATTTCGAGACCGGCAAATGGCCGGCGCCCTGGACCGATCGCGTCTTCGTCACGCTCCACGGCGCGGCGGGGTCGTGGTCCGGCGCACGCCTCGTGTCGATCGGGCTCGACCCCACGACCGGGCTCCCGTTGCCGGGCACGGAGCTCGACTCGGGGAGCGCGCCGAACTCGCTGCTCGAGTTCGCGACGGGGTGGGACGACGGCTTGCGCGCCCACGGGCGACCGGCGCCCATCACGTTCGCCCCCGACGGACGCATGTTCCTCGGCAACGACAACAGCGGGGACATCGTGTGGATCGCGCCGATCGATCTCCCGCAGAATTGAATCTCGGCCGCCGACGATCATGACGCGCATCTTCCTCATCGGACTCGCCGGTGCGCTCGGAACACTATCGAGGTACGGCATCGGCCTGTGGGCCGGCAAGGCCCTGGGAACGACCTTTCCGTACGGCACGCTCATCGTGAACGTCGTCGGCTGCTTCCTCATCGCCCTCGTGTCGCAGCTCGCGCTCTCGACGACGCTCATCTCGCCCACGCTGCGCCTGACGTTGACCACCGGCTTCATGGGAGGCCTGACGACGTATTCGAGCTTCAACAACGAGACGACGAACCTCTTGCGCGAACGCGCGTGGGGCCTGGGGCTGGCCAACGTCGCCCTGACGCTCGGCGCGTGCTTCCTGGCGGGCTGGCTCGGCCTGATCACGGCGCGAAGGCTCGCCGGCGGTTAGCGAGGGAGGACGAACATGCGCGTTCTCGACGGCGAGCAGCTCCTGGTCCGCATCTTCGTGGGTGAGTCCGACAAGTGGCACAAGCAGCCGCTGCACCGCGCGCTGCTCGAGCGCCTGCGCGCCGAGGGGTTCGCCGGCGCCACGGTCGTCCGCGGCGTGGCCGGGTTCGGCGCAGCCAGCGTGATTCATACGGCGCACCTCGTCGACCTCTCCGCGGATTTGCCCATGGTGATCGAGGTCGTCGACGACCAGGAGCACGTCGACAAGCTGATTCCGATCCTCGACGAGATGCTCACGGGAGGAGCGCTCGTCACACTGGAGCGCGTTCGCGTGCTCAAGTACGCCGCCGGCCGCCGATCGGCGACGAAATAACTGCGGTCGCTCGGGCGAAGATCGGGGACCATTCCGGCCCCGCCCGTGTCCTTTGCGCTCCGCTTGCTGCTCGCCCAGGCCGCCGCGGCCTACCCGCCGCACGCGCACGCCGTGCACGTGAAGGACGCGCCGGTCCTCGACGGCAAGCTCGACGACGACGTATGGCGCTCGGCGCCGCCGACGAGCGCGTTCACCCAGAAGTCGCCCGTCGAGGGTGCCGCGCCCACCGAGCGCACGACGGTGCGCGTCGTCTACGACGACGACGCCCTCTACATCGGGGTCGACTGCGAGCAGCAGGGCGCGCCGGTCGTCGAGCGACTGACGCGCCGCGACCGCGAGGTGGAAGCCGACTGGGTGAGCGTAGCCCTCGACACGCGGCGCGACGGCAAGAGCGCTTTCGTCTTCGAGGTGAACGCGGGAGGCGCGCTGCTCGACGCCGTACGCTTCAACGACACCGACTTCTCCCCCGACTGGGACGAGAACTGGGACGCGCGGGCCGCGGTCCGTGATCACGGCTGGTCGATCGAGTACCGCATCCCATTCCGCATCCTGCGGTTCCAGACGCTTCCCCTTCAGTCGTGGGGTTTCGAGGTGCGCCGGTACGTGTCGATGAAACAGGAGACCGAGGAGTGGGCGCTCGTCTCGCGCACGGCCGGCGGCGAAGTGTCGCACTACGGGAAGCTCGACGGCCTCGTCGGGCTCTCGGCGCGCACGCCGTTCGAGCTGCGGCCGTTCGTCCTCGCGCGCGTTCGGCGGCAGGACGCGACGCAGCTGAACCTCCCGACGCTCGGCAACACGACCTTCACCAACAATTTGCCCGGCGTGACCGATTTCGCCCCGTCGGCCGGGCTGGACCTGAAGTGGCACCTCACTCAGGATCTGACGCTCGACGGGACGATCAACCCCGACTTCGCCCAGGTGGAGGCCGACCAGCTCGTCCTGAATCTCTCGACGTACGAGACCTACTACCCCGAGAAACGCCCGTTCTTCCTCGAGGGCACCGACATCTTCTCGACTCCCGGGCAGCTCCTCTACACGCGCCGCATCGGGCGCGTCCCGGCCATTCCCGCGCTGCGACCGGGCGAGCAGCTGCTCGACGTCCCGCAGCCCACCCCCATCTGGGGCGCGAGCAAGCTCACGGGGCGTGTGGCCGACGGGCTCACCATAGGCACGCTGCAAGCGGTGACCGGAGAGAACACCGTACCGGTGCGCGAGGCGGGCGGCTCGGTCGTGGCGCGGCGGATCGCGCCCGTATCGGCGTTCAACGTGGTGCGTGCGCGCTACGACGTCACGGACCGCGCCGCGGTGGGGGTGATGGCCACCGGCGTGACGCGAGCGGAGCACACGAGCGAGTGGCCGATCGTTCCGGGAACTCCAGCGCAGGCGCTCTGCCCGACCACGATGCAGGCCGCCCAGAGCACGCTGCTCGTCGCTCCCGGAGCGCGCTGCTTCAACGACGCGTACGTCGCGGCCGGAGACTGGCGCTGGCGCTCGGCAAACGGCGACTGGGCGACTAACGGGCAGGTCGGCCTCTCGTTGCTGGGGCGCGGGCCCGATCGCTACGTGCCGGACGGCACGGTCGTCCGCCCCGGAGACGTCGGCGGGAGCGGCGGAGCGTACGTCGGAAAGGAGGGAGGCGAGCACTGGGTCGGCGACGTGTGGGGCGGCTATTCGGACCGGAAGTTCGACATGAACGACGTGGGTTACAACCAGCGCAGCAACGCCTACTGGGACGGCTTCGACGTCGAATACCGGACGCTGGTGCCGTGGAAGGCGCTGCTCGAGACGCACTCGCGTCTCGAGTACTGGGACAACGGCAATACGGCGGGGCTCGGGCTCGGGCGCGGCGTGCAGCTGAATACGTCCGGCAAGCTCACAAACTTCTGGCACTACTTCGTGGAGATCCAATCGCGGGACCGCCGCTTCGACGATCGCGAGATGGGCGACGGCGCGGCGCTCGAACGGGCCGCGGTGGTCGTGGGCAACGATACGTTCATCCAGAGCGACACGACGAAGGTCGTCGCGTTCAGCGCCCACGTTCGGCCGCAGGCGCTCGCCAACGGAGGCGTGAACCTCAACGCCGACGCCGGCGTCGTCGTGCGTGCGCTGCCGCAGCTCGACTTCGAGCTGCTCCCGATGCTTACGTACAACCGCGGCGAGCCGCGCTTCGTCGGCACCGGCCCGATCGCCGGCGAGTACGTCTTCGGGCACCTCGAGGCCGCCAGCGCCGGGGCCACGTTGCGGTCCACGTACACGTTCGCGCCCAGGCTCACGCTGCAGGCTTACGCCCAGCTCTTCCTCGCCTCAGGACACTATTCGGGGTTCCTCGGGTACTACTCGGATCCGAACGGTCCCCGCCCGGTCGTTCACCTGGCCGACCTGCGGCCGACCCAGCCCCTGAACACCAACCCGGACTTCGAGCAGGGCGCGCTCGATGTCAACGTCGTGCTTCGCTGGGAGTGGCGCCTCGGGTCGCTGCTCTATCTCGTATACACGCGATCGCAGGTGCCCAACGTGTCGCTCGGGCCCGGCGAAGTGGGAACCGTCGACCTCGGGTCGGTGAAGCGAGCCCCGGCCGCCGACCAGTTCATCCTGAAGATCTCCTACTGGTGGGGGTGAAGCTCGACGAGCGCTGGCGGCTCGCCAGGGGCTTCAGGGATGCGTCGTCAGCTCGAGCGGCACGAGCGCCGAGACGACCGGGCCGCCGTTCTTCGGGAGCTTCGCTGTCTTGATGGCTCCGACCAGGCACGCCAGAAGGTCGTGGTCGTCGAAGGCCAGGTCCGCGGGAGCCGCCTTCGTCACCTTCCCGTCCGGATCGACCTGCAGCTTGATCGAGACCTTGCCCACCAGGTCCGGCTTTTTCTCGAGCGCTTTCTTGTAGCAGTCGTTCATCGCGGGCGTGACGTCGACGAGCGCCTTGGCCAGGTCTTCCTCCTTCAGCTGGCCAATCACCTGCGGAGCGCTCCAGACCCGAACCAACGGCGCGCCGGCCGGCTTCGCCTCGGCTTGCGGGCTGTCGAGCGTCTTCGCCGTATCGCACGAGAAGACGTCCATGCTCGTCGCCGTGTCGCGAAGCACCTTGGCCCGCCCGGCGGCAGGAGTTGAGCGCAGAAGTTCGCCTAGCTCCTTGGTACGCGGGCTCTTGGCCTGCTTGTCGATGAAGTCCTCGATCTTGGTGAGACGATCGTCGTCGTTCATCTCGGCGAGCTTGAGAAAGGTCAGGCTGGAACAGAGGTGCTGCAGGTCGGCACGGTACTCCCCCTCGGCCGCGAGACGATCGTAGGCCGACACCATCGGACACGCGGCGAGCTTCACGGACGTCGCCTCGGCCTGGAGCTTCTTGCTGCGCTCGGCCAGGCGCATGTCCTTGAGCGTCGAGAACAGCGTGTTGCCCTCCGGCGTCTCCAGATTGGCGCGGACCCAATCGGTGACCTTGGGCATGTCCTTGTCGATCGTGAAGCCCGAGCCTTTCTCGGCGTCGCAGATCGTCCGGACGTCGCCCTTGTACGTCGAGCCCCATAGCCTCCAGACGACGACGCCTCCGAGCAGGACGGCGCCCACGACGCTCCATGTGGACCAGCGCGTGACGGGCCCCGCTTCCTGCGGCGGCGACGGGCGGGACGCGCCCTTCGCCTTCCTGGCCTTGTTCTTCTTCTTCGATGTCTCCTCGCTCGAGCTGGCCTGTGCCATGGCGGCGTGGAGATAGCACATCGCACCCGAGAACTTGGCCACGCCGCTACCCCCTGCGATATGCGTGACGACCATGAGGCATGAGGCCGGATCGCGGTGCTGCGTGTGCGGAGAGAGCGACCAGCGCGCCCTCGTGGGCGTTGTGCTCGCGGGCGGGTCGCGCGCGACGGTGTGCGGGTCGCACGCGCTGATGCACCGGCGGTCCGCGACGAAGGCGGGGTCCGAGGCAGAGCTCCGCAAGCTCTTGCGCGATCGCAGGGGCCGGCGCGATCGACGACACGACGGCGACGAGCTGGGCACCGCCCTGACCGCGGCGTTCCACGGCGACCGGCGCGCCATCGAGCGGCGGCTTCGTAGTAGCCAGTAGGCGGGACACCCCTTGGTTTTTCCGCTGCTAGCCGGAAGATCTGCGCTTACTTGATCTGCGCCTCACGCCCCCCCGTGGCGGAACCGTATCCAGACCCGGAATATCGCGCCGGACTTGAGTTTTCCCGCCGTGCGGATCCTTTCGCGTTCGCCGGCTGCGGTTGCGCGCTCGGGCAAGCCGGAATTTCCGCGATGAGACGTCCATTGCGATCCGACACGACGATCCGTCCGCTACGATGAGCGGCCGTAGGGAGGTCCTCATGCGGCCCATCGCGTCATCGCGGCGATCCGCCGTTTCCGTGCCCCGCGCCGCAACGCGACGATCGATCGCGTGCGCGCTCGCCGTGGGAATCGGCGTCGTCTGGGCAGCCCCCACCGAGGCGCATTTCATTCTCGAGTCCCCCACGTCGTAGATGTCGCAAGACAGCGTGGGGCTCCCCGAGAAGCTCGGCCCGTGCGGAGACGAGGGCGGCGGCACTCCGACGGGGACCGTCACGGCGCTTCAATCGGGTCAGACGATCACCGTCACGATAAGCGAGGCGGTCTTCCATCCCGGGCACTACCGCATCGCGCTGGCCCCGGACCCAACGCAGCTTCCGGCTGAGCCCGCGGTCACTGCAGGAAGCTCGCCGTGCGGGTCGGTGCCGGTCGAGAATCCGCCGATGTTCCCCGTCCTGGCCGACGGGGTGTTCGATCACACGGCGCCGTTCACCAGCCCGCAGTCGGTTCAGATCAAGCTCCCGGACAACTTCACTTGCGCCAAGTGCACGCTGCAGGTGATCGAGTTCATGTCCGATCACCCGCTCAACAATCCGGGCGGGTGCTTCTAGCACTACTGCGCAGACCTCTCGATCCAGTCCGGCGCGGTGGACGGCGGCGCGACGCCCGACGAGGCGGGAAGCGCCGACGCGACGATCGGCGGCTCTTCCGGCGGATCGACGAGCGGATCGACGAGCGGCTCCTCCGGTGGCTCGACGAGCGGATCGTCTGGTGCGGCGTCGACCGGGTCGTCCAGCGGATCGCCCACCGGCTCTTCGACATCGTCGAGCGGCTCTTCGACCGGCTCTTCCAGCGGAGCCGGCGCGACCAGCGGACCGGACAGCTCGGCCTCGTCCTCCGGCTGCAGCTGGCACCGTCACGGGCGCGAGGCGACCCACGACCGCCGGGCTGGTCGGCCTTCTTCTGCTCGCGGCCGCCGTCCGGCGCCGCCGCGCCTCGCCGGCGCGGGCTCGTCAAGCCACGGCGAGGGTCGACCGCTCCGGCGCAGGCACCTCGTAATCGAAGTAGTCGGCGGGCGATCCGCGCTTTCCGTCCATCGCCGCGCGCGCCACGTTGTACATCTCGCGCGCGGTCACGTAGTGAACGCGCCATCGCCTCCGGATCGCGACGGCCGCGAGCGCGCTGTGCAGCTCCTCCATCGGCTCGCCCAGCATGACGCGCGCGTTCCTCTCCGGCGCGCCGTGAGCGTGCACTTTGACGAACGTCCATTCCGGCCGGCCGGGCACGTGGATGTGGCTGTCGATCCACGTCTCGAGGCGCGCGGCGCTCGGCGGGTCACCCGCGGCGATCGCGCCCGACTCGATGCGAAAACGGCCGGCTTGCCCCGGGCGTCGCGCGATCGCCAGGGGACCTTGGACGAGGAGGACGCGGTCACGGCGTGGGGACCCGACGCGCACGCGCTCCGGCCGGTCGTACGCGCGCCGTCGCGCGTCGTCGCGCGGGTAGTAGATCGCGTTGACGACGGCGGGCTGGCAAGGATCGGGGGCGCTCGGAAAGGTGAAGTCGGCGTAGCACCCGAGCTCGCGAAGGCACTGGAGTTCGTCGTCGACGCCGCACCAACGTCCGTCGGGTCGTCCATTGGCGAGCGACCAGTTGCCGTGGATGAAGCTCCACGCGGGACGCCCGCCGTATCGGGCCAGGAGACCGTGCGACCTGAACGCCTCGAGCGTCCGCTGGAGCTTTTCGCGCAGCGTCGCCCGCGTGTCTCCGTCGTGATGAAGGTGGACCTCGACCTCGCCGAGCCCCGCGTCGAGCAGTCGCCCGAGCGGATCGAGGAATGTCGGGTCGTACTCCTCACCGGGAAAGAAGAAGGTGTGGCGCGGTGGTCGCCCGTTGGCGTCGCGGTGCCGGGCAAAAGCCGGCAGCCGCTCGGTCCACGCCGCCACGCGAGCGCGGCCGACCTCCCGCGACGCCCCACCGTGCAGCGGCTCGAAGTGATCGCAGACCGCGAAGAGCAGGTGGCGCTCGCCCCGCACCGGAGGCAGCATCGCCTTGCGCGCCCGGTCGAGGAGCCAGCCGCCTACCCAGACGTGCACCCCCTTCGAGAGGGCCTCGCGAAGGCGCGCGGTCATCTCCGCGCATCCCACAGAACGACGCCGACCGCCTTGCGGTCGCCGAGCTGCCGCATGGCCGCGCGCAAGTCGGCGCCTCGCGACGCGCGGCTCCGCGCGGCGACGATCATTCCGTCGACGGCCTCCTCGACGACGTTCGCATCGCCGGAGCCGAGCACGCTCGGCGCGTCGACGATCACCCAGTCGTAGACGCGCGCGAGCTGATCGATCGCCTGGCGAAAGTGCGTCGAGTAGAGCGTGTCCGGGTACCCGGGCTCGGCCTCGTTCTCGGGGAGGACGTGCATGCTCGACCCGAGCGCCAGCACGGTCCACGGGTCGACGCCACCCCCCATTCGTCTGGCGAGCTGCACCGAGAAACCCATCCCCGCGGGGACCTGGAACCCGAGCAAGCGCGCGATCGCGGGGCGGTGCATGTTCGCTTCGACGAGGAGCACGCGCGCTCGTTGCGCCTCACTCAGGACGAGCGCCAGCTGCGTGGCGAGCGTCGTCTTGCCTTCGGCCGAGCGCGCGCTCGTTACGCCGAACGTCCACATGCCCTGGCTACGGCGGAGCTCGAGGCGATGGCGAATGACGCGCAGAGCGGCCGTGGCATCCACCCAACCGTCGCGCAGCATCGCGAGGATGCGCGCCTCGATGGGAGACGCCCAGACCGGGACCACGCGCGCAGGCGTCGTCGCCTGCATCCGTTCGCAATCGCCGAGCGACTGCGATCGCAGGATGAGCGTCCTCGCGCCTTCAGACTGTGCCATGTCCAAGCTCCTCGTCCGGAAGGGGATCGATCCGCGGCACGACCCCGAGGACGCCCGCGATGCCGAGCGCCTCGACGTCGTCGGCGTCGACCAGCGTGTCGTCCAGCGTGACCCGAAGCACCGCGTACGCGATCGCCAGAAGCCACGCCATCAAGAGCCCCCCGATGGCCACGGTCGCGCGCTTGCCCTTCGCCGGATGCGTCGGCCGGTACGGGGGATCGATGACCGCCATCCGCTCGCTCGCTTGCGCGTGCGCCGCCCCCAGCGCGAGGCGTGCGCGCTCGGCGCGCAGCTTGAGGTCTTCGTGGTGATTCTTGGCTTCGTTGAGCGCGCGCAAAAGTCGTTGCCAGTCGGTCTCGAGCTCGACCACCGTGCGCACCACCGGGTTCACCGGCGGGTGGGGGTCGGTTGCCGACGAGCTGGCGGGGCGAGCGCGACGCGCAGCGATCTGCGCGTCCACCTGGTGAAGCTTCTCCGAGAGATCGGGAGGTGCCTGCGACAGATCGGGTGCCGAGCCCGACGCGGCGAGCTGCTGCAACGCGCCGAGCTTGACCTTCGTCTCGTGCAGCGTCCTGGCCGCGGCGTCCGCCGCCATCCGCGCGGCGCGCATGTCGGGGTGGTCCTCGGTGAGGTTCGACTTGGACGCGAGATCCGCCTGGGTCTCGGCGACTCGCTTGGCCGCCGCCTCGACCTCGGCCTGCGTCTGCGCGATCTGGTCGTCGAGCTGCTTCTTGGAGGCGTTCGCCGGCGCGAGGCCGCGCGCGACGGCCGTCGCGGAGCGGACCTCGCCCTCGAGCCGCGAACGCTCCCGGAGGAGGGCGGCCAGGTCGGGGTCGCTCGTCGCGGAGTCGGCGGGTAGCTTGGGCATGAGCGGGATGCCCGCGGCGCCGGTGTTCTGTCCGAACGGACCGAACGGCGTGGCCGCTGCCTGCTTCGCTTCGAGCGCGAACTCCGGGTGGGCGGCGAGAAAGAGAGTCAGCGCACGCGTCGAGGTCTCCAGTCCGGCGAGGGAATGCTCCTCCTCCTCCCCGAGGAAATCCGCCTCACGCTGCAGGTCCGAGAGATCTCCGGCGGCGTACTGGTCGATGAGGGAATCGGCCAGGTATTGCGTGACGTTCCGCACCTTCTCCGGGTCGTCGCCGTCGAAGCTGATGACGTACTGGCCGCCCTCGAGCGAGCGGAAGCCCACATGGGGCTTCATCTGTTCGACGGCGTCGAGCATCGTCCTCGTGGCGGTAATATCGGGATAGAGATCGAACTTGCGAATCGTGCTCTCCAGGCGCGCCCGCGTCGTCAGCATGTCCTTCAAGCGGGCGGCCTGCCTCGCGAGGGCGTCGGGCGACGTCGACGATTCGTCGCGGTCGTCCGTGCGGATGCGCGCTTTTGCGATGATGGTGCACTCCGAGCGGTACACCCGCGGGATGTGGACGGCGACGGTGTACGCCGTGCCGCCCGCGAGCAGCAAGACGAACAGCGAACCCTTCCAGTACTTCAGTCCGCGGATGGCGAGCGCGCGCATGCGCGCGACCCGTTCGCGGGGCGACCTGGCTTCCTCGTGACCTTTTTGCTCCACCATGCTTTGGCCCACCCGGCCCGATACGGGGCCGGTGCGGTTCCCGTTTGCCCGTCCGTGCGAAACTCGTGCTCAGCGGGCGTGCACGGTCACGGTGATGTATAGGCCTTGCATTGTGGACCCTGCACCGTTCCTTTTGGCAGGGGTCGCTCCCCGGAGGTTTGGATGGCGCTGCATTTGGTGACGGGCGGAGCAGGATTCATCGGGTCGTCGATCGCGGAGGCCCTCCTGGCGAGCGGTGAGACCGTGAGGGTGCTCGACGATTTCTCGAGCGGCCGACGCGAGAACATCGAGAGCCTGCCGGGGCGGGTCGAACTGTTCGAGGGCACGATCGTCGATCCGAACGTCGTGGCGCGCGCGGCGCAGGGCGTCGAGACGGTGTTCCACCAGGCGGCCATCCCCAGCGTCGTGCGCTCCGTCGAGAACCCGCAGGCCACGACGCTCGCCGGCGTCCAGGGGACGACCGTCGTCCTCGACGTCGCCCGGCGAGTGGGCGTGCGTCGCGTCGTCTTCGCGGCGAGCTCCAGCGCCTACGGCGACACGCCGACGCTCCCCAAGACCGAGACGATGACCCCCGAGCCCCTCTCCCCCTACGCGGCGAGCAAGCTCACGGGCGAGCACCTCATGCGGATTTTTTCGGGACTGTACGGGCTGGAGACCGTGAGCCTTCGCTATTTCAACATCTTCGGTCCGCGTCAGGATCCGAAGAGCGAATACGCCGCGGTAATCCCGAAGTTCGTCACCGCCGCGATCAAGAAGCAGCGACCCGTCGTGTTCGGCGATGGCGAGCAAACCCGTGACTTCTGCTACATCGAGAACGCGGTGCGGGCGAACCTGCTCGCGGCCGGAACGTCGCGAAAGCTCCGGGGCGAGGTGCTCAACATCGCGTGCGGCGAGCGAACGTCGCTGAACCAGCTCATCAAGTACGTTGGCGAGCTCGCGGGCGTGCGCCTGGAACCGGAGTACAGGCCGACGCGTCCGGGCGACGTGCGCGACTCGCTCGCGGATATCCGAGCGGCTCGCGAGGTCCTCGGCTACGAGCCGATGGTCGACGTACGCGAGGGGCTGAAGCGCACGCACGAGGCGTTCTTGCGTTTCACGCGGTGAGCCGGTGGCCGCCCTCCGCCGCGCCGAAACTTGGGGCTGGTTGGCGGGGGCGATGAGCGCGGCGGTACTGCTGCGTGCGCTGGCCTCGCTCGTCGTCTTGCGGTCGATGCCGCTCGTGAGCGACGCGCACGATTACTTCGAGTGCGCAGTGCGCTTCGCGGCCGGAGACACCGGCGGGGCGTTCTACTGGCCGCCGGGCGAGAGCTTCGCCATTGCCCCGCTCGTCGCCACACTGGGGCCGAGCGTGACCGCAGCGCGCATCCTGACGATCGGAATGAGCGTCGCGACGGTGGCGGTCTCGGCCCTCCTCACGCTCGAGGTCGGCGGGCGGCGCGCGGCCCGCGCGGCTGCGTGGATCGCCGCGCTCTATCCTCCGGCGGCGCTCCTTTGCGGCCAGACGTACGCGCAGCATCTGGCGGCCTTGTGCCTGGCGCTCCTGGCGTATTTCGGTCTGCGGGCGGTCCGCGAGGGGAAGCTGTGGCAGTTCGCGTCGGCGGGAGCGGCGCTGGGCATCGGATGCCTGACGAGGCCGTCGATGCTCAGCGTCGTCCCCGTGCTCGCCGTCGGCTTGTGGCTCGCGGCGCGGCGCCACGACGTGCGGCTGCGGCACCTCGTGGCGGGCGGCGTCCTGGGCTCGTGCGTCGCGCTCGCGTTTCTCGGTCCGGTGCTCGCGCACGACGCGCACGCCGGCGCAGGGTGGACCCTCTCGACGAACAACGAACGCAACCTGTTCCTCGGAAACAATCCGTACACGCCGGACTACAAGACGAGCCAGCTCGGTCAGCGCTCCCTCGACGAGCTGGACCCGGAGACGCGCGGGTATCTCGAGTCGTTCTACGAGCGCGCGGACGCGCGGTCGGCGATGCGCGACGAGGCCATCGCGTACGTGCGGGCGCACCCACTCCGGTCCGCGCTGCGCACGTTCAATCGGACGATCTCCTTCTGGGGCTTCGACTACCTCGCGACGCGCGAGATCCAGAAGTGGTACGGCATCGGGACGGTCCGCGCGCTTCCGCTGCTCGCCCTCGAAGCGGGGGGATACGTGGCGCTCGCGGTGCTCGCGATGGTGGGCGTTTTGGGGATGAGAGGGTTGGGGTCGGGGTCGTCGGGAGAGAGGGAGTCAGGGGAGCGAGGCTGGGTCTGGTGGTTGCTCGGGCTGGTGGCGGCCTATGAGGTGCCGTATGCGGTCGCGTTCTCCGGCGGGGCGTATCACTTTCCGGTCGTGCCGCTGCTCGTGCCTTTCGCGGCGGCGGCTCTCTCGCGGCTAGTCGAAGAGGGGGTCGACGGCGTCCGCTCGCTGCTCGCGACGAAGGGAGCGCGCGTCGCGTTGGCTGTGTTCGCGGCGGTGCAGGTGCAGTACGCGTGGTACGCGGTGGCGTTCGCGCAATAGTGTCCAGTATCCCGAGTCGCGGCTCCTATGGGCCCGGTACTCGGGACGGAGGCGACGGTTCCGTGGGGCTTCGCCCCCTCGGCGCGCCGCTTCGCTTCGCGCCGAGCCTTGCCCGTATCGCCATGCGGCGAACGACTTCGCTTCGCGAAGTCGAAAAGAGGGCGCGATAGCTACCAAGAGGATCGCGCGCGTCTTTGCGTCGGGCGAAGCCCGACGTTCGCCGCAAGGCGATGGGGGGGAGGACTCCAGTGGGAAGCACTGGAGGGGGGCGGCAGCCCCCCCACGAGACCGACCCAGTGGCTACTACTGGTTACATAGACCCCGGTAATAGTGCCAGATGTTGTCGCCAGCCCCACGAAGGATGCGCTGGTGCGCGCGAATCCAGGGCGAAAACGTCAGGTCCTTTGCCTCGCAACGCATGCCCGGGAAGGTGCTCTCGCCGAGGGTCACCATACCCCACTCGCCGCCGTGAGCCTTGCGGAAGACCTCGCCGAGATAGCTGCCGAAGGCCTTCGCGAGCGTCCAGATGCGGTCTTCCTGGGGCCGCTTCTCGGCGATCGAATCGTGAAGCCTGGCGAGGGCCTGCTCGAGCGACGCGATGCTCTCTTCCGTGAAGTCGAGCGTCAGGTGAAAGGTGCTCGTCGAGAGTTCGACGGCGTCGAGAGCGTAGGCGCCGGCAATCTGCGAAATGTGCTCGTCAGGCCGGAAGACGGCGTGCGTCGGTGCGAGGCGGATAGGTGTAGCGTACCCATTTGTGTCGTCCGAAGCGACCCCCGCCGCATACCCCGGAATCGCGTGGCTCCCGCGACACCACGCTGCGTTGCACGGGCCACAGCCGTTCGCCGGCAAGCCCTCGATTTCGCTCAACGCGCGAAGACCGCACGACCCTTGCTCGCAGGCGACGCAGACGATGCTCCCCCTTGCGGGCCGACGGTCCTTGACTCTCACGCTGCCGCTGCTTTTCGCCGGATGCCTCGCCGCGCCGCCGACTCCAATCGAGGCGCCTGTGGAGCCGCGCCTCAATGCGAACGCGGCGACCGCACGGGAGCCGCGGAGCCTCGTGTGGACGACCGACGCGGCGGGCGGGCGGCGGACGTGGACGGTCGATGGCGCAGGCAGCGTGATCG
Source organism: uncultured Myxococcales bacterium (assembly GCA_937998045.1). Taxonomy (GTDB): domain Bacteria; phylum Myxococcota_A; class Polyangia; order Polyangiales; family Polyangiaceae; genus Palsa-1150. The sequence continues at coordinate 19,033 of CALKVG010000190.1, forward strand.
GGCGAGCCGATGACGTCCGTGTGGTGGCCGCCGGCAGGCTGTGGGCATGGCGCGAGGAGCCCGAAGCCATCGAGACGACGTCGTGCGGGCACGACGCCGAGGAGGGCAGCGACGCGTCGGCCGAATCGCGCCTGCCACCCGGAAGGGGCCTCCGCGCGACGATCGCCACGGCGGACGGGGCCGGCGCCGGACAGGTCGTCGAGGTCGTCGTCCCGGCGACCGGCGACGGCGCCCAGGAAATCGAGCAGCGCGTAGACCTCGTAGCCACCGTGGGGCCGTACTTGTTCGTCCGCGAGTCGACGTACGCGTATACGTGCGGTGCGCACGGGAACGTGGTCGCATCCTTCACGATTTGGAACGCGGAGCGTCAGGCCGCCGTCGACGTCGACATCGTCGACCTACCCATCGTGAGCGAAGCCCAGGCCCGCGCGGCGACGGCGCTCTCGGTCGACGAGGACGTGAAAGGGTTCGCCGAGAAAGACGAGCCCGAGATCGCGCTGACGGAAGTGCTTCCCCACTTCAGTCACGACGCAGAGCTAACCGTCGACCTGCAGTTCACCGCGCCGACTTGCTACGCGTGCTCGGACGGAGCCTGGTCGAGCTATTCGAAGTCGACGACGCGAACCGCGCGCGGCGTCCCGGCGGCTCTGCGCGCCTGGGCGACGCCCACCCCGGGTGTGCGCGCGTTTGCCCGCGCCCACCCGGAGCTCGTCATCGGGGGTTGGAGCGAGCTGCCCGCAGAACACGTGAGCACAAGAGGGAGCTGATCGGTCCCCCGCGGTCGTGACTCGGGCCCTAAATCGTCCCGTGATCGTCGCAGTGCGAGCCGTGCGCGTGATGCAGATGACCGTCGACGATGTAGTCGACGTGATCGCCGTGCGGCACGCGTTCGTGGCCGCAGCCCTCGCCGTGCTTGTGATCGGCTCGATGGGCGCTGCACGTGTGGCCCTGGGTGCAGCGGGCAGGGTTCGCATCGGAAACGTCGAGCCTGTGCTCGTCGACGTGATCGCCGTGCACGTGGTGCAGATGCCCGTCGTGCAAGTAGTCGCGATGACCGCCGTGGCTCACGCTCCGATGACCGCAGCCCACCCCATGCGTGTGCGTGTGATCCGCGTGCGTCGTGCAACCACTCATGTGTCCTTCCTTTCTACGTTCGGCTTCCTCTTCTTCGGGCCCGAACCCGCTCAGCGCAAGACGCACCCCGTCCCGACGTCGAGCGCGAGCACGCCGGCCTTCGAGGCGGCGCGACCGCCGCCCGGCTGAAGCGAGACGCGACAGCGATCGCGGTCGCGCTCGACGTCGACGTCGTAGCGCCCGCCCGGCGCGAGCGACGCGACGAGGTGACGCCTGACGGTCGCCGGCACCTCGTAGCCGAGCGGCGCCGCCCGAAGCTGCGGCCCCGCATGCGCGAAGACGTAGGCCTCGTCGTCGACCACCGCTCCATCGCCGCCCTCGCCATCCACCGCGACGACGCTCGCCACGCTCGACCCGCGAAGATCGCCGGGCCCGACGACGATCGCGTGCAGGAACCTGCGCTCGACGCTCCCGGTCGCCGATCGCACCTCCACGCGGACGCTCGTGCTCCCTTCGGGCGGCTCGTTCGCATAGTAGGGACCGTCTCCGAGATCCGTCGGCTCCTTCACGAGCACCGGCGGTGCGTGCGCGGGGAGCAGCGTGCTCACGATCGCGGCGCTCTTCCCGACGACGAACCGCACGGCGCCCTCGTGCACGTCGGGCGCGCTCCCGCCGTGAAGGAGGAACGTCGCGCCGTAGGTCGGCTTGGTGAGCGTCACGCGGTCGTACACGACCAGGCGCGCAGACTCGGGCGCGCCGCCGACGAGAGCACGCGAAAAGAGAACCTCCCGTTCGGCCCGTACCACCGACCGCTGCGGGTGGTCCTTCGGATAACCGGATGGGTTGTACGCGCTCGCATAATCGGCCAGCCCGTAGGCGTAGCGGTCGGCCTGCTCGGACCGCGCGATCGACGCGCTGTCGCTCCACGTGCCCTGGTTCGGGGCGTAGGTGTCGTTCTCCTTCTTGTCGTCGATCGCGATGACGTTGTGGCTCAAGCTCGAGAACGATCCGTACCCTGCAGCGTCCACGAGCAGCGCGTCGGAGCCTCGAACGACCTCGAAGTGACCGGCGTCGAGGTGCTGATGGTCGGACAGCGACGGAGCGCTCGCCAGCGCGACCCAGACCGCCCCCGGCGACCAGTCGGTGCGCGCGGTCATCGCGCCGGTGCCGCTGGCGAGATAGCCCGTCTCCCCGCGGCGGGGGTCCTCGGCCAGGCGCGAGGGATCGTCGGCCACGGCCGCCAGCCACAACCACTCCTCGCCGGGATCCGTCGCGAGCCGCGCGAGAGCCCGGGCCTCCCGCCCCGCCGAGTCGGTCGGAGGGAGAACGGTCGCCAGAGCCAGGAGCGCGTGAGCCGGAGCGACCGCCGGCTTGTTCGACCAGTCGCCGGTGTCCAGCGTGTGCTTGCCGTCGGGCCACAACGCGTGCGCGCGATAGGCGACGATCTCGCGCAGCCACGGCAACTCCCCGAGAGGCGTGCGTATCTCTCCGTCCGCACGCTCGGGCCCCGTTCGGGGCGAGGGAGCGGACGGCTCCGAAGGCCTGGACTCGGCGTCCGCGAAAATGGCGAGCACCGCGCCCACGAGATCGCCGTACTGCCAGCCCTCGGGGAAGTCGCCGCCCTTCAGCTTCTGCCGGTATGTAGGCGCGAGCTCGGCGTCGAACATCCGTTGCGCGCGCCGCAGCATCTCGGCCGCACGCGGGTCGTCCCCTTCGGCGGCGATACCCCCGAACGCCACCGCCCCGAACCAGCCGATATAGTAGTTGCTGATGGGCTGGTCGTGGTTGTACCCCGACTCCGCGAACCATTTTGCCCAGGCGTCGAACCGGTCCATCGCGTGCTTTCGGAGCTCCGGCGTCATCCCGGGGACGTCGTGAAGCCAGTCGTAGGCAATGGCGCCGAGGCAGCCGCGGGACCGGATGGGGTAACCGTCGTCGTGGTGCACTACGTCGACGCCACCTGCGCCGTCGCCGATCTTGTGGCGATCGTCGAGGAGCGCGCGCAGGTACCCGATCCCGGCGCTCGCGTAATCGGCGCGATCCGTCGCGGCGTGACAGAGCGCGAGATCCAGCGCCGCGTTCGCCCAGTCCCACCCCTCGTAGCCCGCGTCGATCTTGTCTTTCACCACGTCGTCGCAGCGCGCGACGAGCTTTCGCCACGACGGGGCGCCCGCATCGCGCAACCCGCGGACCGCCGCGAGGCGATCGCGCGTCAAGAGGATGCGCGGGTGCGGTCCGTGCGGGCGATCGATCCGAACGAGCCCGACGCCGCTGGGTTCCAGGTTGGACGGCGCGGGCGTCTGCTCGGCGGGAGGCGGTGGTCCTTTGGGGCCGGGCCACACGTCCCGCCCGCGCCAGCACGCGCCCGTGCACGCGGTGCCGAGGACCAGGGCACCGACCGTCGCCGATAGGCAGCGCGCGCTCATGCGTGCGCTCCTTTCAGGTGGCTGTACACGAGCACGAACGCCAGGACGGCGACGTCTGCCAGGGCGACGCGGCCCACCTCTTTCAGCGACACCGAAGCGTCGAACGAAGGGCACATGCGTCGAACCGCGGAGTAGAGCGCACCGGCGAGTCCGAAGTAGACGAAGAGGACGGCCTTGTAGTTGAACGAAAGAAAGAAGACACCGACGAGGATCCCGGCGAACGCGACGACGAGGGCGAGCGCGAACGGGCGAACGCTCTCGTCGAGTCCCGGCGGGGGTCGGAGCGCGACGAGCCACGGGATCTTCACCGAGGAGTATACGAGCATCAGCCAGAGCAAGCTGCCGGGCAGGCCCAGCTCGGCAGCCGCCAGCACGTAAGAATTGTGCGCGGTCATTCCGTTGTACGCGTGATCGATGAACTGGCCGGTGCCAACTCCGAGCACCGGATATGCGCGGATCATGTCAATGCCCTCGTAGAGCAAGTCGATGCGTTCGAGTGACGACGACTCCGCCTCCTCACCGGTGCGGCCGCCGAAGAGCAGCACGGGCAGTGCCAGGAGCGCGCCGACGAGGGCTCCCTTGAACCCGTAACGGCGCACGAAGTAGAAGCCGAAGACGGTGAGCACGACGAGCTGGCCCCCGCGCGAGCCGGTGAGGACCACGCAACACAGCGCCAGGAGGACGAGTGCCGCCGCCGCCAGCTTCGCCCACCGCGACGACCTGCCGCTCGCGAACGCGAACGTCAGCGGAATGATGGCGCCGAGGGCGAGCGCAAGCTCGTTCGGGTCCCCGAGCGTACCGCGCCAGCGCACGCGCATTCCCTCGGTGAACGTGCCGAAGAGCCCAACCTTTTCGCACGCGTAGGAGGTTTGCGGTTTCCCCTGCTGCTCGCAGACCCACGCGTTGTCGCACTCGCGTCCGTCGGGCACGCCCTCTCCGGAGCGCTCGCCCATCGCTCCGGAAGTGTCGATCGCGATGCACTCCGCCGGCTGCCGAGACTGGTGAATGCAGGTGCAGGACAGAAACGCCCCGATCAGGACCAGCAACGCGGCGAGCGCACGCCATCGCGGCATCGACCCCGCGGCGAAGGCCACGACGATCATGATCACGGCGCTCAGGCCGACGAACTCCCACGCCACGCTCAGCCCCTCGAAGCCGAGCCGCCTCACCGTGACGACAAAGCACCACGCGACGAACGCCACCAGCCACGGCAGCTGCGGTGTCCAGGGCGGCGCCCTCTTGCCGAGGGCGAGCTCGAGTCCGATCCCGGCCATCGCCACGGCGGCGCACGCATTGAGCAGCCCGAGCGATTGCAGCGACGGCAGGAACTCCTGCGGGCGCACGAGCAGCACGAACACCAGGAGCAACGCGCCAGCAATGGCCACGAGCACTGCCGAGTGCGAAGCTCGTGCGAGCTATTCGGCAGCGGTCGCTTGCGTCCCGGCGACCGCCGGCGAGGACACGCGCTCCGCCGGCTCCCAGTCCTGGCGCAGCGCGTATTTCACCAGGCCGGTCGCGAAGCCGGCGCCGTGCGAGACGTGCAGCACCGGGAAGATGCTCCAGACGACGGCCGCCGAGAAGGGCAGCGTGAAGATCCCCTTCTCGCGCGGAAGGTCTCCTCGCATGTCGGCCCTGCGGACGACGCGCACGGCTTCGGCTCCGGTGACAAGCGCGTACGTCGCGAGCGACCACGCCCCGAGCGGGTGCCACGGCCACGTCGCGAGCAGGGCGACCTCACCGGTGAGCCACAGGAAGGGCAGCGCAGGCCGCCACGCGAGCAATCTCCGGTGCTTGAGCAGCGTCCGGGCGCGGCCCTGCCCGTACTTGAAATACTGGCGCGCCAGGGCGCGCGGCGTCTCCCGCGGGTAATAGTGCACCACGATGTCGCGACTCAGGTAGACGCGCCCGCCCGCCGCCGTGATTCGCTGGTTCAGCTCGGCGTCCTCGTTGGTGACCGCGTGCGGATCGAAGAGGCCTATCTTCTCGAAAACACTCCGTCGGAATGCGCCCGGCCAGACGCTCTCGACGAAGCCCTCCGCGTCCGGCTGCCGGTACCGCGAGCCTCCGATGCCGAGCGGGCTGTCGAGCGCGGCGGCCACGCAGCGCTGGAAGAACGTGCGCGCGCGCGGGCGCGCCGCCCCGCCGACGTTGTCGGCGCCGGTTCGCTCGAGGACGGCCACGCACTGCCGGACGAAATCCGCGGCGTAGTCCGCGTGCACGTCCATACGGATGATGACATCGCCGCGGGCCAGACGGACGCACTCGTTGAGACCCGCTGCCTGAATGCGCGCCGGGTTGTCGATCAGACGGATGCGGCCGTCTTCCGCGGCGAGGCGCGCGAGGATCTCACGTGTGGCGTCGATGCTCATGCCGTCGGCGACCAGGATCTCGATTCGGTCTCGCGGCCAGTCCTGCGCCTGAGCCGCGTGGATGCACGCCTCTATGTAGGCCTCTTCGTCACGGCACGGCATGGCGATCGTCACGAGGGGCGGCGCAGACATCGAAGGCACGAGTATAGGCGTTGCACTCCGCGTGCGCACGTGGGACCGCCGCCTGCCCCTCCTCACGTTTGCGTTCGCGCGCTGCTCGTCTCGTACGCGTTCCCGCCCGTCGGAGGGGCCGGCGTGCAGCGCGTCGCAAAGCTCGCCAAGTACTTGCCGGAGCACGGCGTGCGACCGGCGGTGCTCACGGTGGCGAACCCGAGCGTCCCCTTGCGGGACGACTCGCTCGCCCAGGACCTGCCGCGCGACCTCGAGATCACGCGAGCGCGCACCCTGGAGCCGGACTACCGGACGAAGGACGCGGCGTGGAGGGCGCGCGCGGGGCCGCGCGACGGCGCTCGGCGCGGAAGAGACGTGATGGCGAGCGCGGTCGCGGGCGTGGCCGGCCTCGCGCGGCAGCTCCTCTTTCCCGACCCGCAGGTCCTGTGGCAGCCGGCGGCCCACGGTGCGCTGCTCGCGCGCATCGCCGCACGCCGAGACGACGTGATGCTCGTGAGCGGGCCGCCCTTCTCGCAGTTTCTCCTCGCGCCGCTCGCCCGAGCGGCCGGCCTTGGCGTGGTCCTCGACTACCGCGACGAGTGGTCCACGCTGCGCGAGTCCTACGAGATGGGTCGGTCGCGCGTGGCGCGCGCGCTCGGCGATCCCCTGGAGGCGACGCTGCTCAGGCGTGCGCATACGGTCGTCACCGCGACCGAGGAGTTTCGCGCGCACCTCCTCGAGCGCTTTCCGTGGCTCGATCCGGGGCGCGTGGTCGCGATCCCCAACGGGTACGATCCGCACGACTTCCCCGCTGCGCTGCCGGAGCCCCCGCGCGACCGCTTCGTGACCACCTACGCGGGCACGGTGTTCGCGCTGACGAGCGCGCGCGGGCTCATCGGCGGAATCCGCCGGTTGCACGCCATCGAGCCGCAGCTCGCGAGCCTGCTGCGCGTGCGCTTTCTGGGAAGGATCGTGCCCACGGAGCAGGACTCGTTCGAGGGCACGGAGCCGCTCGGCATAGAGCGCGTCGGCTACGTCCCGCACGCGCAGGTCCTACCGGAGCTCGCCGCCAGCCATCTCGCGTTGTGTCTGCTGGACGACGTTCGCGGGACCGAGAGCATCTACCCCGCGAAGATCTTCGAGCTCATGCACCTGGGCCGCCCCGTGCTCACGCTCGCACCGCCGGACAGCGCCCTGGCGCGCCTGGTCGGCAGTCACGCGATGGGCACGGTCGTTCACCCGCGCGACGAGGAAGCCGTCGCGCGCGCGTTTCAATCGCACCTGCGTGCGTTTGTGCGCGGGGAGAATCTTCTCGTTCCGTGGCGAAACGCGCCGGGCCTCCGGCGGTACGACAGGCGGGCTCTGGCAGGAGAGTTCGCGGAGATCCTCAGAAAAGCGGCCTCGGACGAGGTTCGGCGCGGCTCGTGATTGTACGCCTCGTATGTCCCTGCGGCTCCGGTGCGTCGCGCTCGCTTTGGCCCCCGCTCTCTCCACGCTCTGCGCGTGTGCTTCGTCGCCCTCGTACAACTGGACGGCCGAAAGCGCCCTCGGATACCGCATCGGCCCGGGCGACGTCCTGAAGGTCGTCGTCTGGAAGCACGACGATCTCGGCGCGCAGGTCGCGGTGCGTCCGGACGGCGCGATCTCGTTGCCGCTCGTCGGCGACGTGCACGCGACCGGCCGCAGCGCGACGGAGATCGCCGGCGACGTCCAGCAGCGGCTTCATCGCTTCTATCAGGACGACCCGCCGGTCACCGTGCAGGTGCAGGAGGTGAAGTCGTACAAGATTTACGTGGTAGGCGAGGTCAACAAGCCTGGCGAGTTCGCGCCGAGCCAGGAGGTGACCGTGCTCATGAGCCTGTCCCTCGCCGGAGGCTTCACGCGGTTCGCCGACGCCGACCGCATCGTCATCGTGCGCCGCGATTCGCGCGGCGAGCGCCGCATCCCGTTCGACTACTCGGCGGTCGTCCAGCACGGGGACCTGCGGCAGAACATCGCCCTCGAGTTGGGCGACACCGTCATCGTCCCGTAAGGGCCACTCGCAGGTCGCGACATGGTGGAGCTCTTTCGATCGCCGCGCAAACTCCTCCTCTTCTGCTACGAGGGGACGCTCGTCGCCGTCATGGTCCTCGTCGCGGCGTGCCTGCGCCTCGGCCTGCACGCGGGGCTCACGCTGCCCAACATCGCCAAGAAGGCCCTGCTCTTCGCCGCGGTGATCCAGGGGGCATTTTACTACTCGGGGCTGTACGACCTGGGCGCGACGCGGCACGCCCGCGTCTTGTACGAACGCGTGCTCAGCGGCGTAGCTCTCGGCGCAATCGTCCTCCTCGTGGCGTTCTACCCGCTGCCCCCGATCGAGATCGGGCGCGGCATCTTCCTCGTCGCGCTCGCGCTGAGCACCCTCTGCATTCCGGCGTGGAGGCTCCTCTACAACGGCGTGACCGAGGGGTCCGGGTTTCTTCGCCGTACGCTCATCGTAGGCAACGGAGAGCTCGCGCTGGAACTGGCGCGCCTCGTGCGCCAGCGGCGCGACCTGGGGCTCGAGCTCGTCGGGATGCTCGCCCGCGATCGCGGACAAGTGGCCCCGCAGCGTGGGGTCGTCGGGACGTACCGAGAGCTCCTCGACATCGTGACGCGCGAGAGCATCCAGGTGGTCCTCGTCGCGTACCCCGACCGTCGCGGAACGCTGCCGGTGGAGCAGCTCCTCGAGGCGAAGTTCCGCGGCGTCGACGTTCAGGAGGGGGTCGCGTTCTACGAGCGCGAGACGGGCAAGATCTTCGTGCGCGAGCTCAAACCGTCGCAGCTGATCTTCTCCGAGGGCTTCACGGTGCGGCCGACGACGCGACGGTTGAAGCGCATCCTCGACCTCGTGATCGCGGGGGTCGGCCTCGTGCTGGCGGCGCCGCTCATAGTGATCACCGCGATCGCGATCGCCATCGACTCGCGCGGCCCGATTCTGTACCGGCAAGTGCGCGCCGGCGAGCTCGGTCGCCCTTTCACGCTCTACAAGTTCCGCTCGATGCGCGTCGACGCCGAACGGATGGGCGCGCGCTTTGCGGAAGAAAACGATCCCCGCGTGACGCGCGTGGGGCGCTTCATCCGCAAGACTCGCATCGACGAGCTGCCTCAGCTCTACAACGTTCTGCGCGGAGAGATGAGCATGGTCGGCCCGCGCCCCGAGAGGCCGGTGTTCGTCGAACAGCTGGACACGCAGGTTCCGTACTTCAAGCAGCGGCTCTACGTGAAGCCAGGCGTGACGGGCCACGCCCAGGTGCGGTGCCGTTACGGCGCGACCGCCGAGGATCACCTGGAGAAGCTCCAGTACGATCTCTACTACATCAAGAGCTACTCTGTGATGTTCGATCTCTCGATCATGCTGGACACGATCAAGGTGGTGCTCCTGCGGATTGGGGCGCGCTGAAGGCGGGGAGCTCGATTACGAACGTCGACCCCGCGTTTTCGGTACTCGATACGCGCACGGTACCACCGTGGGCTTCCACCATCTGACGGGTAATCCACAGGCCGAGGCCGAAGCCGCCGTAGTGCTGTGAGGACACGGCGCGCTCGAATCGCTCGAAGATTCGCCGCTGCTGCGCGGGAGCGATGCCTATCCCGTGATCCTCGACGGCCACCCGAGCGACGTCACCGGCGCTCTCGACACGTATTTCGATTGGCTTTCCTCCACCGAATTTGGCGGCATTGGTGATGAGGTTTCGCACGGCGGTCTCGACCGCGTCCCGGTCCCAGACGCCGACGACGGGCTCGCCTGCGCGCACGGCAACCGTCGATCCCGACGTCGCAACCGCCTGCTGCACGCGGTCGAGCGCGCCGACCACCACCTCACGCAGGTCGATGCGGACAGGGCTCATGTGCAAGCGGCCGGAGGTGATCCGCGTCACGTCGAGCATGTTGTTGATGAGGAGGGTGAGCCGCTCGATGTGGCGAGTGCAGTTGCCGAGCTTGCCCTCGACGCGAGCGAGCTCCCCGGATGGGTCGCCGCTTCGGCGGCGCCGGACGAGGTCGAGGGCGGACGCCAGCTCGAGGACGAGCGGGGTCAAGGGCGTACGCAGCTCGTGCGAAGCGATGGCAAGGAACTCGTCGCGCACGCGCACCGCTTCCTCGAGTTGCGCCTCGCGCTCCTTCAGTCGCTCGAGGGCGGCGCGGCGGTCCCGACGCACGTCGGCCTCGCGGAGCTCGCGTTCGATGGCCGAACCGAGGCGGGGGACCCGGTCTTTGAGGAAGAAGTCGTGGGCGCCCGCCTTCATGGCGCTCGCGGCCATTTCTTCGCCGATGCTCCCGGAGACGATGATGAAGGGGATGTCGATCGCCTTCTCGTGGAGGATCGACAGGCTCTCGCCCACGGTCAGGTGCGGCATCGTGTAATCGGAGAGGACGACATCCCACGCGCCGTTGACGAGCGCGTCGCGCAGCGCGTCCGCGGTCTCGATCCGGCGATGTGTGACGTCGTAGCCCTCCCGGTGCAGAGCCCGCAGCAGGAGTGCCTCGTCCGTCTCCGAGTCCTCCAGCAAAAGGACGCGAAGGGGTCTACCCATCGAGCGATGAGCATCGAGCACTTGGGGCGAAGAATCAAACGGAGCCGTGAAGAAGGCGGACTCAGCGACCGGTCAGGAGAGCGGCGCTCTCATCCATGAGCGCTCCGCCCGTGGCCGCTCGCCCCCCCGGCGAAAGTGGTTCAACGCGCCGCCGTCGGTCCGACGTACCGCGACGCGGGCCGGATGAGCCGTCCCGTTTCGCGCTGTTCGAGGACGTGCGCGCACCAGCCAGAGACGCGCGCCACGGCGAACGTGGGCGAGAAGGCCGCGCGAGGGATCCCGATCGCGTCGAGCAGAACGGCCGTGTAAAATTCGACGTTTGCGCGCAGCGCGCGCTCCGGATGCCGCTCGGCCAAGACGCGCTCGGCGGCCTTCTCCGTCGCGCGAGCCAGCGAGAGCTTGCCTCGAACCTGCCCGGCGCCGACCGCCTGCTCGAGCGCCTGCATTTCGCGCTCGAGCACAGCCGCCCGCGGATCGCGGACCCTGTAGACGCGATGCCCCATGCCCATGATGCGACGGCCTGCGGCGACCTCTGCCCGAATCCACGCCTCGGCGCGCTCGGGCGCCCCAATGGCGTCCAGCATGTCGAGCACGGGACCGGGGGCGCCGCCGTGAAGGGGGCCCTTGAGCGCGCCGATGGCGCCCGTGACGGCAGAGACCATGTCGGATCCGGTCGACGCGATGACGCGCGCGGTGAACGTCGACGCGTTCATCCCGTGATCGATCACCGTGACCAGATAGGCGTCGAGCGCCTTCGCGAGGAGTGCCGGCGCCTCGCCGGCCAGCATGCGCAGGTAGTCTTCCGCGTGACCGCGCGAGCGATCGGGCGCGACGGGCTCGAGACCGCGCGCCCGTCGACTCCACGCGGCGGCGAAGACGGCGGTCGCGCCGACGATCGTCTCCGCGTCGTCCGTGGCTAGGCGAGCGATCGCGGCACGCAGCGCGTCCATGCCGTCAGCCAGTGGCGCGAGGTCGAGCGAGTCCCAGGCGCGGGCCCGCCCCCGCCCGAGGTCGAGCCCGGGAACCATCCGGTCCACGACGCGCTCGAACGGCACGCGGCCAGCGAGAGACTCGACGTCGTCTCCGGCGATGACGAGCCGGCCCGCCTGCCCCTGCACGTCCGAAAGCCTCGTCTCCGCCACGACGACCCCTTCGAGCCCGCGGGACAGTTGCTCCATGGCGTTCACCTCACGAGCTAATCTGGGTCCGGTGGATACGTTGATCAACGTTGATTCGACAATCCACGATCGCGAGACGGAGATCGTGACCGCCGCACGCGCCGCGCGTCTGCTCGGCGTCAAGCGCGAGACCCTCTACGCTTACGCGAGCCGCGGGCTGCTCACGCGCGTCCCGATCGGACCGGGACGCGCGAGCGGTTACCTTCGCGCCGACGTCGACCGCCTCAAGGCACGGAGCGCCGCCCGCGCCGGACACGGCGCGGTTGCGTCGGGCGCGCTGCGGTGGGGAGAGCCGGTCCTCGACTCCGCGATCACGCGGATCGATCCGATGCGCGGCCCGATCTATCGCGGGACTTCCGCCGTCGAGCTTGCGGAGAGTGACGCCTGCTTCGAGGAGGTCGCGAACCTTCTATGGCAGTCCGCGCTGCCGGCGCCGTGGACGCCGGCTCGCGGCGGTCGGTCGCCCCGGCCGATGACGCTCGCCGGCCTCGCCCGATCGATCGTGGCGTTCGGGTTCGGCGACCCGGCGCGCGCAGGCGCCTCGCGAGAGGCCGACCTCGATCGCGCGAGCCGGCTGGTCGCTGCCCTCGCGGGCGCTGGCGGCCACGCGGTGTCCGTCTCCGGTGCGCTGCTCTCCGCCATCGGCGGCCGCGGACCCCGCGCGAAGGGGGCGCGCGCCCTGAATCGCGCGCTCGTTCTCGCCGCCGACCACGAGCTCAACGTCTCCACGTTCGCCGCGCGCATCGCGGCCAGCGCGGGCGCCGATGTGTACGCGTGCATGACGGCGGCCATCGCGGCGCTCTCCGGTCCGCTCCACGGCGGCGAGTCGGACCGGGTCGAGGCGCTCGTCCGCGAAGCGGGAACTCCCTCCGGCGCGCGCGCCGCGGTCTTCGGACGGACGCAACGTGGAGAGCGGCTCCCCGGTTTTGGACATCCCCTCTACCCCGACGGCGACCCGCGCGGCCGCGTGCTCCTCGAGGCCGCTCGCGCGTTGGCTCCGCGAGCAACGCGGACCGTCGACGCGATCGTCCGCGAAGCGCGCCGCTTGCTCCGACTCGAGCCCAACCTCGATGTCGGCCTCGTCGCCCTCGCCCACGCCCTCGGAGCCCCGGGGAGCGGCTCGGTGATCTTCGCGCTGGGCCGCTGCGCGGGCTGGACGGCGCACATCCTCGAGCAACGTGAGGCCGGGTTTCTCCTGCGTCCGCGCGCTCGCTACGCCGGGCCCTGAGCGCTCGCGACGTCCACCTGGAGTCAGGCGGGCAACACGTCCCGGCTTCGGTAAATTGACCGACTGAACCACGCGGAGAGCCCGAGGGGGTGACCTCGAACCCCGCGCGATTCGCCCATGAGGGCGCCGAGCGCCCCCGCCGAACCGCTGTGCGACATCTTTCGAGCGCGGATTGTCACGGGCGCGACGCTGTCTCTTATACACATCTGACGCTGCCGACCGATCTT
>CALKVG010000191.1 GCA_937998045.1 uncultured Myxococcales bacterium
CGCCCGCGAGGAGGACGAACCCCGCGGTGCCAAGGAGCCTCGACGAACGAGCACGTTGGAGCATGGCTTGCCGCAAGCGTAACGCCCTTCCGGCGCACGCCGAAGCCACCGGTCGTATGTTTTGTTCTCGCGCGGGCTACCGGCGCCGTGGCATGTTCGCGTCCGCCCATGAGGCACAAAGTGAGCGTCCTCGGCCTGGGAGCGATGGGCCGGCGCCACGCGCGCGTCCTGGCGTCCTTGCCGGACCGGTTCGAGCTCGTCGGAGCGTACGACCCCCGCGCGGACCTCCCCTGGCTGGACCCGGTCCCGCGCCTCGCGACGGAGGCCGAAGCGGTAGCGCGCGCCGAGCTGGTCGTCGTCGCGACCCCCACCCAGGCCCACGGCGCCACCCTCGCGCGCGCGCTCTCCGCTGGACGCCACGTCCTCGTCGAGAAGCCGCTCTGCGCGACCTTCGCCGAGGCCCAGACCGTCGCGACGGCGTTCGCGCGCTCGCAGGCGAAGCTCTTCGTCGGTCATTCGGAGCGCTTCAACCCGGTCGTTCGGGCGCTCGCGCGCCTGCTGCGTCACGAGCGCGTCGTCGCGATCGACCTGCACCGCGCGGGCCCATCTCGCTCGACCGACTGCGGCGTCCTCGTAAACCTCGGCGTTCACGACTTCGACCTCGCCGCGTACCTCGGCGGCGGTGCGCTCACCCTTCACGCCTCGCTCGGCACCGCGTCGGCCGCGCACGTACTTTTCAACACCGCGGGAGGGGCCGTCGGTCACCTGTACGTGGACGGCTCTGCCACGGCGAAGCGGCGCGCGATCGCGGTGGTGACGCCGCGCTGGGCCTACCACGGTGACCTGCTCGAACCGCGCCTCGTGCGCAGCGCGCGCACGCCGCCTGGCGCGCTGGCACCGCCGCAGGCGCGATGCTCCCGGCCCGGCGCCGCGCGCTGCACGAGCGAGGTCCCCCTGCCGCTCGACGAGCCGCTGCTCGTGCAAGCGACTGCCCTGGCCGACGCTCTCGACGGGGCCGGCTGCAGGTTCCGACCTCGCTCCCCGGGCACCTCCTCGTCAACGCCGCCTCGGAAGCGAGCCGGCGGCGGAGACGCCCCGTTCCGAGAGATCGCCACCGGCGCCGACGGCGCGCGGGCCGTCGAGATCGCGGAGCTCGCCGGGGCGGCGTGCGCGACCGCCGCCGAAAAGTTGTCGCTGTTTGCGCGCCCCTGATACCCCCGGGGTAGAATGCCCCATATGGAGCCCCCGGAGCGCTTTCGCCCGATGCTTCGCGCCGGAGGCGCGCGTTTTTCGCGCGAGGCGGCAGGGCGCCCGATCCTCGTCTTCGAGGAGGTGTTCAAGTCGTACCGGCAAGGCGCGCCCGTCCTGCGTGGAATGACCCTGGTCATCGAGCGCGGCGAGTTCGTCTTCGTCACCGGCCCGAGCGGATCCGGGAAGTCGACGCTGCTGCGGATGCTCTACAGGGCCGACACCGTCGACGACGGCCGCATCCTCTTCCTCGGCCGCGACGTCGCTCGCCTTCGACAGGACGCCATCCCCTTTCTGCGGCGAAACCTCGGGATCGTCTTCCAGGACTTCAAGCTCGTCCCTTCGTGGAGCGCGCACGAGAACGTCGCTGTGACCCTCGAAGTCCTCGGCTTGCCGCAGCGCCTCATCCGCGCGCGCGTCGGCGAGGCGCTCGATCGAGTGGGCCTCGCCGGTCGCGGCCAGGATCCCGCCGGCGTCCTCTCCGGCGGCGAGCAGCAGCGCGTCGCCATCGCGCGCGCGATCGTCGGCGAGCCGGCGCTCATCCTGGCCGACGAGCCGACGGGCAACCTCGATCCGCAGCTCGCGAACGACATCCTCGGTCTGTTCGAGGAGATCCACGAGTCGGGGACGACCGTCCTCTTCGCGACGCACGACCGCTCGCTGCTGGAGGGGCGCCCGCGACGCGTCGTCGTCCTCGACGAGGGCAAGGCGATCGACGTCCCCAACGGCGTCGCCACCGAGGACTACGACAACCGACTGCCGCTCTAGGGTCGCTCCGCCGCCACGATGAAAGCCGCCGACGATAGAGGAAGGAAACGCGCATGATCTCGGCCTCGACGACGCGCCGTGCCCGGCGGGGGATGGTCCGCGAGTGGCGCCTGCACGTGCTCAGCGTCTTCTCGCTTGCGGTCGCGTTCGTGTGTCTCGGTGCCTCGCTGCTCGTCGTTACGAACCTGCGGGCGCTCGAGGAGCGGTGGATGCGGGCAGGCCGCGCTTCTGTGTACTTGAAGGACGGCGCGACGCAGGAAGAAGTGGAAGCGCTGCGGGCCGCGCTCTCGCGCGTGCACGGGGTCACCGGCGTTCGCTACGTTTCCAGCCCCGAGGCGCGCACCGAGTTCGGGCAGCACGAGGTCGGCAACCGGAGCGAGCTGGCGGCGCTCCCCCAGGAGGCCTTCCCGGCGTCGATCGAGCTCGACGTCGCGCAGGATCTGCCCGAGGCGGAGCTGGCGGACATGATCCGCAAGATGAAGGAGCTGCCCTCCGTCGACGAGGTGGAGACCTACCAGGCGTGGACCGAACGCCTCGGGCGGCTCGTGCGCGCAGGCGTGGCTGCGTCGGGGATCCTCGCCGTGGTCGTCCTCGCGGCGGTGCTGGCGGTCGTCGGGTCGACGATGCGACTGGCGCTGCAGCGGAGACGATCGGAGGTCGAGATCCTCAAGCTCGTGGGCGCCACCGACTCCTTCGTCCGCAAGCCGTTCGTTCTCGAGGGCAGCGTGCAAGGAGCGCTCGGCGCGGTCGGGGCCGTCGCCCTTCTTGCGGCGCTCTTCTTTACCCTTCGCGGGCGGTTCGACGACGAGCTCGCGGCGCTGGTCGGCGTGCAGCCGGTGTTTTTGCCGTGGCAAGCCGTGGGCGGCATGGTCGTGCTGGGAGCCCTCCTCGGCGCGACCGCGGCGCTCGTCAGCTTGCGCCATCTGGTGTCTGTATGACGCGCCGGTGGCTGTCGGCGCTCGTCGCGATCGCCGGAGTCCTCCACGTCGGCGGTCTCCTGCGGGCCGACACAGGCGGCGGCGCGCCGGCCGCGCGGCTCCCCACGGACCCCGCCCTCGCACTGGCCGCGCTCGACCGCCAGATCGCGGACCTCGACGCGCGGGAAAAATCCGACAAGGGCGAGCTATCGCATCTCGCCGGAGACCTTGCGACGCGCCACGCGCGCGTGCTCGCTCACGGTAGGGAGCTCTACAAGCTGACGCGCGCCGGGCTTCTGCCCCTTGGCGGTGGCTTCGGCGCGCTGGTCACGCACGCGATGCACGTCGAGCGCGCACGCCGGATGGTCATAGCCGACGTTGACGCGGAGACGCGCCTTCGCGGCCGCGCCGCCAGCCTGGCGCTGGAGCTCGAACGCGTGGCGCGCGATCGAGTGGCCCTCGGGACGCAGCGGGAGGTGGCCGACGCCGCCCGCGTCGCGATGCTCGACGACCAGCGCCGGCAGGTGGCCTTCGACAAAGCCTTTCAGACGTCCACCGGCGCGGCCGGCGACTACGTCGCCGTCTACGGCGGTAACGGAGCGGCGGCGGGTGCAGCCTCCGGCGGCTTCGCCGAGGCCCGCGGGCGGCTGCTCTTCCCGGTGCTCGGCCGCGCCGAGGTCCGTCCCGCGCACCGCGAGGGGATCGACGGCCCCGGCGTCGAGATCCGCGCTCCCGCGGGCTCGGTGGTGCGCGCCGCGTTCGCCGGACGCGTGTCCTTCGCCGACCGATACGGCGCCTACGGCCGCATCGTCATCCTGGACCACGGCGACCACTACTACACGGTCAGCGGCAACCTCGACGAGATCGACGTCAAGATCGGCGCCGACGTGGGTGCGGGCGAGCGCATCGGGAGCGTCGGCGACGACGGGCGAGGCTCGATGCTCTACTTCGAGGTGCGCCACGGGTCCCAGGCGATTGCGCCGGGGCCGTGGCTGGGACTCTGATGGATTCTCGTTCCCAGCGGCGGCGGCGCCGTCTCCGCTGGAGGTGCGCTGACACCGAGCCGCGAAGGAAGATCGGCGATCGCAGGAAGGCGGGAAGACCGGGAGCCAGATTGGGGGAATAGCTCACACCCTTCCTAGGCGCCCGGTCTCCCCTTCTTCCTGCGATCTCCTCGTTTTTTCCGTAAGAGTTCGCCGGCGAGCGCCGGCACGTTCAAAAGCTCGCGCGAACGATGGCGCCTCCACCGCCGGCAAGCGGTGCGGGTGCCACGACGATGGCGGAAGACGCGGTTGCGCGCGGCGCCGCGACGTACAGGACGATGCCGGCCGCGAGGGCGACTCCCCCGGCGACGAAAAGGGCGGTGGACGCCGTGGCGGCGCTCTCGGAGTCTTTGCGCAACGAGAGGCCGGCTGGGTCGCAATGGTCGGTCGGGTCGCAGTGCGAATTGTTCGAGTCGTCGAGCTTGGACTTGGCGACCAGCCCGAACGCCGAACCGACGCCGAGGCTCACGATGCCGAGGGCGCCCACGCCGAGACCGATCCAGCGAAGCGTCTTCCCGGTGTCGTCCGGTGCGCTCGCGCCGCTTGCCTCCGTCCCGCTCGCACCGCCCGGCGCCACGGGCGTGGAGCCCGCCGACCCGGCTCCCGGCACTCCCGGCCCTTGCCCGGGGCCGACCGCCTGCGCAGGTGTCGCGCCGGCTGCGGGTGGGACCGCGGGCTCCGCCCCGCCTCCGGTGGCGTCGCCGAGCGCGTCGATCACCACGGTCGCCGCCGGCTTGTCCGCGCCGACGCGGATACTCAGCGTGCGCGACGCGTGCCCCGGCGACGACACGACGATGGCGTGGTCGCCCGGATCGACGGGCACGGCGAGCCCCAGCTCCTCTTGCTCCACGGGCTGGCCGTCGCGCAGTACCTGGAGGCCACGCAGCGGTAGCGACGGCGCCACGGTGATCGTGACGCGGTTCAACTTCGCCTCGAGGGCCTGCGCCCGCGCGCGTGCCACGTCGGCGCGCTTGTCGTTGCGGTCGCGCGCCTGCCCCTCGGCGCTCCGGAACTCCGTCCACGCGCTCGCGGTGCGCCCGATGCGCTCGTAGCAGTCGGCGAGGTACAGCGTGACTCCGAGGCCGGGGGCGAGTCGCTTGCTCTCGGCGAACTTCGCGCACGCGTCCTGATACTGGCCGGCGTCGGTCAGCGCCTTGGCCGCGTTGAAGAGCGCGTCGGCGCGCGCGACATCGTCCTTCGACTGTGCGGCTGCCTGGCGGAGCGGCGCGAGCGACGCCATCGCGATGGCCGTGGCGACGAGCGTTCGTTTCATCAGTCGCGCCCTCCGAACGCGCTCGTCCCCGCGGGCTTGGATCCGCTCGCCGGCTGCGCCGGTCTGGTGGTCTGCGGTCGCTTCGATACGG
>CALKVG010000192.1 GCA_937998045.1 uncultured Myxococcales bacterium
CCTCGCTGTACGCGATGCGCCTCGGCGAGGCCCTCGACGGATTGGAGCGCGACGGGCGGCGAATCGAGCATTCGCTTCAGACACGGATCCAGGTGATGCGCATCCAGTTCCACGACGTGCGCGCGCGAGTGAAGATCGCGGCCGCGCGGGATGACCGGCGACGCCGGAGCGCGCTCCTCGAAGCCGCCGAGAAGGACGTAGGGCGCCTCGAGAAGGAGAACCTCGGTTGGGCGAGCGCGCTGGCGGCCGCCGCGCGAGGCGGGATTGCCCTGGTTCCCGGCGACCCGGAGCGCGCCCGCGCGTCCTATAGGGCGGCACTCGGCACCTTCGCGGCCCTCGATATGGAAGTACACGCGCTCGCAGCCAGGGCCCGACTGGGCGCGATCGAGGGAGGCGCAGCCGGCCGGGAATCGCGCGCAGAGTGCCTCGCGGAGGTCGCCGAGCGCCACGTGCGAGACGCGGAGAAGTACGTGGAGATGCTCGTACCCTAATACCTCCGCTCTCGCCGGGTGCGCGCCACCCTGGCGCGATCCGACCTTGCCCGACCGCTTGCGCCGATTGCTCGAACGTGCGGGCCTCGGGTTGAGCGCGTGGCCGTTGAGGGGGCGTACCAGTGAGCAACGTCCCCGCCGACGACAAGACCGCGCGAGTCCAGCGCGCCACGACTCACGTAGCCGCCCTGGACGGCATTCGCGGAATCGCGATTCTGGCCGTTACGGCCTTTCATTTCGTGTGGCAAGCGAGCGAGCGCGTGCCCGCGGGGGGCGCCGGCCAGCACCTCCTCATGCGGCTGGCCGATCTCGGAACCAACGGCGTGGACCTTTTTTTTCGTCCTTTCGGGGTTTCTCACCGGGTCCCTGCTCGACACGAAGTCGTCTCCCCACTACTTTCGCGACTTCTACGCGCGGCGGACGCTTCGCATCTTTCCGGTGTATTACGCGTTTCTCGTCGTGGTGCTGATCGTCGCTCCCGCCCTGTTCCCGCGGAGTTCATTGGTGCACGACGCCGGAAAGGACCAGGCGTGGGTGTGGCTCTACGCCACGAATTTCAGGATTGCGCTCGAGAACCGGTGGGCGTTCTGCGGAATGGCCGTGTGTGGCCAGGGCATAGAGCTCAATCACACGTGGTCACTGGCGGTCGAGGAGCACTTTTACCTCGCGTGGCCAGTCGTCGTCTTGCTGTGCTCACGGCGCATGCTCTTGCACACGTGCGCCGCGCTCATTCTCGCCGCCCTCGTCTTCCGGTTGCTGCTCCGGGACCACTGGTTTGCGATGTACGCGCTCACTCCTTGCCGGATGGACGCCCTCGTATTGGGGGCTTTCCTCGCGACGGCAATCCGCGAGCACGGCCTTGCTTGGCTACGACGCTTCGGCGCGGTGCCCGCGGCTCTCGCGGCCGTGACCTTCGCCGCCATCGTCGCTCTTCCGGGCGGTCCTCTTGCGCGCCCACCCGCCGTACAAGCCCTTTCGTTCACGTTGACCGCCATCCTCAGCGCGGCGCTCATCGTCATCGCACTCATGTCGTCGGTCGCCCCGTCGCACCCAGGCCTCGTTGCCCGCGTACTCGGAAACCGCGGACGTCTTTGGGCAAATACAGTTATGGACTGTATCTCTTTCATTCGGCCCTGCGCCCGGTCCTCGTATGGCTGTTTCCTCCGGACCGCCTGGCGTCGCGGCTGGGATCTCCTGCCCTTGCGGTCGTCTCCTCGCCACCGGTGCATCCTTTCTGCTCGCGTTCTGTAGCTATCATGCCTTCGAAAAGCGCTTTCTGCGCTTGAAGGCACTCTTCGCCGGCGGACGGATCGCAACCGCCAAGGGCGCCGTCGCCGACGCGAGCGGATGACGACTCGGTGACGAGGTGCGTCTCGTCAGCGTCGCACGGTGCGCAGCGAGCACGGCACCGTCGAGGCGAATGGCCAAGCAGTGAGCGGCGGCGTAACCTCGTATCCGTGAAGAAGATCGTCGGTGTCGCGGCGCTCGGCGCCCTGCTCCTCGCAGTCTTCCTCTGGATTTGCAGGCGCTCGCCAAACGACCCGCCGGCGGCCGGCGAGGCCCCGGCGCTCGCGCCGTCGACTTCGGCTGCAGCCGTCGCGAGTCCGCCCGTATCAGCGAGCGCCATCGCACCGGACCCCGCCTCGGCGATCGGTGCGACGCAGGCGGCGAACGACAAGGCCGCATGCGCGCGCCTCGCGGACTTCTGCTCGACTTCCCGGGAGAAGGTGGACGTGGCGGAATGCGAGACCAAGCTCGCCGACAGCCGCAAGCTGTCGGGAGCAGGCAACGTCGACCGCTCGGAGACGTGCATCGCCGAAGCCAGGACGTGCGCGGCGGCGACCGGTTGTATATCGGGGGGAGTCGGGGTCGGGGCAATGGGCGAATTTCTCAAGGGCGTCGGGTCAGCTCTGTCGAAGTAGGCGCGTAGGGACTGGCCGCGGGAGCCAGCGGCGAGAGCCAGTGCGCCGCTTTCGGGCAAAACCTGCCCGACAGTAGGACCGACGCCCCGAGCGCCTTTGCGAAAGCGCATGGCGCAGCGGTGAGCGACGCCCGCCCCGATGGCGGGTCGCCCGCTCCGAGGACGGGTGCGTGCCCCGTGTCGAACGCGGCGATGCACGACCGAGTGTGGCGCGACGGCGAACAACCGAGCAAGAGGGGGC
Organism: uncultured Myxococcales bacterium; assembly: GCA_937998045.1. GTDB lineage: Bacteria > Myxococcota_A > Polyangia > Polyangiales > Polyangiaceae > Palsa-1150. The sequence goes on from CALKVG010000192.1 coordinate 2,654, forward strand.
GCCACCATCGTGGCGTTCTTGCGTATCCCGCGGCGCACCGACCGGCGTTTATCTTATTTTCTCGCGTGCTTGCCGCGGATGAGCAAGTGCCCCGGCATGGTTCCTGAAGAGGGTCCTTCGTTGCGTCGGCGCGAGTGCCGTCGCCCATAGAGAACACGGAGGCATTTCATGCGATCTTTGGTCTCGAGAATCACCGTCGCCAGTGCACTGGTCTGCGGCGCAGGCGTGTTCGCCTGCACGGCCGATATCCACGGCAACACGATCAGCATTCCGAACGCCACCGTGAACATGAGCAGCACGGCGGACACCAGCGACGTCACGCCGAACGAGCAGCTGCCCATCCACTGCGACGTCCAGAACGTGATGCTCGCTCCTCCGGATGCGGGTCCGCCGCCGGCGGGTACGGATTCGGGAGTGGGTCCCAGCACGGACGCCGGGGCCGATGTCGCGGCGGATTCCGGGGCCAATGCCGTGGCGGATTCCGGAGCGACTCAGAACCCGCCGACGACCGTGGACGACACCGTCTACCTGGAGATCCACCTGGATGACGAGGACACTCCGGCGCTCCTCGTGACCGCAGAGGTGAACTTCACGGTGACGATTCCGGCCGACACCAAGGCCGGCGACCACAAACTCATCTGCCGCGTCCACAAGCACGACGGTACCGCGACGACCACGGTGGCCGAGCTGAAGATCACCGTCAAGGTCGCCACCTGATGAGGGTGCGTGCGGCGCCGTAGCTCCCTTCGAAGGCCACAGGGCTGTCGGGGCGAAGATCGGGGAGCTCGCCCCGCCAGTCGGGTCCGCACTTCCATGTTCGACCGGACAGCGGTGATCACCTGCCATGGTGCATGATCCGGAATGCTCGCTGAATATCGCGGGGCTCCTGCGAGCGAAGTCCGATGCGCTGCTCGCCCGTTGGAGTCGGCGCGTGCTCGACGACGACGCGGTGCCCGCGGCCGAGCGCCTCACCAGGCCCGCGCTCATCGATCACTTCCCCGCGCTCGTGGAACGCCTCGCGCAAGGTCTGGAGCGCGCCGTCGGGACCGCGGAGCGACCGTCACACGAAGGAAACCGAGTCGGGAACTCGAATGCCTCGCACGCGCACGCAGCCGAGCGTTTCGCCGTGGGTTTCACCCTTCCCGAGGTCGTGCGCGAGCTCTCGCACCTGAGATGTGCGGTCCTCGAGCTCTGCGATAGCGCGGAGATTGCGCTGGACGTCGACGCCGGGTGCCTCATCCACCGGGCGATCGACGAGATGATCGCCACCGGCGCCCGCGAGATGGCGCGTCTGGACAAGGAAGCCATCGAGGAGCAAGCGCGTTTCGCCAAGGAGGAGCACGCGCGCGCCGACGAGGCCAACAAGCTGAAGGACGCGTTCCTCGCAACGCTCTCTCACGAGCTTCGCACCCCGCTCAACGCGATCCTCGGGTGGACGCGCATCCTCCGAACCCATGCGCTCGAACCGGCGCGATACTCCAAGGCGCTGGAAGCGATCGAGCGCAATGCCTTCTCCCAGGCGCGTCTGGTCGAAGAGCTCCTCGATATGTCGCGTATCACGAGCGGAAAGCTGCAGCTTCACGTCTCCGCCGTCGACCTCGCAGGGGTCGCCGGCGCGGCGATCGAAGCGGTGCGGCCGACCGCGGACGCCAAGGGAATCCGGATCGATCTCCGGAGCACGCAGCCGGCAACGGTGGACGGGGATCCTGACCGCCTCAAGCAGGTCGCGTGGAACCTCCTCAGCAACGCCGTCAAGTTCAGCCAGAAAGGCGAGAGCGTGGAAGTCGAGATCGAGTGCGACGACTACCACGCGCGACTGCGTGTCATCGATCATGGGGAAGGTATCGCCCCGGAGTCTCTCGACCTCATCTTCGAGCGCTTTCAGCAGATCGACATGTCGCCGATGCGGCCGCAGAGCGGTCTGGGCCTCGGGCTCGCCATCGTGCGAGAGCTCGTCGAGCTGCACGGAGGCACCGTCGAAGCCCACAGCGAAGGCAGGGGAAAGGGAGCGACGTTCGTGGTCACGCTGCCTCGAACCGCCGCGCCGCACCGCTAGGACGACGGCCCCGAGCTCAGGAAGCACGGTCGAGCTTGCGCTCGCCCTCTCGATTCCATCCCTCGCCGCGGGCGCGGGCCGCCGCTACGTGCCGAGAGTCGCGCGCAACTCCCGCTGGAACGCGGGCCAGCGAGACGACGCATTCCACTGGCACCCGGTGCGCAGCGCGAAGAGGATTGCGTTCATCGCGTTCCGAACACATGGAGCTACCCGCGCTACCGAGATGGGCTCTTACGAGGGATGCGGCTATTTTCGTATGCTTGCCATGTTTGGATTTTCCGCCCACACGCATGCGCGGTCGCGCCCTGGCGGCTCATGCGGACACCCGTCCCTTGCTTACAAGCGGCGCACGCGACGACGCTCGATGCCAGGTGCCGTGGGCTCTTGCCCGTCGTGGGTGCGGTACTCGAAAAGCTCACCGCCACGGACCTTGCGCGACCGATAGCCGCCGACGCGCTTGCGCCCCGCATTCGATCGTGAAGAGAAGACCAGTTGCGGGGGCGACGCGCTTCGGTTGTGGTGGGGCCCCGTGATGGCGAAACCCCGTCCAATGACGCTGCGAATGCAGTTGTTCGTCGCGTGCGGTCTCTTGACGGCGTTGCCCGTGCTGCTGCTCGGTATGGCAGAAGCCCGAACGGCGGCCAACTCGGCGGCGGCGCTGGCCGACCGCGAGACGATGCTCGCCAGCACTTCGCTCGCCCGCGAACTCGGGGGGCTCATCGAAGGACACATCACGGTGGTTCGAGCTCTTGCCGGCGACGTTGCGACGTTCGGGCGACTCGATCCCGACGAGTGCCGCCGCAGGATCGCACACTATTTCGGTGCGTTTCCCGGCCTCTACTCGATGTTGGTCACCGATCCAACGGGCATGACGATCGCGGGGATGCTTGCAACCGCCGAGGGCCGACGGTTCACGGAGGGCACGTCCTACGCGGATCGAGCCTGGGTTCACGAGATACAGAACGGCGCGGCGTTGGCGTCAGAGTTCGTTGTTTCGCGCATTGCCCAGCGTCGGCCGGCCGTGGTCCTGGCCGTGCCGATCGCGAACGATGGGCAGGAGCCGCTCGGCATCAGCGTCATCGGTGTGGACCTCGACTACCTGGAGCGCGCGCTCCAACGCGTGACCGAGGCTGCGCCGGGGCTCTCGACCGTCGTCGTCGACGATCTCGGGCACGTGATCGCTACCGCCGGCGCGACCACGACGACGTCGATGGCCGACGTGAGCCGCGTCGACCTCTACCGAGCTCGCGCCGCGGCCGGCTCCGAGCGGCGGGTCGGGCTCGACGAAACGGGTGAACTGCGCCGGGGGACGTTGGCGCCGCTCACGAACGGCGTGCGGTGGTCCGTGATCACGACCTGGCCGCAATCGAGCGTGCATCAACGCGCGATCCGGGCGCTCACGACATCCGCCCTCTTCGCGCTCGTCGCGCTCGCGTTCGGCCTCGCGGCGGCTGCGTTCCTCGCCAACACCATCGCGCTTCCGATCACGCGGGTGTCGCGGCTCATCGAAGCCATCCACAGCGGCGATCTGCGGCAACGGGCCGCGCCGGCGCAGGGCTGGCACTCGCGCGAGCTCGCGGACCTCGTCGCATCGATCGATCGGATGTTCGAACGGCTGCAGGCCGTGGTCTCGCATCTCCGGCACGCCGTCGTCGCGATCGGCGAGGTCACGCGACAACTGCGCGGGGCGAGCGCGCAGATGGTGGACGAGAGCCACGACCAGCGCCAGGCCGTGCACCATGGATCGGGCGCCATCGTGGAGATGACCGACTCGATCGGCAACGTCGGCACGAGCGTTCAAGGCCTTTCGGGCGCGGGGTCGGAGGCCTCCGCGTCAATTTCGAAGTTCGCCGAACAGATCGAGCGGATCACGAACAACCTGCACGCGCTCGGCCGCACCATCGACGGCGCCTTCGTCCAAGTCCAGCAGATGCAGGCGCAGGTTGGAACCGTCACGGCCAGCACGCAGCTCCTCCGCGAAAACGTCGAGAAGACCGGCGGCTCGCTGCTCTTGCTCACGCACTCGATCCAGCGCGTGGTGAGCAGCGCCGAGCGAGGGCGTTCCCTCTCGCTCAAGACCGCTCGCGCGGCCGAAGACGGTCGCACCGCGGTCGAAGCGACGATCGCGAACACCGGCGAGATTCAGCACCGATTCGCGGCGGTGCACCGAGCCGTTGCAAACCTCGCGGGTCTATCGGAAGCGATTGGCGAGGTCGTGCACGTCATCGAGGAGGTCACCACCGCGACGCACCTTCTCTCGATCAACGCCTCGATCATCGCGTCCGAAGCAGGGCAGGAGCAAGGAAGGAGGTTTCGCGTCGTCGCCGAGCGCGTGCGGTCGATGGCCGTCGAGACCGCGGAATCTACCCACCGCATCCGGACGCTCATCGGGGACGTGCAGGCCTACATCGAAGAAGCCGTCCGCGCGGTCCAAGCCGGACAGGAGACGGTGCGCACCGGCGAGCAGCGGTCCGAGCAGGCCGGCGTCCGTCTGCGCGTCATCCTCGAAAGCTCGGAAGAGGCGGAGGGGACGGTGCGGGAGATCGTCGACGCGACGATGGACCAAACACGGCGCGTCCAGGTGGTAGAGGACGCGATGACCGAAGTTCACCGGGCGATGACGCACATCGCGGGCGCAGTGGAGCTGCAGCGGGCGAGCGAGCAGAACGTGTCGCAAGCATTCTCGATGGTGCGCTCCCTCGGCGACGACGTGCGAAAGTCAATCGAGGCTCAGCAGCGAGAAAGCCGCGCGATGAGTGCGGCCGTCCAGGCCATGATGAATCGATTTCAAATCATCGCGAAAGCGATCGAGGCGCAAAGTCGGGAGCGGAATCGGATCCAGGCGGCCTTGGACGTGTTCGAGGGAGCGGCGGCCGGCAACGTCGAGCGTGCGAGCCAGATCGGCGAGGTCGTGCGCACGCTGCGGGTACGACTGGAGCAGCTCGAACGGGCGCTCGGAGCGTTCCGCATCGATTAGCGAGTACGCGTCCGGCGGTGGCGATTGGGCCAACGAGCGGGCCAAGCGCCGAGCCCCCCGGCGACGTGGACGCGGCGCTTGCAAAGGCGCTGGAGCGGGCGGCCGCTGCGGGGCGCTTCTCCGTGGCCGCCTGGCACGTCGACCAGGGGGTAAGCGGTGGGAGCGACCTCGGCGACCGTCCGGCCCTTGTGGCGGCCCTTGGCGAGCTACGCGCAGTAGGTGCCGGCGTGCTCGTCGTCGCCAAGCGAGACCGGCTCGCCCGCGACGTGTACGTCGCCGCGACGATCGAGCGCGCTGTCGCGACGGGAGGGGCCCGCGTCGTCTCCGCGGACGGCACGGCGAACGGCGACACCCCGGCCGATGCCTTCATGGCTACCGCGCCGTCGAGGGGGGCCGGCTCGTGGAGGACGAGGCGGAACAGGCAGTGCTCGCGGTGGTCGCCGAGCTGCGCGCTGGTGGCCTCTCCCATCGCGCAATCGTCACCGCGCTGCGTCTCCGCGGGGTCCTCTCGCGCGCCAGCCGGCCGTTCGCCAAGACGCAGATCGCCCGGATGCTGGCGACGGCCGCCGCATGACCGAGCGACACTTCGTGGCGCGTTTCGGCACAAAGGCGCGCCGGCGCGGTCGCAGGCCGCTCGCGAGCAATCCGACCAAAGAGTCAGTCCCGCACCGCTCCCCTCCCTCGGCACGCGCGTTGCCCCGGCTGCGCCCCATGATGACTCATCGAACTTCGGCTTATCCGAGCGTGGTCTTGTCGTGTGCGTGCGTCGCCGGGTGCGGCGGCGCGGAAGGGGGCGCTCCGCCGACGGCCAAGGACGCGACCCCCGATGTATCGTCTGCGCAGAGCGAAGCGGGCCCCGATGGCAGCTGCGGGGAGGACGCGGCGAGCGTCGCATGCTGCTGTGACGGGGACCTGCAGAACGCCCCCATGTGCAACGCGGGAGCGCTCGTCTGCCCAGCCGGGTACGGCCTCTATCACGGCAGCGAATGCAGCTGCAGCGGGCCGGGCGCCGGGCCGTGTTGCATCGCAGGTCCGGACGCGGGCCCCGACGTGCGCGACGCGAACGGTTCGTGCGCGGAGGACGCGCTGCTCGACTCCTGCTGCTGCGACGGGGACTTGGTGAGCGCGCCCAGCTGCGGCGGGGACGGAGCCCTCGAGTGCCCGGCCGGTAGGACCCTTCATCACGGTCAGGAGTGCTCCTCCTCGACGTCGACGTGCGGCCCATGCGCCGTGCCCTGCCCGGACGCGGGGCACGATTGACCTCGACGCCCATCCACCAGGCTCAGGTTCGCCAAGACGCACCTCATTCGCTTCCGTCACGCCGGCCAACGAGTCGAACGCTCCACGGGCAAAACGGATCCTCGTGAGGCTGCGATCGAAGCAGCGCGAATCTACGCCGACGTCGAAAGCGGTCGACGTACGGCGCGTGACGCCGTGAGCGCTGATCTGGCGACGGCGTTCGCGTCGTGGCTGGCCGACTACGAGTTGATGCACGCCCGGGGGCACCGCCGAGACCGCGACGATGTACGTCGAGGCGCACTTCCTGAAGCACTTCTCCGGCTTCGATGCATTCACGCCGCGTTCGTACAGCGACTACATGTACAAGCGCATTCAGTGCGTGACGCGATCGACGTTGCGCAAAGAACTGTCTGCCCTGCGGATGTTCGTCGGATGGTGTGCCGAGCACGGGACCGCACTCCCCGCGGTGCCTGGACTGCCCAAGGCAGGGCACCCCGGCAAGCGCGCGAAGAACGCCCGCAAGGCGCAAGCAACGATACTCTCGAAGGCCGAAGTGAAACGCGTGCTGATGGCGATGCCCGAGAGGTCACGCCGCACGGGTGACTGGGTGCGCCCCTTCTTCACCGTCCTGTGGGAGACCGGGTTGCGCGAGAGCACCTTGCTCCGTCTCGAGGTCGGCAAGCACTACAAGCGCGGCGCCTCTCGCCTCTTCGTCACGCGAGACATCGACAAGGCGCACTTCGAGCGGCGGGTTCCCTTGACGGCCGCAGCACAAGCCGCCCTAAGGCGCGTGTGCCCTGCGTCGGGCTTCATCTTCGCGGGGGTCAAGCAAGAGAACCTGCGCGAGTCCGTCGAGGCGGCCGTGCCGCGCCGCGGGACTCGACAAGCACGTCAGCCCCAACGACCTGAAGCACTCCCGCATCTCGCAGCTCGCGAACAGCGATGCCCCCTTGCTGGCGTCGCGCATCTCGTTGGCCACAAGCACATCTCGACGACGGCGCTCTATGTCACGACGAACGAGGACGCGGCCATTGCTGCCCTGGCCAAGGTGGAGCGTGCTCCCCGACCTAGCCGCCGCATCGGGGGGCACTCTGGGGGGCACAAGGCCAAAAGGGGTTGTGCGAACGGAGGGAGTTGCTCTTTCCTGCACGTAGCGCAGCGCAGTGCAGGAAAGACAAACGACCGACGACTGGTCTGCAGGCTTCGCCTGCCAGACAGGGGTGCGAACGGAGGGAGTTGCTCTTTCCTGCACGTAGCGCAGCGCAGTGCAGGAAA
>CALKVG010000193.1 GCA_937998045.1 uncultured Myxococcales bacterium
CGAAGGTGCGCGTGAAGGAGCACATCGATCCGCGCCAGTACCCTTTCCCGTTCGGGATGATCGAACAGGATAACGCGGGTCCCTCGCCGGCGCGTCACCGGGGGGCGCTCGCGGCGCGCGGCGAGATCCTCTTCTTCGTCGACGACGACATGGAGCTGCCACCGAAGTTCCTCGAGAAGCACCTCGGCTACCACGCCAGCGGGCGCCCCACGGCGGTGTTCGGGCGCTACGCGTCGGACCCGGCGATCGGGACCAAATCGATCTTCGAGCGATACCACGGGGTCAAGTGGGACGAGCTCTCGCGCGACGTCGCGAGCGGCAAGGTGCACGTCGATGGGACGCTCCTCGCGACGGGGAACGTGTCGATGCGCCGCGAGGACTACCTCCGCGTCGGCGGGCTCGATCTCTCGCTTCCGCGGGCGGAGGACATGGCGCTCGGGCTCGACCTCGAGGAGATCGGCGTCTCGCTCGTATTCTCCGACGACGCTTACTCCGTGCACCTCTCGGATCACACGCAACCGGAGAAGTGGCGCAAGCGCGCCTTCATCCACGGAACGCTGGAGCCGCGGATCGCGCGCAAGCACCCGACGATGGCGCACGCCGACCCGTGGCGGTTCGCGTTCTCGCTGCCGATGACAGGACGAATCCTCTGCCTGCCGTCGGTCCTGGCGCCGGCGCTCGGCGAGAAGCTGGCGACGGTCGTGTACGGCACCGCCGAGGTGGCCGACAAACTCGGCTTCGAGCGCCTGGCGATGCGCGGGGCCGGGCTCGTCTTCGGGATGGAGTACTTCCGCGGGTTGCGGACCGAGGCGGGCTCTCTCCTCGGCGTCGCCGATCGCTGCATCGGCTTCTTGAAGAAGGCCGCCGTGTCGGATAGGCCTATGAGCGGCGTCCCTGGCTGGCTGTCGCGCGGGGTGCGCGCGGCGACGGCGAGTCGCTGAGCGCGGGGGGCCGTCTTATTCTGTGCGAGAGTCGCACCCGCAGCTCTCAGGGCGCGTGCTGGTACATGGGGTCCGCGCCCGGACCGTCGAGTGATTGCAGAAACGCGACGAGGTCGGACTGCTCGAGATCGCTCAAACCGAGCGACTTAATTTCGTTCGTACCCGGGTAACCGCTGGAGTCGCCCCCCAGGTTGAAAAACGTGATCACTTTGGCCAAGGAAGAAATCTGGCCCGTATGCATGAACGTGGGCCGCATGTCCACGCACCTCAACTTGGGAGTGCGAAACGCGCCTTCCATGGCGGTGGTGACCGCTGCCGGAAGTCGTCCGTCGTCGCCGTCGCTGTACGCGCCGTGCGTATTGAGCGGGTCCGCGAGCGCCGCCGCGATTCCGGTCGCGGCCCCGTGATCGTCCGAGTCGGTGAAGGCCTGTTGCACGATCTCGGGGCGAAGGCCGACGTTGTGGAATTTCTCGTCGGACATGAAGGGTCCCGCGTGGCACGTGACGCAGCCGGCCTTGCCGACGAAGAGGCCGGCACCGCGCTGCGCTGCCCGCGAAATGGCAGACGGGTTGCCGTGCATCCAGGCATCGAAGGGCGATGGGCCGCACGTAAGCAGCCGCTCGAATGCCCCGAGCGCCTTTCCCACGTTGACGACGACGCGCGTGACGGCCGTCTGGTTGGCCGGAGACAGGCCGTCGAATTCCGCGTGGTCTCCGGGCATGCCGTGGAACGTGGCGTCGCACGTCGGGGCGGGATCGGAAGGGATCTTCGGCTGGCATCCGGTGAGCTGCGCGCTGAGCTGCGGAAACTGCGTGGCGTCGCCGAGCGGCGGCATCGGACCAAAGACGGCCTGGTAGTCGGTCTTATACCGCTGGTACACTTGTTCGGCCATGAACAGACGGGAGCTGTTCATCTCGACGACGGTCTCGAGCGGCCCGAAGACCTGGTTGTAGAGGGCGTCGTGCTTCCCGTCCCACATCACGATCTTGGACTGCCCCACGTCCAGGAGCGACGGCGCGCGGCGCCTGCCCCAACCCGCTCCCAGGGAAATCTGTCGTTGAAACGAACGCGTATCGGAGAAGCCGCTCGCGGGCAGGTGGCAGCCGGCGCAAGCGATGCGTCCGGTCTGGCCGGGGGACCCCAGCGACGCGGGGCTCCCGTCGTTGTCCGTATCCAGAAGCGGTCCGGAGAAGCCCGCTTCGTAGAAGAACCGTTGCCCGAGCTGCGCGGCCGCCGCGTCGTCGGCCATCTTGTTCGAGATGTCCTGCGGGGGCGCGGGGAGCGAGCTGGGCGACAGGAGTGCGAGCGCTGCCATCTGATCCGGCGTGAACACCGGATCGGGGTCGTTTGCGTCTTGCACGGAGGCGTCGACCTTCGGCCCCGCCGCGGAGACCGCCCCGCAGGCGCTCCCCGCCGCACCTGCGAGGCCGACGCCAAAACCGATCGTCAGTAAGCGCCGCATGGCAGCTTCGATTCATCCCACGTGGGGGCCGGCACGCCGCTCTTGAAAGCGACGTCATCGAAGTGGCGTTTCGTCTCGTCGCACTGATGAACGTGCATGAAGGAGTAGGGCTTCGGGTCGGCGCAGATCAGCTCGTCGGGTGCGCCCTCGTGGTAAAGGACGTCGCCCACCGTCACCGTCACCGCGCCCTGCAGCGCGAAGTTGCTCGGGAAGCGCGTGCATCCCGCGGGCCTGCCGTCCAGGAATACATAGGCTCGCTGCGTCGAGACATACAGGTCGAAACGGGTGAGGCGGTCCATCCCGGCGTGCTCGAACGGTGTGTCCGTGGGCAGGAGCACGGTCCCCATCTGGTCCATCTCGCAGTCGATGAATCGATGCTCGGGCGCCTGATTGTTCACGTCCCACGGGTGTCCGTTGACGAGACCGTGAATGGCTTGCGCCTCGATGCGCATCGACGGCCCCGTAATGGACTGGATGAGGAGCGTATTGTTGTTGGGGTTGGAGAGCCCCTCTTGGACCGGAGGGTTCTGATCCGAGATGATGAGCTGCGGATAGCGCCGGTCGGTGCTCACGATATCGACCGACATCGTGGCGTGCAGGAACTTCGTCGGGTCGCTATCGACGTTCCCCTTCGGGCGGGCGGTGAACCGCATCTTGCCCGTGACGTCCTGCCCTGCATCGTCGTACGCAATCCACAGCTGTCCGAGCATTGGGCCGAACGTGGCGACTTTGATGCCCATCGGCTCGTCCAGCCGGTAGGCGCTGATATCGACGAAGTCTGTCGACTGCCAGCGCTCGCAGTTGTAGTCCGTGCAACCCGAAACCGGCGACGGCGCCAGGTCCGAGCCGACCGCGAAGCCCTGATAGAAGTCCCAGTCGGCAGGGTTGTGGGGTTGCGGCGCCACCTGCACGAACGACCGTGCGACCGCCTTCGGCGTGGTCATCGTGTCGTATTGCCCGTTCACATAGACCTCGCCGCTCGCTGAGGCGGCCTTGAGATCGTCGAGGGTGTCGAACGTTTGATGCGGTGGCGCGTCGAGGTGCTGCGCCGCCAGAAAACCGCGGTAGGGGCACCCAGAGTCCAGAGCCTCGACGACGAGCACCGTCGGCTGGGTGATGCCCGACCACTCCAGATGCCATAGCGGACCGTTTCCTTGGTTTGCCGCGCGCTTGTAGCGCTCTTGCCCGACGGCGAGCTCGATGTGCGGATCGGCCGTCTGGTAGAGCACGGCCATGAGCGGCTTCGTTCCGTTCGCCGGGGCGGTAAGCACCTGGAACGCAGGCGCGGGAGGCGTCGTGTCGCCCGAGTGCGACCCCATGTCGGCCGCCGTGAAGTAGTACTGGGAGTACTGGCTGTACGACTTCCCCGGTACGGTCTGGGCCGTCTGCGAAGAATAGATCGTTTGCGTCATCGAGCTGCTCGCCGACGGCACATAAAACGCGATGCCGTCGTCTCGCCACTTCTGGCTGAGTAGCGTCTGGCGCTGTCCGCTGTCGGTCGTGTAGACCTTCAATCGGCTCTCGCGCCACCCGATCTCGTAGCCGTTGGTGTAGCCCGCGACCGCGTAGACCGGCAGCCGATCGGAGGCCGGCGTCACGTACACGTACCCGAGGGTCGGGGTGCTCGGGATCTGCGCAGTCCAGGCATATTGGCCGTTGCTGACGACGAGACCGGCATTGCCCTTGTTCTGATTGTTCGGCAAATCGTAGGTCTGCCGCAGGCCCGCGCACCGATAAACCGCGTTCTTTGCGGTAATCGACCCGTCCCCGTTGACCGTGATGTCTTGGTCATTCGGCAGCGCGTAGACGCGGTAGTCGAGCGCGCCGTCCACGGGATCGAAGTCGAGGCCGACCGAGTCCTCCCTCATAATCCCGATGACGTTCGTGAGCGTCGGAAGCGAGGGCAGCTTCGTGGGTACGCCGCCGTCGGTCTGCCCGATGGGCGTCCCCGAACCCGGCAGGCCACCGTCCTCCCCCGGTTGCACGCCGCCTCCGCTCGAGCCGCCGGAGCCGCCGGAGCCGCTGGTTGCGGAGTTGGACGGCTTGGACGAGGAGCAGGCGCCGCAGGCGCAGAAGAAGAGGAGGGCAACCCCCAACGGCAAGCACAATCGAGCTATCAATGTCGTCCTCCTCGTTGAAGTGGCAGCTAAGGGCGATTCTGGGCAAGCTTAGCGCGCGCCCCCTCTGGCGTCAGGTCAGAAGCGCACGTTTAGGTACGATGCCCGCGCCAACTCCTCGGGCCGGTAGCGTGGAATCACTCAGCCTTCGACTCTAGTAACCGCTTGCATTGCTATCGGCCGATCCCCGAGGGGCGACTGCACGGCGCGGGGCGGAAATAGCTTCTCACGCAGTCGCTGGACGGGCCCCTCGATGAGGTTCCCGAGGACGATCCCCCCTACGATCGACGCGATGACATAGGCGATCGTGTGGAGAACCCACGTCACCTCGTGCGGGAAACCCAGGCGCATTCCCATCTTGAGGGTGTACTCGTAGGCCTCCCAGCTCGTGTCGCGGTGCCAAAGATAAATGGAATAGGAATACGTCCCGATGTACGCGATGAGGCGCGTCGCCCGCCATTGGATCCACGGCCCCGCTGGGATGTGAATGAAGCACACGAGGACGATCGCGTAAGCCACGTAAAGCGCGGCTAAGCCGAACGTCAGGCGGAAGACTCCCGACGCGAGGAACGAGGGGATGAAGAGCAGCGCCGCGCCAGCGAGCAGCGGAACGCGATACTTCAGGATCGCCGGCAACACCGTCGGCCGGTACGCGTGCAAGTAAGCGAGATTCACGCCGAAAAAGAGAGCATCCATCGGGATGCGCCGATCGAGCTGCGTGACCGACGCGAAGATGTATCGCTCGAGCAGGAAGCCGACGCTGAGGATCGCCGACGCCCAGGGCACGTAGCGAAGAGCCGCGGTCCCCCGGTTGCGCGTCAGCGCCCAGAGAAACAGCGGCAAAAGGACGTAAAAATGCTCCTCGACGGCCAAGCTCCAGAGCTGCGTGCGAGGACATTCGATGAAGTTCTGGACGTGGACGAAGGCCATCCACGTGCGCGACCATGCGTCCGCAAGGCTGCCTCCCGGCAAGGCCGCGGTCCGCACCAGAACGACCATCAGAAGGATGTAATACGGCGGCCAGATGCGGAGAATGCGCCGAATCAGGAATCGGCCAACGTCGAGCGTCCCGTACTTTTTCAGCTCGGCGAAGAGCAGGCCGCCGATCAAAAACCCGCTCAACACGAAGAACAGGTCGACGCCGGTCCAACCGAACCGATGGATCATGATGTCCACCGGTCGGAGCATGCCCGACCAACCCCGCGCGACGCTCGGGCTGTGCGCACCGAGGACCAGAAGTATCGCGACGCCGCGGAGGATGTCGAGCTGGAGGACCCTCGCGTCCTTCGCCGGCACGGCCGGGCGCTGCGGGGGTATCAAGGCGGGCTGCGACGTCCCGCGAACGCCGGAGACGCTCGGCTCTGGTACGTTCGACTGGATGTTCACTTGGTAGTTCCTCTAATCCGCGCCGATCTGCCAGAGGCCGCCCGCGAAGTTGGCGGAGTAGAGGATGTGATGCAGGCTATCGTAGGCGAGGTATATGCCCCCGTGATCGCTCGAGGGTCCGACGGGGGTCGGTAGATTGGTCCAGGAGCCCGCGTTGCTCTGCGGTGCGATCGAGTATCCCAGCTGGAATTGATTGCTCACGACGAGATTCGTACTCGTCGGAAGGAGCGTCGTTCCCTTGGGGGAATTCGGGATGAACGACCAGGTGCTGCTGTCTTGCGGCGCACTCTTCAGGACCCCGCCCTGAAGAGAGGGCATGTAATAGCTGCCGGAAGAATCCTGGTAGAGGTACGGGTTGTACACGTTGCAGCTGGTCTGCGCCCCGCTCGGCATCGAGACCGGCTTCCAGGACATCCCCTCGTCCGTCGTTCGGAACAGGCCTCCGAAGAGCGAGCAATAGAGCCAGGTCGTCCGGCTTAGCATGACCACACCGCTGTTCTCGCCCCACGCGGTCGGAATGCTGATGAGAGTCCAGGTCGCCCCCTCGTCCTTGCTTTCCGCGAGACACGTCTGCGTGGCGCAGACACCCGTCGCGCCGTTGCTGCCGTGGGACTCGACGAGCAAGTGCGTATGATCCGAAGGATCGATGTTGACGCTGTCAATCTGACCCTTATACGAAAAAGCATTCAATATGTCGTCGGGCAGAACCTGGTCCCAGTCCATGCCGCCGTTCGTCGTCTTGAACAACCCGCCTGCGCCGTAGCCCTCGACCGTGTACATTACGTCCGGCGCGCGCGGGTCGAGCGCCATGCTCCAGGGTCGACCGGAGGCCATCAGGTCGGCGTTCCTGCCCGTGCTGGCGAGAGCCCAGGTCGCGCCGCAGTCGGTGGATCGGAAGATACCCTTGGAATCGGCGCCCACGATGACGACCGCAGGATTGTCGGGGCGAACGACGACGGACGTGATCCCGGTGGTCGTGTTCGCGTAATTCGAAGCGGGCGGCGAAGCGTTCTCCCACACGCTTCCAGCGGGTTTGCACGACGCATTGGTCACGGCACCATCCCAGAGGGGGCCCGCGTCGAACGTGCTCGAAGCACCGCCGTCGCTGCCGGGCCCTGTCCCTTGCATTTGGCTCGGCGACCATGCCCCCGGCCCTGAGGAGCACGCCGGAGCGCACGCTGTCAGCAGCACGGCCCAAGTCAAAAGGATCGCTCCATGGCCCATCGGCCGAATCGTAGTGCAACGCGATCTCTGTGCAAGGCGTTTGCAGGCGTTTGAGCGCCTGCGCGCCGGTGGGGGACCCTCCCCGCTTCCCCCGGGGAAATCCCTCACGATTTCACGAAGGAACATTACGGAAGGCCTTTCGGGCCTCGACCCTCGTCGCTCCGAGCTCCGACCCGCACAATTTGGGGCGCATTCGAAACCAGGACCGTCCTGGCCCGTTACTCCAGAGGCACGAGCGCGGGGTACCAGTGAAGGCAAAGGAGCGCCCAGATCAGGATGAAGAGAAATACCATCCCCTGGGTGCGGCGGACTGCGCGCGCCGGCTGGACCTTCGTTGCCAGACGTATCGGGACGATGAAACTCACAAGGACGACCGAGAGGATGATGAGCTTCGCCATGCGCCCGCCGCTTAACGCTCACGAAGCTCACGCTTCCGCGGCGGCAGCTGTCCTTCCCCACACTCCGGCGACGACTGGCAGCCGCATCGCCATGGCGTAGCTAATGGCGAGGACGTACATCGTTTGTGGAGAGAATATGCCCATATCGCCGTACAGCTGATTGGCGCAAACGATCATCTGGGCGGCGCCCACGCTGGCAATCTTCGCCGCTGCCCGGTTGTCCGTCATGCGCGCCACCCGCGTGTTCAAGAAGACCGCCGTCGGTACCGCTAGCCAGAACCCCGCGAACCCGAGCATTCCAGTGAACGCGAGCAGACCGAGGATGCTGTTGTGAGGCATGTACTGCCAAAGCTCGAACGCGGATATGTCGTATTTGTGGGTCAGGCACGCGTAGGGCTGGCCCCAACCGGCGCCGGTGAAGGCGCTGCTGAAGTTCGCCGTCGCAATGAGCCCCAGGTTCTCCGCGTTGCGCGCGAGGGTCGACGCGTCCTCCTGGGTCGACACGCTCGCGAACGCGTGCAGGGGGAGGAATATCGCGCCCTCGTGCCCCCAACCCACGGCTACGTAGACCGCCAGGAACGGCGCGGCAATCAGCACCGAGCGGCGAATGACGCGCTTGGCTCTGCTCGGCGGCAACAGAAAGTAGAGGACGACGAGGCCCATCAAGAGCGACACCCAGGCCAGGCGCCGGCTGTTGAACTGAATGGCGCCCAGGATGAGCACGATGATCGCCATCGAGCGCCAGGTGTAGGGGACCGAGCGCCTGTCCAGAGACTCCACGACCAGGATGAGGATTGTCACGACCCATGGAATGGTGTCGTCGTGAATCGTCAAAAAGGCCCCGCTCTCGCCGAGCAGCTTTTGTCCCCAGGTAAAATAGGATATCCAGCACATGACCGCGCGGTACAGGGCCGCGGTCATGATCCACTTGTTCAGGGCGCGATAATGTTCCGGGGTCCGGAACGTCGTCGCCACCGTGAACGCGAAGAGAACCATGCTCAGGATGAGGTACGTCTGCCAGCTGGCGTAGCGGGCGTCCCCTCCTCGAAGCATGCCGTACGCGAACCAGGTGACGGTCGTGCCGACCACGAGCCACAGTGCGTTGCGCATGGGAGCGACGAAGCCATCCCGCGTTCGCTTCGACAGCGATACGCCGAGGATGATCAACATAACCAGGTCGAACGGACGGAGCTTGATCGGGCTCGGCTCGAGCAAGTACTCGTGAACCCAGACCATCGGCGCGAACATGTGCCGCTTGTACGCGGCCGCCGATTCGTCGACGAACACGAGAAACAGGAGAAAGCCCAGCAAATGCCGCACGGCGCGACCCCTTACGCCGACCCGGAGTCCTGCCTAGCCGCCGACGCGAAGCCCTCACGATTCGTCAGAGGCGTACAGGCGGCGGGTGACTCGGCGCGTGCGGCCGACCGGCTCATGAAGGGCTCTTCGCAAACACGGAAGAAGGCGTACGCGAGCGCCAGAATGACGATGGCTCCGGGGCCCATGAACACGGCGAACATCGTCACAGGAGCCAGATGCGCAGGCGCGAGAACGTACTGCCACAGGATCTGCAAGAGCGGCGCGTGGATGAGGTAAACGCTGTAGGAAAAAGTGCCGATGAAGGCGAGCGGCTTCCACGAGAAGACGCGCGCGGTAGCGACGCCCGGCGCGCGCGACGCGATGACCAGCGTGCTCATGGCCGCTACGCCGACGAACGCGTCGAGAAGGTGGTAGCGCGCTACCGCCAGCTCCCAGCCCCACACGTAGCAAAGCGCGCAGACGGCGCCGAGGCTCAGGACGGCGAGCCAACCCCAGAGCGCGCTCGCCCGTGCTCGGAGCAGAGACGGGCGTTCCCCCTGGACGACGGCGGCGGCCAGCATGCCCAGGGTGAACAGCCCCAAGTACTGAGGGGCGGCCCGCACGACGCGCGTGTCGCCGAATCCGAACCGGATGGCGTACCCGAGGACGAGCGCCGTCCCGACGGTGATCGCGGGCCCGTACTTTTGCCAGCTCCATACGAGGGCCGGAAACAGGAAATAAATCTGCCACTCGACCGCGATCGACCAGAATACGTAGTTGATCTTGCTCGTTCCGAACAGGTCCTGCACGAGGACGAGGTGACTGATTACCGCAACGGCATTGACGTGGATCGGCACGTCCCACAGGGTCCCGGTGGGCTTGCCGATGATCGTAAAAATGGCGAGCAAGCAAAACGCGAGCGCCCCGTAATACGGCGGCAAGATCCGGCGCGCGCGCCGCTTGAAGAACGCCGATGCGCCCCCGCGCAGCTGGTTGCCCGCTCGGACGACGGGCAACATCAAGCAGAACCCCGAGATCACGATGAAGACGGTGACGGACAGGTGTCCCGCCACGAGCGAGTACGTGAAGAGCGACAGGAAGGACGGCGGAAACAGGTGGGAGGGGTTCCACGTCTGCGCGTACGCGTGATTGATGTAAACGACGTAAGCCGCAAGGGCTCGGAGCCCCTCGACATGCGCGAGATGAAGGGGCGCGCTGCCGCCTGCGCGACTCGCGTTAGCCGTTGACAACGTCGAAGCCATCCAGACTGTAACGCTAGTTCGCATCGAACCCGCCGTCCAACCCCAACCCGGCCCGCAAAGCCGACTCGCCAGCATCCGGCTGGAGGGGCGCGCGCGGGGGCGGGGGG
>CALKVG010000194.1 GCA_937998045.1 uncultured Myxococcales bacterium
CCCGCACACGCCTTGTTCGGATCCGGGCTTCGGCCCCGGCCCCGAGCTGCGCGCGGCGAGGGGCCTGCTGCCGTTCGAGGTCACCCACGACTGCGTTTTTCCCGCGCACGAGCGGCTCGAGATCGGAGTGAACCTGAAGGACGCGCGTCGCCCCCGGCGCGCAGAGGTGGAGAGCCTGCTCCAGGCCCTCTTCGAAGAGGTGAAGACGGCGGAGGGCGACGACCTGCCGGACTTCGTGCACATCTGCGCCTATCCGGCCGGCACCGTCGTGTGGAAGGACGCGTACGGCTGCCTGGAGTTCGACGCCGACGAGGGGCTGGAGGGCGAGCTGGATCTGCACCTCGACCTACCGTTCGATCCGAGCGAGTGGGCGAAGCGCTTCGCGGCGCGCCACGGGCACGGCTTCACGGGCTCACGCAAGGTGGAAGTCAGCGTCGACGAGGCGCGCCGCGAGCTCAAGGTCGTCTATCCGTACGTGGAGAAGGGGACCGACCGCTGGGCGGAGCGCCTCACGTACGGCGACGCGGCCATCGCCTTCTTCCCGATGGTGTTCGACTTCTATCCGCCGCAGACGGACCTGCAGGCGCTCACCTTCGTGGGCCTGTGGAAGGGCAAGCCCGCGCTGACCGTACGCGTGGCCGACCTGGACGCGTTTCTGTCGATGGCACCGTGGCCCATCCGCGAGCGCATGGCGACTGCCGGGATTCCCCTCGGGGCGAACGACGCTCGGACGCCCGACCAGAACGCCACGCTCGCGGAGGAGTACCGGTCCGCGCTGGCCAAGCTCCCGAGGGGGAGCGTGGTCGTGGACGGTTTGTAGGGGCCCCGACGCCAAGAAGGGCCGCCAAGCCGCGATGGCCTAGTGCACGTTGTACGTGACGGTCCCGTCGATGACGGCGTTTGACGTGTTGTAGAGCGTGAAGTCCCAGGTCGTGTCGTGCAGCCGCAGGCGGCCGACGGCGAACGTGTCGGAGATGCCCACGACGTGCCCCGGCATCGGGAAGGCGCTCATCGAGTTCGACGGGAAGGTGTCTGCGCCGCCGGTGCCGAGGTTGATGAGCACGGGGCCGGCCGCGTCGACGTACGAGTCGCACTGCGTCGCGCACCCCGAGACAGTCGCGTTCTTGCAGCCCTGGCCGAGGGTCGAGAAGCGCTCGTAGCCGTGCACGTGCCCGTCGATGAAGAGGTCGACCTTGTACTTGTAGGTCAGGTCGAACATCGGGGCCACCGCGCCCGTCCCCCCTCCGCAGGCGTCGGACGACCAGCGATTGAGGTGCGTCGCGACGACGATGCCCGTGTAGGGGCCGCCGTTGTAGCTGCCCTTGGTGTGGCCGGAGAGCTCGCTACTGAGCCAGCTGTACTCGCTCGACCCCACCGCGCAGTTGCCCGACGTGTAGAAGCACTTGCCCGAGTCGACCGAGATGAAGCGCCACTTCTTGCCGCCGGACGTCGTGAAGTCGTAGCCGTAGTGGAGCGACGTCGTGCTGGTCGAGGGGGACGTCGTGCCCGGGCTGACGGCCGCGCGACCGTCGAAGTAGGCGAGATAGCCGTTGGTGACGAAGTCCGTCCCGGTGCCGATGTTGCCGCAGCTCGACAGGCTGCATGGCCCGACGGCGTTGGAAAGGTCGCAGTTGTTGTAGTCGTGGTTTCCCACCGTCGGCAGCGTGATGCCGAGGAACGACGGGTACGACTTGGTGCCGGCGCCCCAGTACGGGTCGTAGTAGCCGTCGAAGTCGGCGGTCGTGCCGCCGTTGTTGCACGAAGTGCCTCCGTACGCGTTGTCGCCGAGCGTGAACACCATGGCCCCCGGGTTCGCCCCGAGGAGCGTGTTGACCTCCGCCCCCGTCGCCGCGGGGTGCGTGCCCGCGCCGGTGCTGTCTCCCATGCCGATGTCCCCGGCCCCGATGAGGACAGGGTCGCGGGCGCCGCTCACGGTCACCGTCGTGGTCGATTTGTGGATGACGGCGAAGCTGTTGTCCAGATCCTCCACGATGAGATCATGGCTGCCCGCGCCCAGCGTGTAGCTCTGGGTGAGGCTCATCCACGTGTTGCTCGTGTTCGAGTTCGCGTAGGCGCCGAGCTTCGCGCCCGTCGTGTTGTCCCAGACCTGGATCTGGTTGATGCCGACGTTCTCGCTCGCCTCGGCGGCGAGGCTCACGGGGTTGGAGACGGTCGCGCCGTTGGTCGGGCTCGTGATGACGACGCCGTAATAGAAGTCGTTCTGCGACGACACGCCCACGGTGCCGCTCGAGTTCCAGTTGTTGACGTTGATCGTGTGGGGGCCCGGCGTGATCTCTACCCACGTGCTCGTCGAGAAGTTCTGGGCGCCACCGGTCGTGTGGCAGCCGGCGTTCGGAAACGGATAGGAGCTCGACGAGCAGTCGACGTCGTCGATGTACGCGATCATCGCGTTCGTCCAGTTCGAGCAGCTCTGGGAGACCGAGATCTGGATGGAGGAGCCGACGCCCTCGTTGTTGAACGGCGTCGTGACGGTCACCGGGCATGTCCCCGACGAGGCCTGCTCGGTCGTGGCCGTTCGCTCGCTCGTGTCCCCGCTCCCGCACGAGACCGGCATGGCGAGCCAGAAGGCCATCGCCAGGCCGGCCAGCGCGCGCACGCCCATGCCGCGACGACTCTCGACGTTCTTCATTGTCGGTACCCTCACCTCTCGGCGTTCCGGTCGCAGCGTCTGAAACCGCGCAACCAACGCCCTACCAGAACCGATCGGTTGGAGAGCGCGACGAGCGCGCAAACTTTTGAACGCAACGTCGTCGCGGACCGGCTACTTGCGCAACCGTGGGTCGAACGCTAACGGTCGCGCAGCGCCGATCGCGAGTGCGGCGAAGTCGGCGTGCGGCGGGTTCAACAGAACGTTCTCCTCGCTCGCCTCGTCGAGAACCGAGGAGGGCACGCGCAGCGCGACCGATTTCCCCGCGGCAAACCAGTTCGTTCCGATATCACGCAGGTCCTCGGGCCCCGGTGCGGCGCGCCAGTTAGCGGGCAGCGCCCCCGGGTCGATGCGCTCGACGGCGACTCGGTCCGCCAGATCCGCCCGGATCGCGACCAGATCGTCCGGCAAGTCGTCCGGGTCGACGTGAACGAACACCTCGAGCGTCGCCAGGGCCAGCGACACGGAGGTGTAGACGACGGGCGAGCCTTTGTCGTGCCAGCGACCCGCAACGCGGCGCGATCCCTCGCCGCTGAAAGCCTCGGCGGCATATTTCTTCTTGCAGATACACCAGAGGCGCAAGCGATCCTATCCGATGACGCCGTACTCCAGGCGCGTCAGCACATCGTCCACGGCGGACGCGCCGATGTCCGTATCCAGCAAGCTCACCGGGGTCACGCCGCCGAGCGAGCGGTTGGGCTCGAGCATCCACCTTCGCGCCTTTTCGTGCGAGGCGAGGACATCGATCGCATGAGCGAGCGTTCGGGCCAGCCGGAGCACGCGCTCCGACTCGGAGCTGTCGAGCGCCTTGTTCTCCTGCCTGCGTCGCGCGATCGTGCGCCGGGCCAGCCCCAGCGATTCGGCGGCCGCGTCCAGCGAAAGCTCGAGCTCCCTGGTGACCGCCTCGAGCGAGGCTACCGGCAGCCCCTTGCGGAGAAGGGGCACGAATTCCATGGGCGAGCGCACGGTTCGACGCAGCACCTTCTCGCCGCCGAGCAGCTTCGCGACCTGTTCCGTCCTACCCATCCTTGCCTCTTGCCTCTTTAGCCTCTTGGCAAGGATAAACATGCCAGATGGCAAGGCGCCAGGCCGTCGGTTCGTCGGCGGAGGCCACCCCCCCCGCGGGGGTCACAGCGGTTGACCGAGCGCTCCGTCGATCTGCTGGGCGCTGAAGCCGACGAAGACGTGACCGCGGACGTCGATGACGGGGATGGATCCGGCGCGCAGCCCGTTCTTGGCGAGCTTCGCCTGCATCTCGCGGGCGGCGGTGGGGTCCTTCTCGACGTCCTTCTCGATGAAGGGGATCCCCTTCTGGCGCAGATAGCGGGCGGCGTCGTGGCACGCGCTGCACCACTCGGCGCCGTAGATGATGATCGTCGCGCGCGAGGAAGCTGCGGTCGCCCCGGGCTCGGAGGGGACACCGGGCTGAGCGCTCGACGAGGCCGGCGGCTGGGTGCTCGTCGCCAGCGTGGGCCCCGACTTCTCCCGTCGCGCCACGGCGATCGCCTCGAAGTCGGCGCGGGTCATCGCGCGAACGGGGAACGTGCCGTCGGGCCGCTGCTGGCGCAGATCGACGACGTCGACGCGATCGCCGTGAGCGCTTTCGTCCCTGGCGGGATCGACGACGCGGACAGCGTCGCGCCCCATCATGGGGACGTCACCGACGCGCGTCTCCACGTGGAAGTCGCCCTTGTCGTCGATCCACGTGAGGAGGAGGCCCTCGGTGTCGGCCTTCACGACGAGCGTCGGATTGCCCGGATCGCTCGCGGCCGAAGGCGCGGCGTGGCTCCGGTGGCACGCGACACCGCCCGCGGCCAGAAGCCCGAGGAGCACGCTCACCGCCGCGCCGCGCGCGCGGGCGGTCACTGCACCTCCTCCGAGAGCTTCGCCCACTCGACGAGCATCGCGTCGACCTTCTTCGTCAGAGTCTGCTCCTCTCGCGCCATGTTCGCCAACTTCTCCCAGTCGTCGCCCGGCGCCTCTTTCAGCTGGCCCCGCAGCTTGTCGAGCTCCTTCTCGCCCGCCGCTATCGATTCCCTGTCTCTTATACACATCTGACGCTGCCGACGATCTTACGCGTGT
>CALKVG010000195.1 GCA_937998045.1 uncultured Myxococcales bacterium
GATTTCTGCCTGTCTCGTGGGCTCGGAGATGTGTATAAGAGACAGTATCGAGGGCACTCGTCGTGATATACTCTCTAGCGGGGCGGGTGTGGTGTCTGCGCGCGGCGGAGCAGATGCGTGTCATTCCGAGGGAGGAGCCAATGACGAAACGAGGATTGGTCTGCGGCGCTGCGGTCAGCGCCTTGCTGCTCGTCAGCGGAGCCGCGTTTTCCGGCGGGCCGGCGACATCCGTCGATCAGCTAATCGACTTCAATAGAACGACGGGCGAGCTTTGGGCGTACACGCCCGGGCAGACCGTCGCGACGTACCTGCATTCCGGAGAAACGCGGCACCTCGCCGCGGATCTCTCGCGGTTCCTGCCGCCGGATCCATGCCTGCCTCTCGCGCGCGTGTGGAACATCGCAGTCAACGTCGAAGAGCGAACGGGGAGAAGCAACCGAGCGGTCTTCGGCGTCCTCATCGGTCTCATGTCCGACTTCCAGTGCAGCGCGACGGTCACGACGACGACGACTTCGAACAACAACACCGCACCTCAGCCGCTCGCCAGCATCGCCCCCACGGCAACGTGAACATCCGGGATGCGCGCGCCATCGCGCTCGAGGCCGTCGCGCGCGGGTGGATGTCGACCGCCGAGCTGTGGGAGCTCGCGGCGCGATGGGCGCGCACCGGCGAGGCGCAGAGCGGCGAAAGCCTCTTCGAGGGCACTTCCCTCGATCCGCTGCGCCTCGCCTCCCTCGTCGCCGACTCGACCAAAGAAGCGACGACCGTCACGTTCTCGACCGACTCCGGCGACATCAAGAAGCGCGATACCGAACCCCGCCGCGGCAAGAAGGGCGACCCGCATCCGTCGCCTTCGCAACCTCCCGGACCCCGCTACAAGATCGGCGAGCTGCTCGGCGCCGGAGGCGCCGGGCTCGTAACGAGCGCCCTCGATCGCACGATCGGCCGCACCGTCGCGGTCAAGACGCTCAGGCAGGGGCGCGACGCGGAGCCTCACGTGGCGAGGCGCTTCATCGACGAAGCGCACGTCACTGCGCAGCTCGAGCATCCGAACGTCGTGCCCGTCTACGACATGGGCTGGCTACCGGACGGGCAGCCTTACTACACGATGCGCATCGTCAAGAAGCAGTCGCTTCGCGACGTGCTCACGCGTTACGAGCTCAAGGCGCAGTGGCCGCTCGTGCGCCTGCTCGGCGCCTTCCTCCAGGTGACGCGCGCGCTCGCCTACGCCCACGCCCGCGGCGTCCTTCACAACGACACGAAACCGGAGAACGTGCTCCTCGGCGACTTCGGCGAGGTCTACCTCGCCGACTGGGGCCTCGCCCGCCCGATGAGCGAGGTCGCCATCGAGTTCCCGTCGCGACGGGACGGCGTGCAGCACAAGTCGAACGGCTCTTCTTCGCAGACCAGCGGGACGCCGGGCTACATCGCGCCGGAGGTGCTCCGCCACGAACCGGACATCGACGGTCGCGCCGACATCTTCGCGCTCGGCGTCATTCTCTACGAGCTCCTGACCGGCGTTCACCCGTTCGACCTCGGCACGGGGGCCGGCGCGATGCTCCTCGCGACCGTCGATCGCGTCCCGAAACGCCCGCGGGACCTCGCTTCTGCGTGTCCACTGCTCCTCGAGGACCTGTGCCTGAAGTGTCTCGCCAAGGACCGGGGAGAGCGCCCGCGTTCGGCGGACGAGGTCGCGGCCGAGATCGAGGCTTTCCTCGAAGGCGCGAAGGAGCGAGAGCGCCGTCGCGCCGAGGCGCAGTCGCTTTGCGCGCAGGCCAAGGACCCGATGATTCGCTTTCAGCACCTGGAGACCGAGCGGCAGCGGCTCGGCGAGCTGGCCAGGCAGACGCTCAAGCAGGTCAAGGGCTGGGAGCCCGTCGAGCGAAAGCGCGCCGGCTGGTCGCTCGAAGACCGCGCGGCGGAAGCCGAGCGCGAGAGCGGGCGGGCGCTCGCCGAGGCAATCGAGCTTTACACGAAGGCTCTCGGTTACGACGCCGAGTGCCTCGACGCTCACCACGGCCTGGCGGATCTCTACTGGTCGCGAGCGCGCGCAGCCGAAGCCGAGCGCCGCCCGGCGACGCAGATCTACTACGAGGCGCTGGTCACGGATCACGACCAGGGCAAGTACGCCGCGCTCCTCCGCGCCGACGCCCGGCTGTCGATCTCCACCGATCCGCCGGGGGCGAACGTCACCGTGTATCGGTACGTGGAGCGCGACCGCGTGCTCATGCCGACCGACGAGCGTTACCTCGGCCGTACCCCTCTCCAGGGAGTGCGGCTCGATCCGGGGAGCTACCTCGTGATCCTCAGGGCGGCCGGACACCGCGACGTTCGCTACCCGGTGCTCCTCGCGCGCGGCGCTCACCACGAGGCGTCCGTGCGCCTCTACACCAACGAGGCGCTCGGAGACGAGTACGTCTACGTGCCGGGCGGAGTTGCCATTCTCGGGGGGGACCCGGACGCCGTCGAGCCGCTCCCGCGGCAGGAAGTGGACGTCGCCGATTTCGCGATCGCGCGCTTCCCCGTCACGTTCCGCGAATATTGCGAGTTCCTCGACGACGTCGATCGCCGCGATCCCGCCCTGGCCGAAAAGCGAGCCCCCCACGACGTGCGCGGCTCCGAAGGCCTCGTCGCCCGCCGCGGAGCGAACGGAAGCTGGGAGCCAATCGGCGACCGGCTCATCGAGGGCGACGCGCGCAAGGTGTATCCCGCCGAGGACGAACGCGAGTGGGAGCTGCCCGTGCTGATGGTCGACTGGTTCGACGCGCTCGCGTACTGCCGCTGGCGGAGCGCCCGCGAAGGGGCCACCGTCCGGCTCCCGACGGAGGCCGAGTGGGAGAAGGCGGCTCGCGGGACCGACGGCCGCTTCTATCCCTGGGGAGATCGCTTCGATCCGACGTTCTGCCACATGCGCGAGTCGCGCCCCTTCGCGCAACAGCCCGAGCCCGTGGGAGCGTTCGCGACCGACGAGTCGCCCTACGGCGTCCGCGATATGGCAGGCGGAGTCCGGGAGTGGGTCGGCGATATCCATGGATCGCGCACGGCCGAGGAGCTCGGCTCCGAGCCCGAGCCGTCGTCGGAAACGCCTCGAGGCGACTCGACGCTCCGGCGCGTGCGCTCGGGGGCGTGGAACGTCGACAGCCGTTGGGCGCGCGCGGCGTCGCGAGGCGCGGGTCACTTTTCGCTCACGCGAGGGCCGGGGATGGGATTTCGCGTCGCCAAGTCGCTGCGGCAGTGATTGTTTCGCCTACGGCCGCTCCCTGCGGGCTGCGGCCGATCGACCCCGACGGAACCAGGCATACGCCGGGACTCCGAGCGCGACGAGCCCCAGCCCCCAGCATGCGTCGACGGGATCCCCGATGAGGATGTAGACGAGAAAGAAGGACGCGCCGAGAAGGTAAAGACCCGGCGTCCAGGGGTATCCCCACGCGCGATAAGGGCGTGGCGCGTCGGGGCGGGTCCGGCGCAGCCGCACCATGCCGACAACCGTCAGCGCGTTGAAGGCGAGCGAAGCGAACGTGACGTAAGTGAGCAATCGGTCGTAGCTGCCGGAGAGCGCCAGGACCGAGGACCATATCCCCTGCAGGAGCAGCGCCCCGGTAGGCGTCTGCCTTTGCGGGTGAATGCGTGAAGCGACGGGGAAGAAGAGGCGATCCCGCGCCATCGCGAACAGCACGCGCGCGCCGCCGAGAATGAGGCCGTTCACGCAGCCGAACGTCGAGACGAGGATCGCGATCGAGACGAGGGTCACACCCGCGCCGCCGAGGAGCACGTGCGCCACCTCCGACGCGACGCGATTCTCCTCGATCCGCGCCATGCGCCCGATCGGCAGCACGTAGAGGTAGGCGGCGCACGCGCCGACGTAGGCAAGCGTGGTCGCCAGCGTGCCCGCCACGAGGGCGCGAGGAAGGCTGCGCTGCGGGTCGCGGATCTCCTCCGCCGCGAACGTCACCGTGTTCCAGGCGTCGTACGCGAAGAGGGCCTTCGACATCGCGACGCCGACGGCGGCCAGAAACCCCATCTTGAGCCCCGCCGCGCCCAGCTCCGTCCCGGCGATCGGGGAGAAGTGCGACAGCGTACCCTTGCCGCTGCCGAAGGCGACGAGGACGAGCGCCCCGATCGCGGCGAGCTTGAGCACCGTGAAGACGTTCTGGACGAGCGCTCCCTCGCTCACGCCGCGGGCGTTCACCCACGTGAGAAAGACGATCACGGCGACCGCGACGATCTGGGCGCGCGAAAGGGTGAAGCCGAGCGCGGAGAAGACGACGTCCTGCTCTCCGAGGTGCAGGCCGACTCCGCCCAGGTACTTCGCGAACGCGATCGCCACGGCCGCGTTGAACCCCGTCTGGATCACCAGAAAAAGCGTCCAGCCGTAGAGGAAGGCGACCACCGGTCCGAACGCCTCGCGCAAGAAGACGTACTGACCGCCGGCGTGCGGCATCATCGCGCACAGCTCGGCGTAAGACAGCGCGCCGAAGAGCGTCAGCGCGCCGCCGACCAGCCAAAGGCCCAGCCATACCCCCGGAGCCGCGACGTACCCGGCCATGATGGAGGGCGCGATGAAGACGCCGGATCCGATCATCGAGCCGACGATGATCGTCGTCGCCGAGAAAATGCCCAGCCGTCGCTGGAGGCTCGCCGGGGCCGCCGTGACCATGGAATGGGAGCCCCTCCTCGAGAACGGTTGCTAGCGCATCGTCCCGGTACGCGCCGATCCGTCGTTGTGGTGGCTCGACCGCGACGCGAGGGATGCCGCATCCGCCGGCTGAGCCGAGACTCCGTTCAGTGGAACGGGGAACCGCAGGTTCCGGCGGCGCACGATCCCGTACTTGCCGATGACGTACATGGCGCGGACGGCGTCCTTGAAGCCGATCTTCTTGCCTTCGCTGTAGGTCCGGCCGGCGTACGACACCGGCACTTCGTAGATCCGGATCCCGGGGATGCGAGCGACCTTTGCGACGATCTCCGGTTCGACCCCGAAGCGATTCTCCTCGATGTCGATCGACTGGATCACTTCGCGGCGAAACACCTTGTAGCAAGTCTCGACGTCGGTGAGGTTCAGATCGCTGAACATGTTGCTGATCGTCGTAATGACGAGGTTCGCGACCGAATGCCAGTAGTAGAGCACCCGGTGCGGACCGGAGAGAAAGCGCGATCCGATCACGACGTCGGCCTTGCCGACCGAGATCGGGGCGAGCAGTTCCGCGTAATCGGCGGGGTCGTATTCGAGGTCGGCGTCCTGGACGATGACGACATCTCCGCGTACGTGCGCGAAGCCGGTGCGCAGCGCCGCGCCTTTGCCCGCGTTCTTCGGCTGGAGGACGACCCGGATCTCGGGATGCGCAGCGGCGAGCTCTCGGAGAATGTCGCGGGAGCCGTCGGTGCTGCCGTCGTCGACAACGATGATTTCCTTCTCGTACGGTTGCTCGAGAACGCGCGCGACGATCTGGCGGATCGTGCGGCACTCGTTGTAGCAGGGGATGACAATCGATAGTTTCATGGCTTCGGATTCTTGCCGGATCGAAGAACCGCGCGAGCATAGCACCGCGTGACGGTGGCGAGCCCGCCGGCGGGCACGCACAGGTCGGGAGACTGACAGTCCGTGTTGTGAGCGCGCGTGGCGGCGTCGGCAGGAGGCCTCGAAGAGGCCGGCGTCCCTCGTCAGAGCTATTTCACAACGCGCAGATACGGCGGGAGCTCACGCTTCTTGCGGGCCCCGTTGGTGGCGGGGCGCACGAGCGGGGCCGGAGCAGCGACCGGTCGCGGTCCTCCCGCCTGCGGCTGCGAGGCCCGCTCGGCGAGCGGGGCGCGCGGTTGCTTCGCGGGCTTCTTGGAGGCGCTCTCACCGTCGGGAACCGCGGCGAGTGGAGCGCGCTTGCGCGGCCGCTTGGGCTTCGCCGCCTCGGGCTTCGCCTCCTTCTCGAGCCCCGGCTTGGACGGCGCCTCTTTGCGCGCGGCGCCGTCGACCGCCCGAACCTGCGCCTGTCGCGCAACCTCGGACGGGACGTCGTCCGGCCAAACCATCCCGCGCCCGTCCTCACCAACCATCGCGAAGACGCACGCCCACGGAACTACGCAGAAGAACGGCGACCGATTGAAGCTGAGCGTACAGCTCATCCCGTCGTCGTCCAGGCGCAGGTCCGGGATGGGCATCGGCATATTCAGCCCGATCTGCAGGACGAGCTGCGGCTGTTTCTTGAACCAGGGCGGTACGACGACGGCGTTTTGGCGGGGATCGAGGTGCACGTAAACGCTCGACTTCTCGAGCAGCGCGAGCGCGACCTCTTTTTTCGGCGGGAGCGGTTGCGTGCTCGACATCGCGGTCCTGTGGCGCAAGCCTTAGCGCGGGGCCACTCGGGCCGCAAAGCGCGGAGCTCGTAGAGCAAATGCTACTACGGCTGCGTGGCGTATGCCTCGTCCGAAACGCAGGTGCGTGTAAGGGCGCTCGCGACCCCACCCCCGCGGCGCGTCGTGCCCGAGGGGGTCTTCGACGACTTCGCCTGGTGCCAGAGCGACACGCTCGAATGGCGCCGCCCGGCCGGCGTGTGGGATGGTTCGGCAGTCGTGGACGGAGCGGACCCCGCGCGCATGGTGTTCGTGACGCGGCGCCGCAGCGACGGATCGAGCGCCGCCCCGTTTCTTCCGCGTGAACCAGCGGCCGTTCATGCGTTCGGCCTCGGGCTCACCGACGAGGAGGCGCTCGCCCCCTGGGCCATCGACCACGCGACCGACGAGCTCCACGCGCGGCGCGTCCGGCCGCGCGACGTCCTGTGGCTGGCGGCCGACAACCTCAACGCGCTCTTCTGGGGCTTGCACGACTGGGCCCACTTCCACAACCATGGCCCATTCGAGCAGCGGGCGTGGACGGAGCTCCAGTGCGACGCCGCGGCGCTGGCCTGGCTCTGGGCGAACCGCGCGGACATCCCGCTCTCTGCCTCGGCGTGGGAGCGCGTGCGAGGCGAGGCGCTCGCCCTCTCGCGCGCCCGATTCGCCGCCGAGGGACTGGCGCTCGACGAGACGTTGGTCTCCGCGCCGCGCGTTCAGGCGCTTCTGGGCGCCGCCGCGCGCGCGACGCGGTCGTAAAACCACGCGGGCAGCAGGCGCGCGAATCGCGTCGCGAAGACCACCGGCCAGGGGAACGCCACGACGGCGGGCGAGCGGTCGAGGCGACGGACGATGTGTCGTGCGGTCTTGTCTACAGGCCACATGAACGGCGTCTTGTACGGCGCGCCTTGGTTGAACTCCGTGGCGACGAAGCCCGGCTGCACGTCGGTGACGCGGATGCCGGCGGGGGCGAGGTCGATCCGCAGCGACTCGAGGAAGGTGCTCAGCGCGGCCTTGCTCGCGCTGTACGCCGCGGAGAGCGGGAGTCCGCGCAGGCCGGCGAGACTCGAGACGCCGACCAGATGCCCGCGCTGCTGCGCGAGAAAAATGGGGATGGCTGACACCAGAGTTGCCATCGCGCCGCGGACGTTGACGTCGACGATCGCGGCGACCTCTTCCCAGGTGAGCCGCGTCGCCAGCCTGGTGTCGCCGCGACCGGCGTTCGCGATGACGCGGTCCAGGCTGCCGAGCTCGTGGTCGGCGCGGTGTACGGCCGCGGCGACGGCGTCGGCGTCGCGCACGTCGAGGGGGATGCAGATGGCGTCGCCGCCGAGCTCGCGGGCTTCTTGAGCCAGCGACTCGAGCTCCGCAGCGCGACGCGCGCAGATGGCGAGGCGCGCGCCGCGCCGCGCGTACTCCAGCGCGAGCGCGCGCCCGATGCCGCTCGACGCGCCCGTGATGAGGACGGTCTCGGCCCTGGAAGCACCGACCTTGGGTGCGGGCGCCCCCGATTCAAGCGCCACGGGCGGCGGCGCGACCGACGGAACGGCACGCGGAGCGGCAGACGAACCAGAAGCGCGGGCAGACGGCTGCTGTGGTGCGGACATGGCGCGGTGCGCGCGACTTACCTCATGCTCCACGAGTTGACTAGCCGTGCCGGGCACTTAACTTATCGGGGTCACGAAGGAAACGGTCCCGCCATCGAAGGGACCTGGAAAGGAAGGGGGCGATCGGTTTCGACGGAGATGACGAGTTCGTTTGCTGCGTACCGTGGCCCGCAGGCCCACGTAAAAACCCGCGGAACGTCTGATTGCGAACGACAACGCACTCGCGCTCGCTGCCTAAAAAGCACTGAACGCCGTCCGAAGGAAGGGTCCTCCAGCACCCTCCCGAGGGCGTAAACGAGCTGGATGGCCGAACGCCGGGTCACCGGGCGGGAGGCGAGATCAAACAGGTGCCTAGCTCCGGAGAGAGCCCGCCGGTAGGCGAGATCCGGAGCGATACAAACTGCCGGATACGTACGTAGAGGCGCGAGCGAGGCATTTTCGGACCTGGGTTCGATTCCCAGCGCCTCCACCTCTTGCTCAATCTCGAGGCTTGAGCCTGTGCGCTGGTCATCTGCCTTTTCCTGTACTGCCAAGCGGGCCTGAGAGAGACGCGGGCGTACAGGAAAGGTCGATTCCCAGCATCGATACGGCACGTTGTCACATGCCGGAGGCATGGCCGCGTACAAATGGCACGGCGGCGCGCGCGGATCGGAATGGACCGCCGAACAGAGCGCAATCCAGATGGAACGCGCAGACCCAACGTACTGGTGGTACCCGACTGTGCGGCGCGCCCCGGCGCCGGGGGCCCCGCTTTGGGCCCCCGGCGAACCGACGCTGCTCACTTCGCGGTCACGCCGACCGCGCGCTCA
>CALKVG010000196.1 GCA_937998045.1 uncultured Myxococcales bacterium
GGATCGTCTTCAGGTTCGTCCTCGGGTGCCTCGGACGGTGGCACCGTGGGCGCTGGGATCTTCGCCAACTGCACCCTTGCGGACGGCTGCATCGCCGACTGCTCGCCTCCCGCCAACGATCCCCTCGCAACGCCGAACCCAAGCCAATACGACATCTACGACGGCTGCATCATCGCCGGGCTGGAAGCTGGCGGCTTTGCGTCGACGTCGATCCAATGGATAGGCGGGTTTCTGAAGGGAGAGGCGTTGGACGAGGCCGGCTCCATCACACCGGTGGTCAGTACCAGCAACATGTGCGGCGGTCAGAACTGCGGAATGATTGCGATCAGCGGCGGAAGTATTTCCGGTGACAATGCCCCCGGGCCGTGCGGCTCGACCACGGTCGACCCCTTCACGATGCAGGTGGATATGTCGCACAGCTACGGGCTCTTTCAGGACACTCCCGCGTGCGAGGGTACGTTCATCATGCCGAGCCTGCCGCCGGGATACACGTGCACCGGCACGGGAAACGATGGATACGGAGGCAGTCCGACCCTTCCCTTCAGCACGAGCGACAGCACCTTCTATTGCGAGAGCGCTACGGGCAACGGCGTGAGAAACCTCACCGGCACGATGGTAAAGGGCGTCATCAACGCGATCACGAATCCCTCGGACCCCTACTACAAGCTCTCGATTTTCAACCCCGCCTATAACCTCTTCGTGCACCTGGGGTACTCACTGAAGGCCAACTACCAGGCGACGGAAGCGGCCGTCCCCGGCTGCACGGAGTACCAGACGATGTACAAGACCATCGCGGGCTGGCTGAATGGCGACAGCAGCTCGACGTGCTCGATCCCCACGGGGGGCGGCCAGGGCGGGGACCTGCATTACATCCAGAGCGCCATCTCGAATTACGAGATGATTTACGGAAAGCCCTGGCCGTATCCGATGCCCATGTGAGCGGGCGCACGACTGGCGACGACTCTTGCGCTTGGCACCGCGCGCAGCTTCCGGGGGGCGTCGGGCATGGACGGCAAGCAGCCATGCCGCCACGGTTGGCTGCCACGAGGCGGCGTGCGACGATCCACGCATGCTCGAGGTGCGCCCCCGGATGCGAGTGCTGCGACCGCGGCCTTCCGCCGGACTCTCCTGACGCCCCCATCGGCCTTCCGCCGGACTCTCCTGACGCATCCATCGGCCTTCCGCCGGACTCTCCCGACGCCTCCATCGGCGACGGAGACACGGCTCGGCGAGCCGAGCGGCGGGGGTGGTCGTCAATGCCTGGTTGCCGAAGTCTTCGGGGGCTGCCTTTCTTCGGGTGGCTCCTCGGGCCGGGGCGGCATCTTGGCAATCCACTCGTCGACCTGTCGTTCTGCTTCGTCGCGCAGGAGACCATAGCGCTCCTGTAGTTTGCCGATCAGCGCGTCCTTCTTGGCATCGAGCGACTGCAGGTCGTCGTCGGTAAGCTTCGCCCATTTCGACTTCAGCTGGGCTCGGAGCTGTTTCCACTGACCGGCCGCGAGATCCCAATTCATGCTCGACCTCCGAATGTGTTGACCGGGAGGGTGCAACTCGAGTGCCGGTTGGCCTGCTTGCCAGGCCAGCGCCGCCCAGACCACGACGATGTTCTCGCCTGCGTTTCGTGGCGTTCTTGCGACTTCCTCGCCTCGCTAGTGGCAAACGTGCAATTGGCGGCAGAGCGCGCGTCCACCGGGCGGCCCTCGCGGCTCGCGCGATGTCGCGGCACGCCTCGTGCTCGGTGGTATGAAATGCTGATGACTCTCCTGCTCTTGGTGCTGCTGCTCGCCGCGTTGGGCAGCATTCCTGCGTGGCCGCACTCGCGAAGTTGGGGCTACTACCCGAGCAGTGGTCTGGGGCTCCTCCTCATTGTCCTGCTCGTCGTCTTCCTGCTCTCGCCTCGTCACGTCTGGTGGTGACCGAGGAATGGGTCATGGCAACGAATCGAAGCGGTCCTCTGTCTCGGTTTGCGGGTGCACGCGTCCTCAACGCGCTGGCCGGAGCGAGCCCCGGGTCCGCCGCAACGGTAACCAGAGAGACGGCTGGTTCGGTCGACGGCTATGAGGCAAGTGTGGTCGGCTCGGGTGCGGAGGGCCCTGCGTTGGGTCGCGTTGGCCACACTCGGGGGCTGGGCGCTCTACCTTATCGCGATGAACGTCTTCGTGCGGACGAGGCTCTTTCGTGACTTGATCGGCGAAGACCCGCAATCGCTGCTCGTCGACTACGCGAGCGCGTATTCGATCGTCCCCGGACGCATTCATGTCGAAGGACTGCGCATTCGCGGCCGTGACAGTCACATCGAGTGGATTCTCCTCATCGATCGCAGCGACTTTCGCGTTTCGTTCTCGGACCTCGGGCTGCGCAGACGATTCCACGCGGACGACGTTCACGGAGATGGGCTCAGCCTTCGGCTCCGGCGGAGGAAACCGTCCTTCGAACCGACAGAAGCCGCGGCGCTGCCGCCCGTGCCCGGCTTCTCGGACCCGCCGTTTGCTGGCCCGACGCCACCGCCCCTCACCGACGCGGACTACCGCCTTTGGTCGGTATGGTTGGAGGGGGTGGTCGCCGACCATGTTCGGGAGATCTGGATCGACACGATCCGCTACACGGGCGAACTGCAGATCCGCGGCCGCTGGTTCTTCCGGCCGGTGCGGTGGCTGGACGTCGGACCGGCGACGCTCGACGTGCGACGGCTCGACGTGTCGTACGGGGCCCGCGAGACGTGGGTATCCGGTGTATCCGGCCACCTGATGGTGACCGTTCATCCTTTCGACGTGCGCGCCGTCGAGGGAGCGCAGATTCTCGACCGCGTCTCGGTCCAAGGCGACGCGAGCGGCACGGCGCGCGTCGCGGCCATCGCACACCACCTGCTGGACCACTCGAACGTTGCTGCTCGCTCCGACAGCGAGAGCGGGGCGGCCGGCACGCGCGTCGAGCGGGCCAGCGTGGTGTGGGCGGCCCACGCTGGGATTGACCACGGCGTCCTGCGCCCGGGGCTGTGGCTTCACGCGGATCCGTTCGACGCGGTCGCGAGCCGTGCGGGGCTCGACGTCGACGCATCCGTCGGGGTCGACGTCCGCGTCGACGACGACGGTTTCGGCCGCGTCGCGGTCGATGCGCGCCATCTGGAGGTGCTGCACGCTGCGGAGACGAAAGCCCGGGTGGCCGCCTTCACGCTCGCGTTCAGCACCCGGGAGCTCAACCTCTCGCACCCGTTCTCCGATGCTACCTACGAGGTTGACGTCGCCGGCGCCCGCACGGCCTCGTTGGGGTACTGGCAGAACTACTTCCACGTGTGGCCGCGATTGGCGATGGCCGCCAGCTCGATCGAAGCCGAGGCCCACGTCGCGGGGGCCGTGGCGCAACGAGGCGCGGAGGGTCGATTGTGCGTGGACGCACGGCGCCTCTCTCTTGGCCCCGCGGAACGCGGCCTCGCGCCCGGTGCGAGCGTAGTCTTGCCACGAGTCACGGTCGTTGCTCCGCGTCTGAAGCTAGAAGGGGGAGGCCTACTGGGGAGCGCTGCCATCGACGCGCCGGCCATCGAGATTCCTTCGCTCTCCACGCTGGCAGCGCTCCTACCGTTGCCGGCGGAGGTCGCTGTCACAGGCGGCGAAGCGCGCGGTGCGCTGCGCCTGGATGTCGACCTCGGCGAAGGAACAGCGCAGGGCGACGTGCGCGTGGCCGCGCGCGACGTGCAAGTGCGGACGGGAGCCGAAACGCTGAGCGGCCGGCTCGAGGTTGCCGTTCGCGCGACACGGCGGAGAGGCCTGACGGACCTCTCCGGAAGCACGCTTCGTTTCCAGGGGGAACGGAGCATGGACTGGTGGGGAGCGCTCGAGGTGAGCCGTGGGGTCGTTTCCACGCGCGGCGGCGCGCGCCTGCGTGCCCAGCTCGCCGGGCGCGCGAAGGACGCCGGCCCCTTCGTGTCGTGGATCCAGAGCCGCGCGGACCTCGGGACGAAGCTCGCTCTCGGCGTCCTCCCCACCGCGGGCCTCGAGACGTCGGGCGAGATCCTGCTCACCCCGGCGGCGGTCGAGGCGCGGTCGATCCGCGCGCGAGCCGACGGGTTCGACATGTCCCTCGAGTTTGCCAAGCTCCGTCACACGCGGACGTGTGCACTCATGCTCGATATCGGTCCGGTGCGCGCCGGCGTCGATATGACCGACGGTACGACGCGGGTGATGCTCTTCGGTGCGGAGCCGTGGTTCGCGTCCCGCGTCGCTGCGCTGCGGGCCCTCGAAGGAAAGTCCCAATGAGCCCATCTTCGGGGCTTTAGCGCTGCACGCCGCCGGTCGCCTCTTGCTGCAGGTGACCATGGTGATATAGGTAGGTGCCCGCAGCGGGTAAGGGTCCGAAATCCGGGGGTGAATCCGCCGGGTATGCTTTCCCGGAGGTATGTCACGTGTCCACGCAGAAGCATGCGCACGAGGCAGACCCCGCTGTTCGGAGCAGACCGACATGTGACGTCAGCGACGTGTTCAACCTCGTTGGGACGACACTCGAGGGACGCTTCGATGTGGACCTCGTCGTCGCAGAAGGAGGGTTTGGCGTCGTCTACCACGCTCTGCAAGCGGCGCTCGAACGCCCGATCGCGCTGAAGGTCCTCAAGACGCCGCGCCGGTTCGACGAGGCGGAAATGGAGGAGTTTCTGGAGAGCTTTGCCCGGGAGGCGAAGACAATCGCCCGCATCGCGCACCCGAACATCGTGCACGTGTACGACTTCGGCGTGTCGATGATGCCGTCAGGCGTGCGCGCCGCGTGGATGGCGCTCGAGTGGATCACGGGCTCCACATTGGAACAAGAACTCCTCCGTCGCCGCGGACGCGCGGGGAGGTCGCCCTCGGAGTGCTTCGCGATCCTCAAGCCCGTCCTCTCCGCGCTCGCGGTCGTACACGAGTCGGGGATCGCGCACCGGGATCTCAAGCCCGCGAACATCATGCTCGTCCCGAATCGGGGCGGTTTCTCGTTGAAGCTCTTCGATTTCGGTATCGCGAAGATCATGCACGCGGACGAGGGGCCCGGCAGCGGCAAAACGCAGACGCGCTCGAATCAGATCGCGTTCTCGCCCGGGTACGCCTCACCGGAGCAGGTCAGCAACGGACGCACGGGGCCGTGGACGGACGTGCACGCGATGGGACTCATTCTCACGGAGATGCTCACCGATCGCCCACCGCTCGAGGGGCGGGAGATGCCGCTGCTCTTTCAGCAGATCGTTGACCGGGTGCGCCCGACCCCTGGGAAATTCGGCGTCGAGGTCGGAGCCTGGGAGGAAGTCATCCGTCGCGCGCTCTCTCTGGCGAGCGCGGAGCGCTATCGCGATGCGGGCGAGCTGCTTCGCGCGCTGGAGGCGACGGTGAGTGAGGCCTCCGCGGCGCACGTGAGCCGGCCTCCGAGCCCCCCGCCGGCGCCGGCCCTGTCTGGTCCGACCCGTTTCGCTGAAACGCTCGACAGGGGATCGCCCGCGCAAGCTTTCCTCGATGGTGCGGTGACGCCGGCGCCCCCTCAGGTCACGACGAACGGGGCGATGTCCGGGGCCGAACCCCGCGCTCAACCGAATCGCCAGCGGCAGGTGCCGATCTATCTCGTCGGCGGCGCACTCATCGCAGCGGTCGCAGTCGGGATCGGCTGGCGCGGGACGGCGAGGCGATCGCAGCTTCCTGGCGCGGCCAGATCGGTGACCGAAGAAGCGGCGAATGTCCCACCGTCGCCGCCGAGCGCGTCGGAAGCGCCGGGGCCGCCGCCGGGTGCGCCGAGCGTGGAGGCGCTTCCGGTCGCCTCCACGGCGACCATCGTCGTGCCCGCGGGATCCGGGCGACGGCCTCCGTCGCGGGCGGCGGGGGCCGCCGCACCTCGGGCGTCCCCGAGCGCCGCAACCAGCGCCGGTTCGTACGGTAAGCTCATCATCGAATGAGGTGCGGGCGCCACATCGCGATTGTCCTGGCGCTCGCTTGGTCGGGATCGGCCCGCGCGCAGAGCGAGCGCGAGCTGGCGACGCGTCGGGACCTGATCACGCAGGCAGAGGACTTCAGCGCTCAGGGCAAGCACGCAGAGGCGGTCGCCCTTGCAAAGCGGGCCGCCGCCATCAAGATGACTCCGTCCCTTCGCCTCTTCCTCGCGCGCGAGGAATCTGCCGTGGGTCTGCTCGCGGACGCCTACGGCAACGCCCGCCAATGTGACGCCGAAGCGGAGGCCAACGATCGGCTCGGCGGTCGAGAACGCATCCTCTCCGAGTGCAAGGAGATCGAGAAGTCGCTCGGCAACCGAGTCGGACGCATCACGGTGAAGCTTCCAATTCCGACGCCGCCAAACGTTCACGTCACGGTGGCGGGCGAGGAGGTCAACGCAGCACTGCTCGGCGAGCCCTACGTCGTTTCGCCCGGGAAGATCGCAATTGTGGCCGTGGCCACTGGCTATCTTCCTTTCACATCCCAGCTCGACATCGGCGAGGGAGCAACTTCAGAGATCGACGTGGAGCTCGCGCCGGATCCCAGCGCAGAGTCCTGCCCCAAGGGGCAGGAGCGTCTTCGCGACGCTTGCGTGCCTCTCTGCGCCGATGGAAAGGTGCGCACGACGGACGAGGCGGCGGAGTGTTGCTGGCCCGGGCAAACCTGGAGCGTATCCGCGGCGGCGTGCAGCGGTGTCCCGCAGTGCTCACGTGGGCGCGTGGCCCGCGGCGAAGATTGCGTCGCAGCTTCACCGTTCCCAGCGCCCCAGCGGGGCCCCTCGAGTCTCACGATTTGGTCTCTGAGCCTCGGCGGCGCGGGGATCGTCGGTCTTGGTATGGGTAGCGTCTTCGGACTGATGGCGTTGTCATCGTGGAACACCGCGAAGAGCCTGTGCCCCGTGTTCGACGGGTCTCTCAGGTGCTCGTCGCAGGGGGCGAGGGATCGCGATTCGGCGCTGACGTTCGGGACGTCGTCGACCGTGGCGTTCATTGCTGGCGCCGCCCTCTTCACGGGCGGAGTGACCCTTTATTTCATCGCGCGAAAGCATTCACCGTATTCGTCGTCGGGGGTCGGAGTCGCGATCGACCCCGACGGCCTGACCATGACGGGCAGGTTCTAGGATGCACGCGCGCGCAAGGCTCGCGGCGATTGGTCTGACAGCAGCCGGCGTCTTCGGCCCGATCGCCGGGTGCGTCGGGATCCTCGGCATTCAGAGCACAGGGCCGCCGCTCCTCACGGGGTGCAATCTTCCGACGGACGGGAACGGTCGGGTGCGTCTCGTGAACGTGGCCGCGGTCGGGGGAAACATCGACTTCTGCATTCGCAGGAGCGGGACGAGCGACTGGGGGCTGCCCATCTTCCGCGACGGAGGAAACGACGCTCTGTGTCTGGGGTCCTCCTCCAGGCCAGGCGGGCTGGCGTACGCGCAGGCGACGGTGCCCTTCGCGGTGCCAGCCGGGAAGATCGATGTGAAGGCGATCCCTTCGGGGGAGACCTGCGCCGTGAAAGGCGCGAGCGAGCTCGATGGTGTGAGTGTCGGCGACAGCGTGAACGGCAACGCCCCCGTCGTGACGCTGATGCGCTACGGCGGAGGCTCGAGCGAGGAGGCGATCTCCGCGCTCCCTGAGGCCGTCCGGTCTGCCGTTCCGACGAGCGACACGGCGGTTCGCGTCGTCAACGCGCTGTCCGGAGTACGGTCGATCGACTGGGGTTTCTCCTCGAGCGCGAGGCTGCCGGCGACAGTTGCCCCGATCGTCGTCCCAGAGCCCATCGCGCCGGGAAACGCGACGTCGCCCTCGTCCTCGCACGCCCCGGTGGTCACGACCATCGATTCTGCGGGCTATGCGGAGTTTCTCCCCTTCACACTCAACATCGTTGCGGCCTACGCGGACGACGCAGCGAACAACGGGATCACCCTGTATACGCTTCCGTCGGGCGCCGATCTCGCGACGTTTTACGTGATCGGCGACCCCAACGACGCCACGAAGCTCCACCCGGTCACCGGGCTCTATTGCGAGGACGCGAAGAGCCTCGCGCCAACCGACACGGATGGCGCAGCGCCCGGCGACGCCGCGGACGCGTTGCCGAGCCAGGACACCGGGCTCCTCGCGCAGTGCACGCTCGCGCAGCTCCAAGTCCTCTCGGTGGATCTCGTGGACGTCAGCCTTTATGGCGCAAGCGCTCCGTTCGCGGCGCAGAGAAGACCGTACGTCTATGCCGAGATTGCGGCTCGCACGTCGGATCTCATGTGCATAGTCGACGCAGCCGATCTCGGTGACCGGATGAACATCGCCGACGCCGGGAAGGCCGCCAACGCGCAAGGAACGGGGCGCTTCCAATATAGCTTCATGGTCACGACGGACTCGAGCACCCCCCCAAGCAACGCAGCCGACGTGAAGCCCGCGCCCGCGAATCCCCCGTGCGGCGCGAACGTCGTCGGCCAGACGTACGTGAACCAGGCATACGCGTGCGTCGAGCAAAATTGCTCGACCCAGAGCGGCGGCGATCCTCAGGGGATGGGGGCATTGAACGGCACGTTGCAGTGCCTCTCGGCTGCCTGCGCCCTGCAGCTGGCCCCCCTCTACACCCCGATCACGCCGACGACGACCCTCCGGCAGTTAGCGAACGACTACTGCTTCAACTGCGCCATCTACTATTTCATAGACGAGACGCCGCTCGCGATCGGGGAGTCGAAGTGCACGACGCAGTCGGCGCCGGCGTTCAATTTCGAGGGGCAGACACCGTCGATGATTCTGTCCCACTACCCGATCACGAGCACCGCCTCGTACAATCTCCCAGCGACCGGATTCCGGCGCGCCGTTCTCAAGGCGCAAGTGAAGCTCGAGGACAGGACCATCGACTTTTTCTGCGGTCAGCTCCAGGATCCGACGAACAGTCCGAGCCTGCCCTACACGGGGAGCTACGGCAGCGATATCGCTCCGGACGGCGGGCTCGGAAATGGTTGGGAAGAAGAGCAGGATCTTCAGGCGAAAGAAGCGCTCGCCTGGATCAAGCAGCAGATCGCGCTGGACGGGCTCGCCGCGGTCATCGCAATCGACCTCCACTCCACGGACGCGAGAGTGGCCCTCCACGGTGAGCTGATGTCACTCTCGCCGGAGGTCATCGACCTGTTCGACGCTCCGACATCCACTTTTGCGCCGGCGGTCGTGCCGAACGCGACGCCTTTCTGCGACTACTGCCCGTCCCCTCAGAACCCGTACAGCGGCAACACTCCGCCCTACGAGCTTTTGCACGCGTATCTGTCGGGTTTCCCTGAGAATGCGACGCGGACCGAGACCCTCTGGGGAGCCGACAGCAGCGAAGTGCCGATTCCATCGAACCTCCCGTACCAACCCGCTCCGCCGCACGGGACTGGGCCGCCCCTCCAATACTACGCGCACAACTATACGATCCTTCGCCCGT
This sequence comes from uncultured Myxococcales bacterium, assembly GCA_937998045.1. Taxonomy (GTDB): domain Bacteria; phylum Myxococcota_A; class Polyangia; order Polyangiales; family Polyangiaceae; genus Palsa-1150. The sequence goes on from CALKVG010000196.1 coordinate 9,366, forward strand.
AGGCAAACGCCGCCTGCGCTGCGGCCAGCCAGGGCTATAAGCCGACAAGCTTTGACATCCAGTCGAAGTCGGGCGTCATCGAGATCTCCGAATCCTCCGTATCCAGTGAGGTAGATCGGAGAACTCCCGTTCCGTTGGAAATTCTTCGCGTGCACGACGAACATAGGCACCCGTGTTCCGTCCTTCGACGTGTACGAAACCTGCTCGACGACGAAGCGCTCGACGTCCACCAGAATCGCGACTCGGTACCAGGATCGGGTGCGCCCGGTCGGATCCCCTCCTCCAGCCATCGAGAGGGATCGCGGACCGTCGTGCCGAAGATCACTTGGTCCGCCTCGACAGTGCGGCTCGATGGATATTGCCTCGCGAACGTGGGCCGCGCCCGTCCGGCATCTGCATTGGAGGCCTCCGTGTTCTCCGCCGGGGTGGCGTGGCTTGAGCGGCCCGGCGCGTGCGCCGGAGAGCTGGTTGCGCATGCAGCGGAGAGAGAAACCGGAAGCGTAAGAAATCCGAGGCGCACGCCCTTGTAACACGGGGCTCCACGGGCTCTTGGTAGGTGCGGGAGCGGTAACGGAATTTGCGTCGTCCACATCGGTGCTCCCACCGACCGGCTTCCGTCATCCTCGCAAGAAGAGAACGACAATCCGCGCGAGGACGCGAAGTGCGTGGGGATGGCTGTCCACGGCATGGGTCCGATAAGGCTGGAGAATCCCGTTCTTCGGCGTCGTAGACCCTGAACGCGAGGGCAATCGGGCAATGACACCCACACCGACCGTCCGGCTTTGACGGAGCTGCATATTTCTTCTCGCGCCACCGTAGAGGAAAGCCTGCGCGGTGGGCATGACGCTTGCTGACCGCGTGGGTCAAGAAATCTCTTTCGATCAATCGAACTCGAGAAGACGCACCGCGGCGCCCTGGGTGCCGCCGAAACAGGACGGCTATGAAATATTCGAAGGCCATCTTCGTTACCACGGCGACGTTTGGAATCGCGGCGGGCTGCGCTTCTCCGAGCCCGGATGCCAACTTCGGAATTCCCGACGAGGGAGGTTCGACGGGTGCGCCGGATGCAGCCGGTGGCTCCGCGCCCGACGCCCTGCCGCCCTCCTCCGGATCACAAGCTGACTCGGGCGCCGCGGCGGACACGTCGGCAAGAGAGGCGAGCTCCGGAACGGACGCGAGCTCCGAGGCAGCATCCGAGGCGGGGCCGGAGGACGCTGCGCTCCCGGGCTGGACGCTCACGTGGTCCGACGAATTCGACGATCCCGATGGTTCGCCGGCGAACCCGGCGAAATGGACCTACGATACAGGGCCCGTCTACAACAACGAGCTCGAGAAGTATACCGGTGGCACGGCGAATGGCGTAGTCGAGGGCGGCAATCTGGTGATCACCGCGCAGTCGATGAATGGGCAGTACACGAGTGCCCGCCTCAACACGAGGGGTAAGTTCTCCCAGCAGTACGGCCGCTTCGAAGCTCGGATGCAGCTCACCACCGGCAAGGGCTTGTGGCCTGCATTCTGGCTGCTCGGCAACCAGGGCAGCTGGCCCGGCTGTGGCGAGATCGATATCATGGAAAACATAGGAGATCCGACTGTCGTCTACGGTAGTCTTCACGCGACGAACTACAACGCTTCGGACCCGTCTCAGCCAAGCAGCGCGAACTACGCCAATTCGTTTCACGTCTACGCCGTCGAGTGGGCATCGGGATCCATCAACTTCAGCGTCGACGGGACCGTGTACGCCATGGACACCCCCGATCCGGGCCTATTCAACCAGCCATTTTACATCATCCTCAACGTCGCGGTGGGCGGCAGCTGGCCGGGGAATCCGAACAGCACGACCATGTTCCCTCAGACGACGAAAGTGGACTACGTGCGGGTCTATTCGAAGGGCCCGTAACGCCGTTCGGCGGTAGCCCCCCGCGGTCATCGCTGGCGCTTCGCGTTCGACCTGCCTCCGCCGGCGCGGCGAGCCCGAGTGGTGTGCGGCAGATCAGGGAAACGGATACGGCCACGTCTTATTGTAGAGACCCTGATAGCTGTCGATCACGCCCTTGACGTAATTGGCGCCGTTACCGCTGAGCGTGCACGAGCTGCTCGCGCCGCCTGTGTTCCAGACCGCCATCGCCAGGTACCAGGTCTGGGCGGTCGTGCAGCCCGAGGCGTTCGCATTGCCGGACTGGAAGATTCCCGACCACTCCGTGTAGTACGTGTAGATTTGGTATGCCGGGTTGAAGACGGATTTTGCGTAGAGGGGGCTCTTCGTGTCCTGGACTGCGTCGATGTAGTTGCCGTTCAGCGACGTGGCGCTCTCGCAGTAAAAAGTGACGGAAGCGCCGAACGGGACGTCGTCGGCGGTGGTGGTGGCCGTGCACGTGTTGCCGCTCAGGCTGGTCATCAGCCCGAAGTTGCCGTCGCACGCCGGCGTGTCCTGAAAGAGCCCGTAGCTGTGCGAATAGTCCACCTGGCCGGTGAAGCGGTCGACCTGCGAAGAGCCGCACGGGCCGGGCGGCGGGTCCCCGGTGATGGAGCCGGCGCTGATCGCCCAGATACCGCAGTTCTGCCCGCCGCACGCGTTCGGCGAGATCTGGGGAGCGATGCCGCTCTCCGTATTCGCCTGCGCCTTGGTGAGCTTCCCGAGCTCGGGGTCGGTGATGCCGGCGACCTGCATTCCGGCGAGGAGGCACCCGTCGTACTGGTCGTAGCTCGCCTGCCCGGTGGCGAGCGGATCGCTGGCAGGCGCGGTGCAATCCGCGACGCAGCCGTCGGCGCTGCACGACGCGAAGGACGCTCCGGACGACGATCCGGACGAAGATCCCGACGCCGCGCCGGAAGAGGAGCTCGTGGAGGACCCCGAGGAGCTTCCCGAGGAGGTTCCCGACGAGCTTCCCGACGAAGCGCCCGACGAAGAACCGGAGGACGGGGACCCCGAAGACGAACCTGCCGTGCCCGAGGACGTACCGGGGGGCATACCGGACGATGAGCCCGATGAGGACCCCGACGACGAGGACCCTGACGACGTGGACCCGGAGGACGATCCCGACGAGGATCCGCTACCCCCACCTGCGGTCCACGGAGCCGTGTCCGTCCCGCACGCAGTGACGCCACAGAATAACGTGAAGGCCAGGAGGCGAGCAGTCGGGAGCCGAGCGTTCATGGAACCTTCCGCCTGCGCCGTCCAGAAGGGCGCCCTGCTGATTGTGGCGCGGCGGCGTCCGCCGTGCAGCCCGTGTACCAAAGCTGTACTTCGCACATCGAAAACCGAGCGTAGCTCCCCGAGACGAGCCAGGCATCTCCCTCCGGCGCGAAAGCGCGGTGTATTCCTGGTCGATCCGTGGGCGGGAGGGCACACGTGCCGACCGCTGGGCAGGCTCTCGAGCCGCGGCTTGCGTGCATCGCATTCGCGCTGTCAGCGCAAGGACGTGGGCGCCGATCGCGTGCTCATGTGCCGGACCCGTGACCTACCGCGAGCCGAGGTGGAGCTGATTGCCCTCGGAATCTTTGAAGACGACCGAGGTGCCCCACGGTTCCTTCTTCGGCGGAGCCACGAATTCCACGCCGCGCGCTTTGAGGGTCTCGTAGGTTCCCACCACGTCGTCCGCCCAGAGGGAGACCGGCACGAACGTTCCGATGCGCTCCTCGTGCCCCTGCGGCGTGAATAGCGTGATCAGCGTCTCGGCGCCGGGGATCCTGAGTTCGATCCATCGCTGGCCTCCCGGACCCATCGGCTGATCCGTGTTGATCGCGAACCCGAGCTTCTCGGTGTAGAAGCTGAGCGCCCGTGCCTGGTCCGCCACAGGGATGCTCACGAACTTGATGCCCTTGATCATGGGAACGCCTCCATAGAGTGAGCACCGTAGCGCACCGGGAAGAGCGCGTGCGCGCGGCCTAGGCAACGGATGCTGCAGCAATGGTTGGTATAGTGGCGGCGTGGAGCGGATCGCCGTCGACTCGTACGTCCTCGACGCGCTGATGCCCGACCTCATCGGTCACGACCGAAAGCATGTGCCGCACCCCGACAGCGGTTAGACTGACGCCAGGGCTCGAGGGAAAAGGAGGCGTGATCGTGATCAATCATCGGGTGGTGTCGGCAGAGCAGTGGCTCGTGGAACGGCAAGCCCTTCTGGCCAAGGAAAAGGAGTTCACGCGGTTGCGCGACGAGCTGAATCGCCAGCGGAGAGAGCTGCCCTGGGTCAAGGTCGAGAAGCCGTATTCCTTCGACGGGCCGCGCGGCAAAGAGGGCCTCTACGATCTCTTCCAGGGGCGCAGCCAACTCGTCGTCTATCACTTCATGTTCGCGCCCGAGTGGGAGGCGGGGTGCAAGCATTGCTCCTTTTGGGCGGACAACTTCGATCCGATCATCGTCCACCTCAACCAACGCGACGTCAGCATGGTCGCCGTCTCCCGCGCGCCCTACGCCAAGTTGTCGGCATATCAGAACCGCATGGGGTGGACGTTCACGTGGCTCTCCTCCGGAGAGTCCAGCTTCAACTACGATCTTCATGCCTCGTTCACGAGCGAGGAGGTCGCCAAGAAGAGCGCGCGCTTCAATTTCGTCACGCAGGACCCCGGTTCCACGGATCGGGAAGGCGTCAGCGTGTTCTACAAGAGCGACGACGGCGCCGTGTATCGCACGTACTCGACTTATGCGCGCGGCATCGACCTGATCAATACCGCCTATAACATCCTCGACCTGGTCCCCAAGGGTCGCGACGAGGGAGATCGCGGGCCTTACTGGGTACGTCGACACGACGAGTATGCGCCGGCGGCATCCCGGTGAAGACGAGAACGGTGTCGAACCGAGCCGGTTCGGGGTGCCCCGCGCCTCAAGGCGCCGTTTCCCCCGGAGGCGCTCTTGACGAAGGTGAGCACGGTCCTCGAGGCGGCGCCGCCTTAGCCCCCCTCACGAGGCCGCGCGGCCCCCCGGAACGAGCGCTATCGCCCCGTCCGGACGCGAGCGCATCTCGCGCGAGGCGATACGAGCGACCGCTCGCCGGAAGGCCCTCCCCGTGAGGGACCGCCACTCGCGGTCGAACTCGTCGCGCAGCCGATCGCGCTCCTCGCGCCGGCGGAGCAGGAAGTCTTCGACGGCGTCGTTCCGCGGCAGGCGACCGTCGGCCAGCCAGCCCTCCAGGGTCGCGACGGCGACTACGTCGTCGTGCAGCCGTCCCAGCCGGTCTTGCAGCGAACGGAGCGCGTCGACGACGGCGTCCGCCCCTCCCGGCACCGCGCCCTCGAACAGCTCGAGCCGATAGCGCAGCTGGCGCGACGCCGATCGCACCTTGTGGATGACGTCGAAGTCGGCCGTGGGAACGCGCGTGTCGTACGCGAGCACCTGCTCGTAGGCGAACCAAGTCTCGTCGCCCACGAAGTGCCGGACCAGCTCGGGCGCAGCGCGGGCCGGGTTCTTCGGCGGCGGGACCGTGCCGCGCAATCGACCGTGCACGAACCTCCGCGCCTTCTTGGCGGTCTTGCGAAAGCGCCTTCGTTGGAGCTCGTCCGCCAGGACGCGCGCGTGCTTCTTGCGGTTCTTCTCGAGGCGTCTTGCGAGAGGTTCGATTCCGCTGCGCATCGAGCGAGAGACCCCTCTCCTCCACGCCTGGACGCTCTCGAGGAGCACGTCGTCGTCGCGCGTCGGGCCGAGGACTTGTTCGAGCTCGTGCAGCCGGTGCTCCAGGCGGCCGACGCGGTCGGGATCGAAGACCGTCCGGCTCATGACGTCCAGCCCCTCGCGTATGCGGCGGATCGTCGTGCGCGCGTCGTGCACGCCGTCCGCGTCCCCCTCCCCGGCTCTCCGCAATTGCTTCTTCAGCTTCCGGGCGCGCGCGTCCAGGGCGCGGCGCAGCGCTTCGGCCATCGGTTCGTCGAGTCGCACGGCTCCACCCTACGGAATACGAGACGCAAGCTGCGTGCGAGCGCCGCGCGCGGGCGTCCGACTGGTAGACCCAAGCGCCGCGAGCGGCCTCGAACCGCATCAGCTCGACCTCCGACGGCGGCATCCTCCCCGAGCAGAAAAGTCGTCCGCGCTCGTCAGAAGCAATCGTGCGTTGAGCGATTGAGCAGGTTGACGACGCACGCGTCGACGCGCTCGGCCGCGACATTCGGTTGCAAACGCGTCACCTTTCGCCGCGAACGCCGCACCGGTTCCACGACACGAGTCCTCGATTGGAGCCGGCGTGGCGTTGTCTAGAGGATCCGCGTCACGGCTTCCTTCGAATGAGCCGCGCCGGAAGGGAAGCGCCGCACGGCCTATGGCAAACGACGCGGCGTCAATCGGGAACGAGGCGCGGCCGAGGACGAATGAGGCGTTCCTTTCGTGCGGTGAGTCGTTGCCAAAGACGAGTCGTTCGTTGGTTCCGTGACGTGAGGCTTGGGCTTCTAGAAACGACGCTTCGCTTTCAGGAACCGGCTCCTTGCCAACGAGAAAAGACGCGCTGCAAACGAGAAACGACGCTTTCCAGCGAGCAATGGCTCGTTCCCAACGAGGAAACGTGCGCTGCAAGCGAGGAAAGACACGTTTTCGGTTCGCAGAGACTCGCTCCCCACACGACGAGAGTCGTTCCTCATCGAAAACGATGCGCTGCTGATCGTGAACGGTGCGAAAACGACGAACAAAGACTCGCTGCCGATGGAAAATCACTCACTTTACGAAAAAAGAGAGGCGGTCCCAATAGAAAACGAGGCTCTCACGAAACTCCGAGAGTCACTGCACGTTCGCGACGACTTTCTCTCGACACAACGGCAGACATTGCAGTTGCAACAAACACCAAAACCAAAAACATCATGCACCAAACTGGCGAGCACCACACAAAAGACAATCGACCGCTCCACCCAACGGTGACTCCGAATGGGCCGGCGAAAACGCGCCCTTCGTCGGCGAAGCTCGCCGCGCTCACTGCCGCAGGAACACTGCTATCGCCCCCACGGTCGCGTTCGTGTGAGCCACCGCCAGGTCGCGCAGTCGTCATGGCATACAGCGCGACGAGCGCGTCGTGCACGACCGCCGCGGCTTCCAGCGCGCGAACGGTGAGGCAGCGCTCCGGCACCGTGTAGACGCCGTCCTCGGCGGGCGCCGGGCACGATGGGGAATCGACCCTCCACTCGTCGTCCGCCACATCGCTGAAGTCGTGATGATACGTCAGCGACCAGTAGCGCCAGCCGGCCGGATGCACGATGTAGTCGAGGGCTCCGATCAGCCGCCACGGCTGCCATGAAGTGGAAGCACTGCTCGGTGCCGTCGAATTGCCGGCGAGCCAGAGGTCCTCGCGGCCCGATCGGACCTCCGGGAGCCAGTCGCCTGGCAGATCGTTCACCGCCCGCGAGCACGGGACGCGGCCCGAGTCGTCCGGGAAGCAGCTCGGCTGCGCCAGCACCCCGCGGCGGATGAGCATCGCGAGGACTTCCTTCCCGCTTGCGCGGGTCCCCGGTACCTGGTTCTCGGCGAGCAGCCGCTTGTAAGCCGTGGCCTCGATGACGTCGTGACCCAGAGGTTTGAACGCGTACGCCACCGTCGGCAGGCAGACGAGCGCTGCGCAAGCCACCGCGCTGGCGGACGCGAGCCGGCGGACGGGGAGCACACTCGGATGCTAACCGCCATGCACCGCGCCATCACGTGTGTGGGTGCAATAGCCGCCCTGCAGCTGCGTGACGACGCTGCTGCCTTCGACCGCTACCGCGACCGATCCTTCATTTGCAGTGCCCGCCCCCGTTGCAGGAGTTGCTGCAGCAGTCCGAGTTTAGCGTGCAAGTCGCGCCCGGTTGCGCGTGGCCGGCGCCCTGCGCGCAGCATACGTTGTTCATGACGTCGCAGTTGTTCGAGCAGCAGTTGGCGTTCGCCATGCACTGCATCGAAAGCGCGGCGCACATTCCACCGTCGGGCGTCGCGTCCGTGGCCGAGCCGTCCGTCGAGGCGTCTCCTCCCGACGAAGCGTCGGTCGCGGAGTCCCCCGTTGCCGGGCCGTCTCCTTCCGACGCGTCGGTCGCGGAGTCCTCCGTCGCCGGGCCGTCCGTCTGCATCGTGGGCCCGTCGCCTGGCGGCGACGGCGAGTCTGCGGCGGACGTGTCGGGCATGTTCGACGCATCGCTCGCGCTCTGGCCGTCGGTGCTGGTCGTCGAATCCTGGCCAGTGGCGCTGTCGCTCTCTCCGCCGTCGCCCGTCGGCGGAGTAGCGCTGGAGCCACTGCACGCGGCCGCAGCAAACGCAAGGGCGAGAGCCAGGAGGAGTTTGACGTTGCGCATGCCCGCTCGTACCACCAGGACGCCCTGGGATCGATTGGTCACTCTACTGACCAGGAGCCGGTACCCGACGCGCCCGCTCGCGCGTCACGGACCGTAGGTGGTCGGATCGGTCAATGCTTGCCAAAAGCGCTCGCTCGCCAGAGCGTTGTTTGCCTTCGTCACGATCCAGCTATTGCCGCCTGCGCTCTGACCGAGCGTGGGCGTCATTCCCGCCGGCGGCGGCGTCGGGCTGAGCTCCGACATCCGCACGATGTCGAGGGGAAAGTCGGGGAAGGCGCAGGCGATCACGCTGTTCTGATCGGAGGCCTGGTGCGCCGGGAAGGGGAAGATTTGCGGTATCTTCGAGGCGATCCAGGTGCGGAAGGCGTTCGCGGGGATATCGGCGATCTTCGCGCTCGGGATGTCGTCTTGCTGAGCGTAATAGGCCACGACCTGAACGAAGCGGAACTTCCTCGCGACGATCTCGTCGGCCCATGGGTCGAGATCGCCATTCGGTTCGCTCATCGTGGCGGTCGTGGCGTCGGGCGACACCTGGCCGAGCGACGAGACGACGACGACCTCGTCGGCAATGCTCGGGTCCAGCAGGTAGGCGTCGGCGACCTCGGTGAGCCTGCCCCCCGTAGCCACGACGATGGGTCGAAGCGGTTGGCCCAAGCGATGGACCGCGTCGACGATGAGGCGCCCGCCCTCGCTGTGATTGGGCGCGGTCGACTCGATGTCGCCGTTCGCGGGGGGCTGGAGCGGGGGATCGTCGACGCTGGCGGTCGGATCGGGAATGTTGCGCATCCCGCTGGCGCGCGCGGCCTGCACCATGTCGCGCCACCCCTGCACGTTGTCCGCGAGGTTCGGATAGATGATGCTCGAGTTGACGACGATGCCGACGAGATTGATCTTGCCCGCACTCGCGAGCACGAGCGCGTACTCGCCGTCCCAGTTGTCGTAAGGTCCGTCGTTCGACAGAATGAGTGGATCGCGCTCGTCGACCGGCAGCGGCCCCTGCGGGCGGTCCGACCCGGCATCTAGCGTGGTGCTCCCGCACGCGCCGCACGCCAAGAGGGACACGGCCGCGAGTGCGCAGAGCGCTCTCCCGATCACGGCACCGGCCGCAGGGATTGCATGCGCGAGAGCAAGACACTACCCGGAAAGCGCTCGCGGAACGCGGCGGCCGCTCGATTGGCTTCCTCCGTGCGCCCCAGGCCGGAGAGAGCCTGAACCCGCAATGCCTCGCGTTCCTCCGTGAGCTCCCCGTTGGGGAAGCGCCGCTCGTGCTCGGCGATCGACGAGAGCGCGGACGAAAAGTCGCCGCGAGCCAGCGCTGCCCGCGCGGGCTGCAGCACTTCGAGCTCGAGCGCATAGCGGTCGTAGACCGGGCGCGGGGACACGGCGGGCGCTCTGTGGGCAGACGCCTCGATCTTCGGAACCGGATCGGCGTGCTCCTGGCCTCCCGCCCGAGGCGCCTGCAAGGCGGGCGGCTCTGCCACGCTGACCTTCTCGCGGCCAGCCCGCTCCGGATCGAGGACCGTCAACTTCGGCTTGTGCCTCGATCGAATCGCGGCCGCGGAGACGGCCGCAGTGAGCACGACTGCCGCCACGGCGAGCCTCCACCCCCACCCGCCCCACCGCGGCCTGGCCTTGGGAGCCAGTGAGACCCCCGCCGTGGCGGTTCGAGCCCGCGCAAACGCGCGCCTGCGAACGTCCTCCGGTTGCGCCTCCACGATGCGCTCGGGGGCGAGGAGCTTCTCGACGCTCGGAGAGAGAGGGTCGTGTTTGTCGGAGTTCATGGCTTGTTCGCTCCGCTCTCAAGGCTCTTGACCGCCGCTTCGAACTCCTTGCGTGCCTTTCGGAGCCGGGAATATGCCGTAAAAAGGGGGATCGACAGCGCCGACGCGATGTCGCGCATGGGCACGTCGTCGAGATAGTGCATCACGAAGACGGCCCGCCGCGGCAACGGCACGTGCTCGAGGGCGGCAAGAACGATCGAGCGTGCCTGCCGCGCCGCCACGGCGTGATCGGGGCCAGGAGACAGATCCGCGACCTCGGGCGACGGATGCGTCGTCTCGCGGCGCGCCCGCCTCCGATGGGTCGCGGCGACCCGGAAGGCAATGCCGAAGAGCCACGGTCGGAGCGGAAAAGACGGGTCGTAGGCTTCCCACCGCCGGTACATGATCAAAAAGACTTCGTGGGCCAGGTCCTCGATATCGGAGTCGGGCACGCGCAGGCGGCGCAGAGTGCAGCACAGGTAGTCGAACTCGCGTTCGAATACGCCGAGACAATCGCCGCGCACGACCGCCTCGGGGTTCGAGATCGACGCGGCTCTCAAGGGATTGCTCTGGCTCGCCACCACTCTCCTCGTAATTGCGCCGAACGCCGCGACGTTGTCATCGTAACAGTACGGCGAGATCGATCCCGGCGCTGAGCGCGAGGGTAGGTGCCGTCCACACCGGCAGCTCATTGAGAGAAACGGTCCGGGGCGTCAGAGTTGCCAGCCCATCGACGTGGATGGCGGCGAGCCATAGAGGGGCCATCGGCTGGTCGAGGGCCAGGCGAAGGCCCGCCCTCGCGACGAAAGAAGAAGGAGAGCGCGCGTCGTCGACGCCGAAGCCTCGAACGGCGAGAAGGCCGAGCATTCCGACGGCGCAGACCGCCCAGCGATCGAGATGGCCGCACGGCACGACCGTGGCTGAGAAGGTGTTCGTCGAGAAGCCCGTCCCGTCCGGCTGGCGGAGCGTGACGGGAAAGGTCGCTTCGGGGCCCACCTCCAGCGAGACATCGCGGAATCGCAGGACGCCGAACAGACGAAGGCCCGCCGCAAGGGAAGGGGCCGCGCCGAACTCCGCCGTCGGCCCGATCCCCAACGCTCCCCCCCATTTCCGTACCGGAGGGACGGGTTCGGAATTCTCCGGTTTGGGGTTATCGGACTTGGCCTTGGGGTTATCGGGCTTGGGGTTCTCGGGGATGGCGGGCGCCGGCGCGGTACAAGGTATCGGCGCCGCCGTTGGCGCCGCAGCGGCCGCGGAGCTCAGAAGCTGGATCTGCACCGCGATGGCGAAAGCCATCCCTCGGCTGACTTCGCCGCAGTCGCGACCCGGAGAGGCGAGGCGTCGCTGGCCCTCTCTTTTGCCGGCGGCATCGGTCCACTCGATGCGGCCTTCGACCCCACCCTCGGACTCGGCCACCTCCGCGATCACGCGATGCGCGGCGTCGTTGTGGAAAGGATCGTAGCCAAGCTGCTTGATCACGGAATCACGCAACTCGGCTTCGCTCGGACAACCGCGGAGCCCAGGTTCGAGCTTGTAGCTCAGGGCGACGAATAGGCGTGGCGGCGTGTCTGCGGTCGCCGGAGCCGCGGCGGCGATGCACGCCGCTACCGCAAGCCCTCCGAGCGGTCGGAATGGATTGGGCTCACGCGAGGACATCCACCGCCGCTGTTCTACTTTCCTGCATCCGCATGACAAGGATGAGGCGCGGCGAGCAATAGCACGCATGGGCCCTCCTCTACGAATGGGAAGCGCTCCCGCCACCGCTGGCGTTTTCCTTCTCGTTCTCTGCGGGCCCGGTTGCGGCTCGAGCGACGATTGGGCTCAGCCAGGAGACGACGGCGGTGCAACGATGGGCCCGGACGCCACGGCCTCGATCGATGGCAGTTCCGCGGAGGCCAGTCCCGCGCAGGACGCCCCGAGCCCCGGCGCCGACGCGTCGCCTACGCCTGATGCGCCCGAGGAGCCGGTCGCCCCGCCTCCTCCCGACCCGGTCATTCCGCTGAGCAACGGGACGCTGCGACTCGAGGTGTGGAGCCCGCAAACGATCCGTGTCCTCTACGGTACGACCGGTCCGATGCCCGGGCCGAGCCTGGCCGTCAACGAGACGCGCCCCGTCACGCCGTTCACGTTGAACGAAACGGCCGCCGACTTGACCGTCACGACCACCAAGCTCCAGGCCCACGTCGACAAGACTACAGGGCAAGTGACCTTTCTCGACAGTACCGGCGCGACGCTTCTCGCAGAGCCGACTACCAATGCACGATCGCTCAGGCCCGGACTGGCGGGCGGTCAGTCGACGCTCGTCGCCAGCCAGACGTTCGCAACGCAGAGCAATGAGCAGTTTTACGGGCTCGGCCAGCACCAGACAGGCTCGATGACGTACAACGGTCAGCGGACGACGCTGCAGCAAGCAAACCCGGGAGAGAGCAGCGTCCCCATGCTCGTTTCGAGCGGCGGGTACGGTGTCCTCTGGGACAACCCTTCGTCGACGACCATCGATCTCACGCACGCCGGGACACTGACCTGGACATCGGCGGCATCGAACCTCATTGACTACTACTTCATGGCGGGGCCCGAGCCCGACGACATCGTGGCTCAATACCGGGCGCTCACCGGGGCGCCGCCCATGTTCGCCCGATGGGCGTGGGGCTACTGGCAGAGCAAGGAGCATTACGGATCGCAGGCCGAGCTCCTGGGGGTGGTCTCGCAGTACCGCTCGATGCAGCTTCCCATCGACGGGATCGTCCAGGATTGGCAGTACTGGAGTCCCGCTCCGTGGGGTTCGCACGAGTTCAACCCGCAAAACTATCCCGATCCCGCGGGAATGTTCACTCAAGTCCACACGAACCACCTCCACGCGCTGCTCTCGGTGTGGGCGAGGTTCGACCAGGGCAACTACCCCAACTACAACGCCCTCAATGCGGCTGGCGCGCTCGTCGAGCCCGGCTACCTCCCGAGCTTTACCTATTACGACCCCTTCAGCCTCGCGAACCGCCAGCTTTATTGGCAGCAGATGCACGACGAGCTCTTCACCAAGGGCGTCGACGCGTGGTGGCTCGATTCCACCGAACCGGACCTCGGCGGAGGGTGGGCCACGGACAAGACGGCCATGGGCCCCGGAGCGCTCGTTCTCAACGCGTTCCCGCTCATGACGACGACGGCCGTGTTCGAGGGACAGCGAGCTGCGACATCCGACCAGCGCGTGTTCATCCTCACGCGGTCGGCGTATATTGGAGAGCAGCGGAACGCGGCCACGGTTTGGTCGGGCGACATTCATGGTGATTGGCCGACGTTCAAGGCGCAGATCCCCGCGGGCCTCAACTTCTCGTTGAGCGGCATCCCTTACTGGAATACGGATATCGGCGGTTTTTACCCGCAGTCGAACCCCGGGATGATTGGAACGCCCGGATACACCGAGCTCTACGAGCGGTGGTTCCAGTTCGGCGCCTTCTGCACGATGTTCCGCAGCCACGGCACCGGCGGCGACAAGAATATGTGGAACTTCGGGGCCGGTGCGCAGGCGATCCTCCTCGGGGTCGATCAGCTTCGCTACCGCCTGCTCCCGTATATTTACTCCCTGTCATGGATGGTGACCCACCAGGGATACACCATGATGCGAGGCCTCGTATTCGACTTCCGCGCCGATCCCCAAGCTCTCAACGTCGCCGATCAGTTCATGTTCGGGCCCGCCCTGATGGTAAACCCCGTGACCGATCCCGGCGTGATCAGTCGGTCGGTCTACCTTCCCGCGAAAACGACCTGGTTCGATTTCTGGAGTGGCTCGAGTTCGCCCGGCGGACAGCAGGTGATGGCCAGCGCTCCTCTCGATCACCTGCCGCTGTACGTTCGGGCGGGTTCCGTGCTGCCTCTGGGTCCGGTGATGCAGTACTCGACCGAGACGGCTCCCGACCCGATCGAGATCCGCGTCTACCCGGGAGCGGACGGCTCGTTCACGCTCTACGACGACGAGAACGACAACTACGACTACGAAACGGGGATGTATTCGACGATCCCTTTGACGTGGCACGATGCGACCCGAACGTTGACCATCGGCGCACGCCAGGGGTCGTATCCCGGGATGGCGCAATCGCGCACGTTCCACCTCGTGGTCGTGGGGGCCAATCACGGCGTGGGAATCGCGGACACGGAGCCCCCCGACCAGAGCGTGACGTACACCGGCGCGTCGATCGACGTGAAGGCACCCTGAGCCGGAGAGCAGCGGATCGCATGGACATGCGTGGTGCGAAGTACTGGGCGGCTTGCAGCGTGCTCGTAGCCGCGATGGCGTCCGCCGTGCTCGGCAGCGCGTGCGGCGGCGGTCCGTCGTGGGAAGCGCCGGTGGGCGGAGACGGAGGCGGCGTCGAGACCGGGGCGGCGGACGCCGAGACCATCGCGGACGCCTCCGTGGGCGATGCGGCTCCTCCTCTGCCGAAGGTCGAGGGGGGCGCAGCGGACGGCGCGCCGGACGTTGCGGAGGCGGGTCCGAGCGTGGCGTCGGTCTTCTCGGTCGATACACCCAACGTTGTTCGACGTTCGAACATCGTCCTTGGCACGGCGAACACCAGGCCAGAGCAGTCGATGGCGCTCGGCAACGGCACGCTGGGCGTGGCCGTGTGGGGCGCCAATGGTCTCACGGCGCAACTCAATCGTACGGACACGTTTCCGGCGCGAAAGTCGCCGGGGCAAGTCGTCATCCCGGGGCTGGCCGCGCTCACCGGTGCCTCCGACTTTCACGGCTACGTAGACCTCTACGACGCGACGCTGAACGAGTCGGGCGGCGGAATGACCGCGACCGTATTCGTACGAGCCGACGCGCCAGAGATGGTGGTCGACGTGACGGGCGCCGACCCGAACTCGATGCAATCGGTGAAACTGCAACTCTGGAGCGGCCGCTCGCCGACCGCGCAGGTCTCCGGCGACGTCGCGGTGCTCGCGGAGACGTGGCAGGACTCGTCCGGGCCCACCTCGTCTGGACGGACGTTCGGATCGCTCGCCGCGGTCGCGGTGGGCGGCCAGAACGTCAGCGCATCCCAGATTGATTCCCTCACCGTCCAGGTGACCTTCCAGCCCAACTCGGACGGATCCTTCCGCGTGGTGGTCGCGTCCCCGGCTTGGGCCGGAGGCCAGGCGATATCCACCGTGACCAGCGCGTTCGCGCCCGACGCGATGGCCTCATCGACGCAACTGCGCGCCGGGCACCTCTCCTACTGGCACGACTACTGGAGCCGCATCGGCCTACTGAAGATGACGTCTACGGACGGCACGGCCGACTACTTCGAGACGCTCCGGACGATCTACTTGTATCTGACGGCCGCCGACAGCCGCGGGAACCTCCCCGGCTCGCAGGCGGGGCTGGCCGACTTGTTCGACTTCCTGCAGGATAACCAGCCCTGGGACCCTGCGGCGTACTGGGTCTGGAACACTCGCATGCTCGTGTTCGCGAACATGACGTCGGGTGCGTTCGACATGAACACGCCCGCGTTCAACCTGTACCAATCGAACATCGCGGCCATGCAGGCGTGGACGACGAGCCAGATGGGCGGCAAGAGCGGAATCTGCTTGCCGGAGACCATGCGGTTCAATGGAAACGGCGGAGGCGAGGGCAACCAATCCTGCGAACAGGCCGCTTCACCCCTCTGGAACGCCCTGACCATCTCCAGCGGCGCCGAGGTCGGCTTGTGGGTCTGGCAGCAGTACCTCATGACCCAGGATCGCGCGTTCCTTTCGACGAACTATCCGATCATGAGCCAGGCGGCGACCTTCCTCCTCGCGTGGGCCACGATGGGCTCCGACGGCCTGCTCCACACCAACGCGAACGCGCACGAGACGCAGTGGGCGGTAAACGACCCGACGACCGACATCGTCGCGATGGGGGCGCTCTTTCCGGCCGTCATAGCGGCGGCAGGGGTGCTCGGGACGGACGCGGGCCTGGTCGCGCAGCTCAAAGACGCGCTGACCAAGCTGCCGGACCTGCCTCGCACCGATGGCGCCAGCCACAGTCAGCTCCTCACGGCATCCGACGACGCCGCGGGAAAGGACGTGTACGCAATCTCGTACGAGCCCAACGCACCGAAGCACAACAGCGAGAATCTCGATCTCGAAGCGGTGTGGCCGTACGGACTGCTCGGGGACAACGGGCCCAACCTCGATCTCGCCACGCGCACGTACAAAAACCGGATGTTCGTCTACTCGGCCGATTGGAGCTTCGATCCTCTTCAGGCGGCGCGGCTCGGGCTGAGCGACGAGGTAGCCACCGGTCTCACGACCATCACCCAGAACCACCAGTCTTTCGTCAACGGGATGGCCCTGTTGGGCGGCGGCAGCAACAACGGAACGAGCGAGCCTTATATCGAGCAGGCGGGCGTCGTCGCGGCGGCGGTAAACGAGGCGTTCGTCCAAGACTACGACGGCCTCCTGCGAATCGCTCCCGCGTGGCCGAGCGGCTGGGGCGGCGACGGGACGATCTTTATCCACGGCAACTCGAAGGTCGACGTAGAGGTGCAGGGGGGTCAGGTCGCCTTTGCGATCGTCGAAGCGGGATCGACCGCGTCGATGCAGGTGCGCAACCCCTGGGCAGGGCAGGCCGCGATGGCAATCGACGGCGCAACCGGCGCGAGCGTCGTGACCTCCGCCCCCGGGGCGACCTTCGCGCTTCCGACGGTCGCTGGGCACTGGTACGCGATCGTACCCGCGAGCACGATGGGGGCTCTGCCCAACGTCCTGGTCACCGGGACGCCCGCGACCCGCGCGAAGACCCTCGGGCCCGTGGGCATAGGCCTCTGAGGCACGACCTGGAGCGCGGCGAGCGGCTGGAGGACTCGTACGGGGTCTGCACGTTCTGAGCGTCGGCTCCACGGCCAGCGTTCCTTCGTTCCGTTCGGGTTGGAACCGCCGTACAACGTCGAAGAATGACGTCGGCCGCAAGCAGGGCCGATCGTCGTAGGGTCGGACTGGCGCTGTTTGCACGCGACCCCAACGCAAGGAGACCCCCATGGAGCCCCGTATCAAGAACCCCGCGACGACGCTGCCCGGCGCGAGGGATGCCATCCTCGCGATCGGAAAAGCCGTCGAAGCTGGTGGCGTCCCTCGCACGACGCTCGAGCTCTGCAACCTGCGCGCCTCGCAGATCAATGGCTGCGCGGTCTGTCTCGACATGCACTCGCGCGCGCTCAAGAAGCTCGGCGAAAAGGACGAGAAGATCTTCTGCGTGGCCGCATGGCGCGAGGCGCCGTACTTCTCCGACGCCGAGCGCGCCGCGCTCGCCCTGACCGAAGCGGAGACCCGCATCGCCGACCGAGGTGACGCGGTACCGGACGAGGTCTGGCGCGAGGCGACGCGGCACTTCGACGAGAAGGCGCTCGCGGCTCTCGTACTCTCGATCGGCGCGATCAATCTGTGGAATCGACTGAACGCGACGACGCGACAGCCGAGCGGGGAGTGGACCGCGCGGTACCAGTGACACCCGCAGTCGCCCGCATGACCCACGAAATCGCGCGTACGCGTGGGATACGCCACGTCCTCGCCCTCCTCGTCACACTCGCCGCTCCGGCGCGCGCTCTCGCCGACGGGCCCCCGCCCGCTGCGGCGGCCACGCCGCCCGTCTCGATCGACTCCACCCGCCCTGTCTCTTATACACATCTGACGCTGCCGACGATCTTACGCGTG